>NZ_JBJXRK010000020.1:0-45537 GCF_046224405.1 Gudongella ferriphila | reverse complement strand
AACTGATATGCTCTTTTTGCATTTTTATTCTTGTTTATCACTGCACCAAGTCCTAGAATTGCGGCTATGACAAATACTGCATCCACAAGGGTTACGCCCAAAACTCCAAGCATTGCCTGTGATAATCCCCTGGTTATGGCAGTTTGAAGCACCAGAAGGGATATTGGTCCTATTGCCAATTGAAGGATCATTCCAAATCTGAAGCCACTAAAAATTACATTGCTATTCAATTCCTGCACCCTATTCGAAGACCGCATCTTGATTCCTCCTGGTCTGCAATTAACTCTGCTATGCTTTATTGTATCAAAACCTAATCCAATATCAAGATTTAATTGATATAGACCCACAATAAAATCCTTGAAAGTTATGAAATTTCAGTACTTTCAAGGATTTCTCACATTATATAACCTAGTATTTATGATCAATATACATCATCATTTAAAAAATCAATCAACACCCTATTGAAGGCTTCAGGGTTATCCATCTGAGCAGTGTGCCCCGCATGTGGAATAATCTCATACCTGCATTTTGGTTGTCTCTTTTCCCATTCTGGTGATTCCTTCTGATAAACCTTCCCATTTGCATTGTCAGAATCACCATGCATCAGCAAAAACGGTACAGGAATCATATAATCCTCAGGAATTCCGGAATCAGTCCATAGAGCCTGAACTCCAGACATTATAATCTTTATGAAATCGTCCTTTGGAATATGGTCCATTGCTTCCCTTGCATACTCCTTCACAGTTTCATATATGGAAAGGTCCGCCAAAGTCTTTTCCCTGAATGATTCCAGATGCATCCTACCGAGTATTCTCGGCATAATTAAATACATTCCCTTGTAGAACAAGCTGGGTTTTTGGGATATATCCGTACACCCCAACACTGCAAGGGCATCCACCCTCTCCGGATACTTATGTGCGAAAAGCTGGGAAACAAAGCCTCCAAGTGAATGACCCACCAATGTTGCTTTTTCTATTCCTGCATTTTCCATTATGGCGATAAGATCCTCAACATGGATTTGCAGGGTGGCTTTTCTTCCCATTGGAGATGAATCTCCATGACCCCGCATATCCCATGTCAAAACCCTGTAGACATTTTCTACCAATGCTGGCACCTGATCCATAAATGACATATGGTCTAGGGTGGCACCATGGGTCAACACAACCACAGGTCTGTCTTCCTCTCCATATAGCCAGTATTTGATATTTGAACCTAATCTTGACAGCGACCTCTGCTCTCGCATACCTAACCTCTCCCTTGTATTAATCAAATGTATCAATCTAATAGATTTATATCCTTACACAAATACAATCAACCAGAATATACCCAGACCAGTCACAATTGTCAGCAATAGATTCTTGGTCTTCCATGCGATTACAATGGCCACCATCCCTGCCAACAGCCTTGGATTCTCATATGAAAGCCACAGTTCCTGATCCTTAATCAAAATTGCAGGAAAAATCAATGCAGACATTACTGCAGGAGGTACAAATCTCATTGCTCGGTGCACCCATTGGGGAAGCTTCATCCTTCCATAAAGGTGAATAAATGAGAATCTGAAAATGAATGTGCCAAGACCAATTATCAAAATTGTCAATATAAGCTGTATATTATTCACGATTCCCTATCCCCTTCCTCTACTTAAATAGATTTCACTAATGGAACCAGCGGCTATTCCAATAATAGCTGCTAAAACAAGCCCAATATTCATGGGTAGATTTGCACCAGCCACTGCAATTACACCACTGGTAATGATTGCAATTATTCCGGGCCATCCTACTACACCCTTGAACAGGATTGCAATAAATGTCAGCGGAATACCAAAATCAAGACCAAGCTCTGGTGGTATTATTGAACCCATAAGATATCCAATGATTGTATTTACTTGCCATACTATCCATAGTGTTGATGAGGCTCCCAACAGGAAGCTTTTGGTGTCCTCCTCCGGGTTGTTCAGGAAATGGACCGTTGAAATCGCATAGCTTTGGTCTGTCATGCTGTAGGCCAAAAGAGCCTTTAAACTTGTTTTTATACCCTGGAGATGTGGAGCAATGGATAGACTGTATATCATCATTCTGAGATTGATGATCAGGGCAGTATAGATGATCACAAGCATATGGGCATTGTCACTTACCAGCTGAAGAACAGCTAGCTGCGAAGCGCCCGCAAAAATTCCAATGCTCATAAGCAATGCCATTCCAAGTGAAAGCCCTGTGTTTGCAGCAGTTATTCCACTTATCATGGCAAAAGGAATTATTCCAAGAATCAATGGAGCAACAGATCTAACTCCCCTAATTATACTTTCCTTATTAAACATACTATTTACCTTCCTTCAATAGATAATAACATGTATTCTATCACAAAGCCCCAAATTTAGCTATTAAATAAAAACCCTGATGCACCATTCAATAGGTTTGCATCAGGGGATATTGATGAGTCTAAAACTCGTAGACTCCTCCAATTTCAAGTATAACTGTATCACAGGTTTTGTTCTTTTCCCTAAACTCCTGTGGGTCCGCCTTGATTACCTGGAAGGTATCATAGTGCATTGGAATCAGTATCCTTGGTTTTACAAAATCTGCTGCAATTATCGCATCATCTATATCCATTGTGAAGTTGCCTCCTATGGGAAGCATTGCAACATCAATCTTCTCAGCTTCCAGTAGCTTCATGTCCATTGTAAGTCCCGTGTCACCGGCATGATAGACCTTCTTGCAGTTAACTTCAACCACAAAACCTCCTGGGTTGCCTCCATATAGCATTCCCTTTTCAGTCTTAATTCCAGATCCGTGCAGGGCTGGGGTCATCTTTACAGTTCCAAAATCAAACTTGAATCTTCCACCTATGTGCATGGCATGGATTCTCAGTCCCTTAGTTGAAAGGTAATCCGATATTTCAGCGTTGGCAATAACAAGTGCGTCATTGGCCTTTGCCAGTTGAACTGCATCACCAATATGGTCACCGTGTCCATGTGTAATAAATATATGTGTCAGCCCTTTGATGTCCTCCGGCTTAGTAATTGATGCCTGATTACCGGATAAAAACGGGTCGATAATACCCTTGAATTTCCCCTCCTCAATCAAAAATGATGAATGTCCAAGATAGGTCAGCTTCATGTACCATCACCTCTCCTTTTTCTTTAGTATACCCAACTATTCCCATTCCTTCCAGATTTCAGGTTTATAGCCCACGGTTGCCTGCTTTCCGTTTCTCACGATAGGTGTTCTGAAGAGCTTTGGGTTGCTTAGTATAATCTCCTCCCGGATGGCATTTCCTCTAATCCGATGTAGATTGAGTTTTTCGTAATCCTTTGATTTTGTGTTCACTAGGTTTTCCATTCCAACGGAAGCTTTGATGTTTTCAAATTCACCTTTGCTAAGGCCATATCTGTACAGATCCTTGTATTGAAACTTGATCTTTCTTTCCTTGAAATATCTTTCTGCCTTTTTTGTGTCGAAGCACTTGTTTGCTCCAAAAATTTGTATATTCAACCCTTCACCCACTAACTATTTATTATTTCCTTTACCCTTCCAACAGTCCCATCATCAAGCATCACCTTGATTCCATGAGGATGTGATGATGACTTGGTAAGAATCTTCTCAACGCTACCCTCGGTCAACTTTCCCGACCTCTGATCTTGCTTCTGTACAACTCTGACCTTGCTGCCTATTTCAATTTTTTCTCTCAAATTTCCACTCATATGTTACTTCCTCACTCTCATTGTCAATCCCTTATTGACCTTTGTTAGATTCTCACTCTTAATGCGTACCAGAGAATATTCAGATCCACCACCAGTATATATGTAGTCCTTATCCATGACTTTTGGGTCAACAATAAATGTTGCATCATAACCAAATGATGGGACCCCACCACAAGGGTAACCTGACTTATCCAGGATCTCATCCTCAGTTGCAATTCTCGGTCTATCTATTTTCAAGGTCTTGCCCACTCTGGATGTACTCACCCGGTCCTCACCCTTTACAATGGCAACAATTAGATTTCCCTTGTCATCAACCATACATATATTCTTCACCAGATCATCAGGTGTTGCTCCAGCTGCATCAGCTGCTTCCTGAACGGAGTGACATATGTCTTCAAAATGTATGTGGTCTGCTTCAATGCTGTTATGAATTATATATTCCTTTAGCTTGTTCTCATATTCAATCATACTTTCCTCCTCCAAACACCTGGGACGGTTCTTTTTGTTTGCCTAGTAAAATGAGACGATCATGCCGTCTTTCCCAGCATATGTTCCCATTGTAGCTCCCATGTAATTTATGATTATATCTTTTGGTTTATATTTTTCCATTATTAAGTCTCGTAATTTTTCAGCACCTTTTTGATTGTTGACATGGGTAATCGCAAATACCGTATCTGAAAAGTCACTCTTTCTTTCACCTATGACCTCCAAGACTCTATTGGTAAATTTTTTTGTGCCTCTCACTTTTTCTATCATTTCAACTTTTCCATCTATCCCTTCCAATAACACCTTTATATTGAGTATCTCTGTTACTGCACCGGCATACTTGCTTGCTCTACCACCCTTTACTATATTTTCAAGGGTGTCAAGCAAGATCAATATATTGGAACGGCTTCTGAATTCCTTAAGCTTTTCAACCACTTCCTCCATGGAAAGTCCTTCTTCAATCAATCTTCCTGCTTCCATAAGCTGTAGGCCATGACCCATTGAGCCTGCCAATGTATCAAAAACTGTCACGTCTGCATCCGCCATGTCGCTTGCCAAGCATGCTGATTGATATGTACCACTTAATTGGGAGGAAATTGTCAAACAGAGTACTGGACCTTCCTTGGATAGGTTTTCAAAATGCTTCTTAAAAACCTCTGGCGAGGGTTGCGATGTCTTTGGTAGTTCCTCCGAATTGATCATCATTTCACAAAACTCTTCTGCCGAGATGTCAACACCTTCAACATATTCTTTCCCATTAATTAAAACATTTAATGGGACAACGGAAATATCATATCTTTCAATTATTTCCTTTGGTAAATCAGCTGAGCTGTCAGTCACTAAGCTTATCACGTCATCTCTCCTTTCAAACACTAGGGACGGTTCTTTTTGTTTGCAATATACACCCTATGAACGCTTGTATTTGTAAGTTTTGCCACTTTTCTATAGGATAAGCCTCTTTCTATCAAAAGTACAATCAAGCTATCCAAGTCTTTAATCTGATTCTCTTCAACCATACCCTTATCTTTAAAGTATGATTCAATTATCTTCCTGATTTTTTTGTCTTGATGCTTTCTTTCCTCTTCTTTTGTCTCTAAATACTCTCTATCATCATTTTGCTTGTGGAACTCCATAAATCCATCCTTGGAATTGAATCCACCTAAAACATTTTCTTTGGTTTCAACCCCAATTAAGAATAATTCCTTGGTTATATATTCGTTCATGCTACTCCATTTATATTCCTCTGGGGTCTTAACCATGCCAGCGTTGACTGGATTATTGTGAATATATCTAATTACACCCATTAGGTGACTTTCATTAAAGATGTTCTCACTTTTAAACCTATCCTGAAACACTGGTCCTATACGATTATGCTTTCGATTGTAATACATTGCATAGGAAATATTGACTTTTTTCATAAAGCTTCTCAGTTCCTCTATCTCCCCTACTAGAGCAAGATGTAGATGATTATCCATGATACAATATCCAACACACGTAATATCCACATCCTCCAGCTTTGACCTTAACAATTCCATTAACTTTTTCTTATCACTCTCACCAGAAAAAATCTTGTCCTTGTTGATCCCTCTTGTCATTACATGATAATGCTTCGTTTCGCTTTCAATTCTTGCATGCCTTGGCAAACCAATCACCTCCTCTACATTTTATCATTTTTGAGAGGCAAGTCAAACAAAAAGAACCGTCCCTGATGTTTGCTACTAAAAACAAAGTATACGCTCTGATGCTTTTTAGAGCTAATTGGGTAGAAGGAATATAGAGAGTAGTTTAATCGTGAACTCTTAAAAGGAGGAATTGGAAAATGTCAGTAGTAAAAGTTGTTGAAATTCTTGCGGAATCACCTGAAGGTTGGGAGGCTGCCGCACAAAAGGCAGTTGAGGAAGTGTCAAAGACAGTAAAAAATGTTACATCGGTTTATGTTAAGGACTTCCAGGCCATTGTCGAGGATGGCAAGATAGTAAGGTACAGAGTCAATGTAAAGGTTTCATTTATAGTTGACTAAAAAAAATCTGGGGACATTATCTTTGTCTCCAGATTTTTCTTTAGTTGGATTCCATTATGTTTGGGTACCTTATAACAAGCTTAATCAAAGGGGTCATAAAAGTATCCTTCATACTGAAAATATCACTCATAATAGCCTCCGTTCCTTAAGGCTCTTTACAATCATATCTTCATTTTACCTTTCATGCCATTCCCAGCTTCCTCATCTTCTGGTGGAAGCCATTTATCCACTGACCTGTGTCCCAAAGCCGTCTCCATGATAAAACCCATTGCAATCAATCCAGCCAGGGTTAAGACAAACCTTAATGCCGTAAAGGGAATCCCCAGAAATTTAATCTCAATCATCAACTGAGGAATCTTAAGAGCTGCCCAAGACCCTAAAAACAATATCATGTTTGTTATACTGGCTCCTTTTCTCAATAGTGTTGCAGTCATTGGAAATGCAACATACAAAGGTCCTGTAGGTAAAGTGCCCAGGACAAAGGAAATAACACCACCTCGGATCCCTGCACCGCTTCCAAGCCACTTTTGTATCTCGTTTTTTGGTACCCACACCTCCATGAGCCCCATCAGTAAAAATACAGGAGGCATAATCATTGCCATTTCTTTGAAATAATCCCACAACACCTTAGTGGAGCGTGAAGCTGCGATAGGCACAAACAAAGCCAATGCTGCATATATGAATCCAATCAGAATTGGCAGTCTGAACTTCTTAATCATCTCCATCATAATATCAACCCCATTATACCCGCTATGATAAGTGCAACCAAAAACCCCAATCCGTTTCGAAGGACTGTGAATTTTTTCCCCAGTGTTTTTATTTCCATGGGTGCAGTCACAACTCCAACCATAACAAGGGTGGTTATAAATGCTGAAATCGTCATAACAGTTGCACCTGATCTCAGTAATGAACCAGCCAAAGGGAATGCTACCAGTGAAGGAATCAAGGTAACAGCACCTATCACCGCAGCTGCAATAGTTGCCATAAAGCCAGCCTCAGCTCCTACCAGATTCGAAATTGTCTCTGGAGTTAGTACACCTAAGGTTAACCCAACAATTCCCAATACCGCCAAGAGGCTCGGTGCCGACTTAAGCAATGCTTTACCAGCAACCTTAAATGCCTTCTTTGTTTTTTCCCTGCTTTTAACAAGGGATAAAACCAAGCTTATGCCCAATAGACTGTAGATAGTTACAAACGTTCCCATAATATCACCTTCCTAATTTCCTGCCTTTATCTGTATCCCCATAAGTCTAGCTCCCTCGGCAGATTCCATTGAAAGCAATGCCGGTTCGGTAATAAACACCTGGTTTTCCTTCAGTATTGATGTTTCCTGGTTTTTACTTAAAGTCACTTCTCCTTTGACCACATAGAACATCACATAGGTATCCATCTGGCATTCTGGAATTTTACCTCCAGCCTCAAGCACTATCACCCGGGTCTTGAATGATTCATTCTGGTAAAAAACATTTACCTTCCTGTTCTCATATCCCTCAGCTTCCAGATTCATCAAATCAAATATTTGCATTTTTCTCCCACCCTTCACTTCTGTTTCTTTTCTTCATATCTTCCAATTAACCTTTCAATTCTTGCTTTTTTGATCTCCAGGATCCTGATCCACTGGTCCAGGTTCTCTCTTCCTTCATCTGTTATTTCGTAAACTCTCCTCTTTGGCCCTGGACCTCCCTCTTCCCACGATGATAAAACCAGGTTCTCCTTTTCCATTTTCCTAAGGGTTCTATAGAGTGTACTTACATTGAGGTCCTCCTGAGAGAAGCCAAAATACTCCAGCTGCTCAATAAGTCCATAGCCATACCCAGCCTCATCATACAACAGCAGCAGCAAACATACTTCCAGGAATCTCTCCATCTTATGGCTCTTTCCACTACAGAACAAGTCTTGATTTTTTTCCACCTGACCACCTCCGGCTAACACTATATGCATTATGTATATAGTTGTCTTGTACATAGTATAAACCAATTAATCTCTTAAGTCAATCAAAAACGCCAGAACTAGGTCTGGCGTTACAATCGGTCTTATTAAGATGTGTTCTAGCAATCTATTTGTTGTTTACTGCCTCGCAGATCCTTTTCAGGCCTTCCTCTAGAATTGTCTTGGGGCATGCCAGGTTTAACCTGATGTAGCCATCTGAGTTCTGAACAAACATATTTCCACCTTCAAGCAGCACTCCAGCCTCATATGCAAAGAACATGGGCAGATCCTCATCCTTTTTGAAGTACTCCCCAACATCCACCCAAGCAAGGTAAGTTGCCTGTGGAATATTGAATACAGCCTTAGGTAGATTGGCAGACAGGTATTCCTTGGTGAATCTGAAGTTCTCGTCCAGGTATTCTGTCAGCTCCTCAAGCCAGGGCTCCCCTTTTTCATAGGCGGCCTGTGCACCAGCTACACTCAGTGGATTATCAAAATTGTAATGTCTTGACAGCCATATGCTCCTAAGGTCATCATTTGGAATTATGATGTTAGATATCATCAATCCAGCCATGTTAAAGGTCTTGCTTGGTGCCATGCAGGTAATGAGCTTGTCGTAATCTGGGAACACCTTAGCTAGAGGGATATGCTTCTCTCCACTTCTCAAAAGGTCGCAATGTATTTCATCGGATATTATCCATAGGTCATTCTCTATACAGATCTCTCCCATCCTCCTAAGCTCCTCCTCTGACCAAACCCTTCCTGTAGGGTTGTGGGGATTGCATAGAATGAAAAGCTTCGTCTTTTCATCAGAGGCCTTTGCCTCCAGATTTTCGAAATCAACATAAAAGTCTCCTTCCTCCTCAACAAGGTCTGTAAACACACTCTCCCTATTGTGGAAGTCTGCGGCATACTTGAAGTATGCATAGGATGGTGTGAAAAATATAACCTTTTCGTCTAGTTCGCATATGTAGTCCACAAGCTCGAACAGTGCAGGAATTATTCCGTTGGACATTACAAGGTGTTCTCTCTCAAAACTCCAGCCATACCTCCTTCTGCACCAGTCAACAAAAGCATTGTAATAGTCATCGGAAAGTATTCGTGTGTAGCCAAAGATACTCTTGTCCAATCTTTCCTTGATTCCCTCTATTATAACATCTGGTGTTGCAAACTCCATGTCAGCAACCCACATTCGAACGAACTCCTCGTCCTTGTAAGGGAATGTCATGGTCTTGTCTGCATGGAAAATGTATTCCCTGAAGCCGTCAGTATTCATTGCATTGGTGTTTCTTCTGTCGATAATCTCATTAAAATTATACACTTGATCACCCTCTCCTTCATCCGTTCAGTTCTTGGTCTTATAACAATTCTACTCCCAAAATCTCACTTGGTCAAAATAGCACAGTTTCTTTATAGTAGAAATATGGACTCATATGGTATATAATTAGTCCAATCCTAATTAATTTCTGTAAAATCAATATGAATTTCTATTTTAGATAGACTCCGGGAGGTGTAGTGGATGTCAGAGATAAGTACTGAGATAGGTAAAAGGATAAGGAGCCTTCGCAAGTCAAGAAAAATGACTCTCCAGGATCTGGCAGAGATGATTTCCAAAAGCAAGGCGACAATATCAAAATATGAAAAGGGTGAAATAACAGTCGATATTGAAACACTATACGACATTGCAGCTGCTCTTCAGGTACATGTTGAGCAGCTTCTATACACAAGTCCCGAGAGGACAGTCTTGGCCACCAAGGGCAGCAATCCAGCGTTCTTCAGCTGAGTATCACAATTCTATTCATACATATTCGACGGAAGGTCCAACCAGATCTCAAGGTGCGTATTTGACGTGCTTTCTGAGGCTGGTGACTCAAGGTACAAAATAATGATGTATATGAACTTCAAGGATTTCAGCAACTATCAGAACTGCGAGAACACCTACTGGGGCTACATTGAACACTATGACGCACTTACCAATATCTATATGAAAAATCAGGATACGCCCATGGAGCAGGTGACCATAAGCATCCTAGCATCCTTCCTTGATTCTGATATAAAATGGGGGCTTTTCTTTGGGATCTCCTCAAGGCCCATGATGCCTATAGCTGTAAAGATGCTCTTCTCAAAGAAAATTCTCAAGGAGGATGATGCTCTTGCAAGGCAGCTGAAGGTCTCCAAGGAGGACATCAGGTTGTTGAAGCTTTACAATATGATTTCCGTAACTTGAAACCTATTCCAACTGATGCTAAGATACTCAGCTTCCAGATTACCTTTATGGATTACATGGCTTCAAATAACCTGGATGGGGCGGTTCTAGCCAATGAAACGCCCCCATTACAAAATTACATTATGCTTACCAACTCATCTATTCTTCTTTCGATCTCATCTCTTAGCTTTATTGCCTTATGAAAATTTTCTTCCTCACTACCTGTATAATCCTCTGGATTTTCCAAATCCCAATTGAAGCGTCTTCTTATACCCGGGAATACTGGACACTGTTTTTCATTGTCCCTACTACATACGGTTATAACATAACTGTATACTCTTCCTTCCTTGTAAAAATCAAAAACACTATCCACATTGTTCCCCGAAATATCCAGTCCGTAATCCTCCATTATTCTTATGGCGAGAGGGTGAATTTCTCCCTGATTTAGACCAGCGCTTTCAGCAAAAAAACGATCCCCGTATTTTTTGTTCATTATTGCTTCAGCTATCTGACTTCTAAATGAATTCTGTACGCATACAAACAATACCCTTATTCTATTGTCCACTAAAATTCCTCCCTATAATGAGCTCTCTACACTTTAATACCAATATATATCTATTCTGACATATTATTGTTAGGTTAGTATGAAATTTAGGTAAAATATTTGGAAGTTAATTCTTTCCAGTTATGATAAATGATTGATATTGACCTGAAAAAATGATATGCTACGTCGGTAAACAAATTAGTTGAAGCTAGTTATGGTTTCCAGCTTCAAATGGAAAGAGCTAACACGGAGGAGCTTGTTAAGCAGGCTTCTTTAAATTTGATAAGAAGAGGTAGAAATATGTTGAAAATTAATGAAATGTCCTATTCATTCCCACAGAAGGACCTGTATAAGAAGATCTCGTTTGAATTGAGTTATGGTCAGCACTGCGCATTTATTGGATCAAGTGGTATCGGAAAGAGTACCTTGATAGATATGATTATGGATCCTGAAGAATACATGTATGATGGCACAATAGAAATTGAACCGGGCTGTCGGATCGGCTATGTAAGTCAGTTCCCAAGACTGGACGGAGCAGAGGACACTAGGGTTTTTGAGTATATTGGCAGGGAGTTTATAAGCTTGCAGAATGAAATCCAGGCCATTTGCCTAAGGATGGAAACTGCCTCAGAAGTTGATTCTCTGTTGGAAGAGTACCAAAACACCCTGGATACCTACCATGCAATCGGCGGGGATGATTTTGAAAGTATGATAGACAGAAAGTTAAACCTTGCCGGACTTATGGATCTTAAGGATAAGCTGATATCTGAGCTTAGCGGAGGTGAATTCAAACTTGTACAGGTGATAATGGAAATGCTGGTCAAGCCTGATATACTTATAATGGATGAACCTGATGTGTTTCTTGATTATAGAAATCTCAACTCCCTAAAGGACCTTATAAATTCACACAAAGGGATTCTTCTGGTCGTAACCCACAATAGATATCTCCTAAGCCATTGCTTCAACAAGATCCTACATCTAGAAAACATGGACATTCAGGAATTCAATGGTAGATATATAGATTACAACCTGGAAATGCTTCAAGCTAAGATAGAAATGCAGGAGCTGGCTATAATGGATGACGAAGAGATTGAGAGAAATGACCTCCTAATTGAAAAACTAAGATTCTTGGCAAACCAGAATGCAGAAGCCTCAAAGGGTAGATCTGTTAATGCAAAGGTCAAGATCCAGGAGAGATTAAAGGCACGAAGGGTAAAGGCACCTTTTTTGGCAATAAGACAACCGGACATGAATTTCAATTCGGATACTCCATTGGAGGATATTGTTCCCCTTAGGGTTAAGGATTACAGTGTTGCATTTGATGATGTGCTTCTGGAAAATGTAAGCTTTGAGATTGGCTCAACGGACAAGGTGGCACTTATTGGAGCAAATGGCACGGGAAAGACAACCTTGCTGAAGGATATATATGAAAACAGCAAGGAGTCCATTGAAATTGGCGACGGTATAAAAGTGTCATATTTGTCCCAGCTTCAGGGAGAAATGCTGGATGGATCAAACAGCATCGCAGATGAGTTGTTTCATGCAGGCTTGAAGTCCTATGATGAAATACGCATGCTTGTTTCAAGGTATGGGTTCGATGAAGAGGCCATTGACCAAAAGATTGATGCTCTGTCCGGAGGAGAAAAGAATATGCTTCAGCTGGCAAAAGCTTCTGTGAGCGATGCCAATCTGTTGCTTCTGGATGAGCCTACCAGCCACTTGGATACCTACTCTCAGGTTGCTCTGGAATATGCAATTGAAGACTATAAAGGTTCAATTCTAATGATTTCCCACGACTACCACACAATCGTTAACTGCATGGATTATGTATTGATAATTGAGGACAGGGCTATCAGAAGGATGAGCATCCGGAAATTCAGAAAAATGATATATGATAAGCATTTTGACAAGGACTATTTGGAAATTGAACAAAAGAAAAAATCCATTGAAAGACAGATTGAACTGGCTTTAAAAGAAAAGAATTTTGAAGATGCAAAAGTAATGTCAGAGCAATTGGAAGTCCTGATCAAGTCCATGTAAGTATTTGGTTTATCCTTCTTCTCTTTTTATTCTTGCCATAAGGTCACAATACTCATTTTCGAAATGATTATTGTGTGCCTTTACATATCCGAATTCCACCCTGCGGTTTTCACAAAGCCTATCAAGTCTTTTCCACATATCTATATTTTTGGCCTTTGTTCCATTTGCTGTATGCCAATCGTTAAGCTTCCAATGGATGATCCATTCCGTGATTCCTTTTCTGACATATTGTGAATCGGTGATAATTCTCAAGTCATCCTCATAAATCTCAAGTGCCCTGATGACTGCTTCAAGCTCTGCTGAATTGGAATCCTGACACTCGCATACAAATTCCCTGGCTTCATATGAGCCATCCAGTTCCTTCCTCAACACACAGAATGCACCCTTTTCTACCCTCTCATCATAGCTTGCATCAGTGTAAACCTCCGGCAGCCTGTTCTTGCCCACGGCAGATTCCACTAATACCTTGCCTTTTTCCCTGATGATTATATTGTTCCTATCCTTGAATTTTGATATATCCTTACCATCAATTATTGAAAAGTCCAGTCTGAATCCCACATAATAGCTTTCACTCTTCTTATTATGTAAAATCCCCCTAAATTGACTTTCATTCCTTCTTATGAACTCAGCCAGTTCATTAATCAATGGTATTTGAAGCTCCTTGCTAGAGGTATCATAAGTCACAACAACCTGTCTCGACTCATCTGATATTATTATGGCGAATTTCTTATCAGTTCCTTCTATGATTTCAAGATGCATCTGCTTGGCCCTCATGATTCTCACCTTCCTTTCTGTCGTGCTTTATTGCATCAGAATGTTTGATGCTTTTCCACAACAAAACCGTTTGGGAATTCTCACAACCTATTAATAACCACTTGTTCATACAAAACAGTCACCCTATCCAGAGTATTTTTTCACATGTACTTGAAGCAGATCTGTCTCCGAGGTTATTTTAAGGCATGGGGTAAAGAGCACATGGAATGTGTCAGCTCCCAACCAGTCAGGTGCTCCTGTCATGAGCTCCTGTTTAATCCTTCTCAGAAACATAGGCATATATGATCTTCCATTCCGCTAGCTTATCTTCATAGGTTCTAATTCTTCTGGTTGGGATTGGGCTGGTTGATGGTAGCCTGATATATGTCACATCAGGTTTTTTATCAAATCCGACCATCTTCTTGTAGCTTTGATACGCCTTCAATCCGTTGAACATAATAACTTCTATTCCTGAGAAGCTCTTCAACAGCTCCACAATTTCATTTGGCTTTTCATCAGATATTCGAGCATCCAAGCTGCCCTCTCTCCTGCACTCAGCAATCACATCCCAAACTGCAATTCCATGAACAAGTAGAAACTCAAGCTTTCCAGCATAATCATCCTGATAGGGCTCGTTGAAAAGATCAAAGATTATTCTCCAGAAGTGATTTCGAAGATGAGCATAATATTCTCCCTTTTCCAGGGACATATTCCCTGGCATGGAACCTAGAATCAATATTTTTGAATTAATATCTACAATCGGATCAAATGACTTGATTTTATCCATACCCCACCCTCCAATAGTTTAGTCCCTTTAGCCCGGATATGCGCTTATCATTTACTCCCAATCAAGTTATGAGTTCTGAACTCCATGTCAACGAAAAATGCCTGTCTACTCTCCATATCAACAAGATCCTCAAAGCCCAGTCTGTAAACCATTGGATTTGTATCGGACTTAAGTGTCATTTCCATACCCTTGGTATCATAGGAGCAGATATACCTTGTATAGGTTGTGTAATCATATTTCTTGTTCCTGATAAAACCATCCGGCAAGGTCATTGCATTCATTATGCTATGGAAGTATGATAGAGCCTCGTGGTAGCCCGATGCCTTCTTGCTCCTCCTTGTCATGTAGAAGGCCTTAATGAATCTTGACACAGGATCATATCCACCTGGCAAATCCTTGGATGCATTGAACTCCTCAAGCTTTTCCATATCAATATACTTGTTGAGTCTTCTAACATGGGATCCAAAACCAGGAGAGTTTGTCATGACATCATAGGGATTCTCGTAGCATATCAGATCCCCAGACTTTGGTTCAACTACGATACACCTTTTTGTGGAGTCAGAGAACATGAAATGAAAATCCGGGGATATGGCCTTTTCACCCTTGTGATTGCGTGTCGATATATGAATGTTGGGCAAATCATCCACCAGCTCCTGAACTGATTTGTAATTAGCAAGGGCATAGTTGAAGTAATCCAGGCTTGATAGGTTTATTTTACTGGTATCCACCTTCTGAGCATACAGGTTGAAGCCAGCGAAATCATTTGTGATTCCAACCAGGCCATGCTCATTTACTCCATCTTTCAAGGGATCTCTATTATGAAAGCAAACCCCCAGCATCCTGTATCTCGAATGTAATTGTCGTCCCATCAAGTCCTTGGCATAGTTGTAGTTCCTCGGCAAGTACAATCCATTGTAGTTCATGGGTGATTCATAATCCATGGTCCTTCCGAGCACACAGCCATCATTATAGTCAATCTTTATTCCAGTACACATATGATCCCTCTTTCGTAATGGTGTCATGATAAAGTTAGATTCGTCCTTTGCTTTATTATAGCAAATGCACCCCAAACATTTAAGGGAAATGCTTGAAACAGAAGCTAGGGTAAATGTAACCTGAATTGATTCTTCAGAAATTCCCATGGAACATTTTACATCAATTGCATTTGTAAAGATGCATTAAGGAAGCTTTTTATGATACTCCTATACGGAGATTTCTTAATACAAGAACGATACAAAAAAGTAGAACTTCCCTATTCGTAATAAAGAAAAGCACTATCAAGAAGATAGTGTTTTGTAGTTCTATAAGTTTTCCAAGAGCCCTTTGCTATAGAAAGCTTTGAAACATTCCAACGATAAAAAGGGTCAGGCCTCCTATTGCAAAATATCCACAAATTATTATTATCAAGTAAGTTATAAGAGATTTTTCCTTTTTTCTTAGAATAGCCTTCAATCCAGTTAAAAATGAAACTGCAGCAGTCAGAAATGTAAGGTATATGAAGGTTCCAAAAATCGGGCTGTTAATTGGGTTTGGGTATTCTATTGTATTGTTTGTCATGTCCGAGATGAATCTTCCTGTAAAAATCATCAAAACAAAAATCAAAAACAGATATCCCGCCGTCTTTCCCATTGATGTTTTAGGAAAAAAGCTTGTTTTCACGGATAAAGTCCCCTTTCTTCAATTCTACTGATTTCTAGGATATAAACTCTGCTAAAAGGACATTTCTTCTCCAAGGTGTCTCATATAATAAATACCCGCTTTTTCTCTAAAACAACTTGCCCCTAAATCAAAATACAAAGGTCGACAAGGGTTATTGTCCAATGTCGACCTTCGGTGTTAATTCAATTGTACTAAAAAGCAGGCTTGCTTGCCCAGCTGTATTCATCAATCAAAAGCTGTCTGACCTTATCATTTGTGACATGCTTGATCAATGCTTGTATTTTTTCGCTATCCCTGTTGTCGTCTCTTGCTGCCAGGGATATGGCGTATCCCTCTGTGATTGAATCCTGCTGTTCAACATAGAGTCTTTGTTCATCTCCAACCAGTTCCAGGCTCCTGGCATAAGTTGGGTACATCACCGCAAGACCGGTCTCGGAGTATCTCTGGGCCAGACTGGTCAATGGCACTTTATCCTCGAATTTAAGGTTCTTTGGATTAGTGGCGATGTCTTCAATAGTCAAACCGGTTGTCTTGTCATCATTGAAGGTCAAAAGTCCCGCCTGTTTAAGGAGATAGAGAGATCTGCTGAAGTTTGTGGCATCATCGGCCATTGTTACAATTGATCCATCAGGTATGTCCTCAATGGTCTCATACTCCTTTGAATAAAGAGCAAATGTTGCATGGTAGATTGGTTGGGCAGTCACAAGTTCAGCACCATTGGACTCATTGTACATCTGAAGAAAATAGTCGTGCTGTATCATATTTGCATCCAATTCCCCGTTTTGGAGGAGGTTGTTGGGTACCTGATAGTCCGAAAACTCATGTATAACAAGGTCGTAGCCTTCCTCTTCAAGATCATTCTCAATTAACAGCAGAATGTCCTTCATGGGATAAAATGCAACCCCAACGTTAATCTCCTTGCTCTCTTCCGGTTCATTGGCCCCACAACCAATTATGGAAGCACCTAGAACAACCACCATTATAACCAATATAATTTTTTTCATAGTCATCATCTCCATTATCTTTTGTCAAATTTTTCAGCTATGGTGTTGCCAGCTGTTTGTAGCCCATGGACTATCAAAATCATCAAGAGGATGATAATCCACATCAGCTCGTAGTTGAAATTGTAATAACCCTCACTTATTGCAAGATATCCTAGTCCACCCCCGCCGATGATCCCCATTACAGTTGAGTAGGACAGGAGGCTAACAGTTGTTGATGTAAAGCTTAATATCAGGCCAGACCTAGCCTCCTGCAGCAGAAAATGTGAGAAGTACTGCAGGGTGCTGGCACCCAGTGCATACGATGTTTCATGTATATTTTTGTTGACATCCAGCAGGTCCTGCTCTGTGAACCGTGCAAAGAGCGATATACCTATGAGGCTCAAGGGGATCTTTGAGGCATCCACTCCAAATCCAGTCCCCAGAATCATCCTGTTAACCGGTATCATGACTATTATGAACAGGATAAAAGGGATGGACCTTGTAATATTTATGAATCCTGAAGTCATAAAGTAAATCGACCTATTCTTGTATATCCCACCCGCTCCGGTTATAAACAGGACAAATCCCAATAAAAGGCCTAGAATTAGTGCTGCAGCCATAGAAAACAGCATCATGTCCGCAGTTTCAAAAAGCGCCTTGAATAACGGGTCTCTAAATTTGTTGAATGTTTCAATATATCTTTCAATCACTTAAGAATGCCTCCTTGTAGGAAACGGGAGCAACTCCCTTAGGAGTCAAAGAGATAAGGTCTGATATCTTTCCATTTTCAATTATGGCAACACGGCTGCATACAGATTTTATAACTCCAATGTCATGGGAGACTATTACAAGGGTGGTTTCAAACCTCTCATTTATATCCTTGAGTAGCTTTAGAACCTCATAGCTCATATTCTCATCCAGGGCTGAGGTTGGTTCATCACAGAAAATAATTCTTGGTTTTGTAATCAGCGTCCTTGCTATTGCAACCCTTTGTTTCTGTCCTCCAGACAGATTGCGTATATTGGATTTCTCAAACTCAGAAAGTCCAACAAACGACAGCAATTCCCTTGCCCTCTCAACATTTTCCTTCCTGACACCCTTTCTGAGCTTAGTTGGCAGGAGTACATTTTCTATAACATTCAGATTGCCCAGAAGATTGAAGCCCTGAAAAATCATTGATGTCTCCTTCACCAGCTCATACCTGGAATCACTGTCCAGAACCATACCCATAAGGTATATGCTTCCTTCATCTGGCTCGATATACCCATTCATCATCCTAAGTATGGTGGACTTACCACTTCCGGTTTCTCCAACAAGTCCAAATATTTCCTTCCTATCCACATGCAGATCAATTCCATCAATTACTCTGGTTTTTTCACCGCCTATGAAAAATTCCTTTGAAACTTTTTCCAATCTTATCAAAACATCACCCGCCAATGATAATTTCCTACTCAAATCAAATCCTATCGTGTCAGAAAGAATACATCGATTCCCATTTATCTATTATAACAATCACAAAACTAAATGAAAGGATTATCTAGAATTTAACATCTCCCAGTTCCTCTAAGGAGTCATAGAAAATAATTCTATTTGATATCCCTTCCAGAGTCTCTGATATTTCAGATCCCATCCTGGCTATTGTTAATACGGGAATTCCCCTGGCAAACGCGTAACCTGCCTCAATCCCCAAGCCAACTCCCTTTTCACTAAATTCAATAACAACAAGATCACAGGAATCTATCCTCTTAAATGTCTCCTTCATTAAGTCAGTGGGGCTGGAACAAAATTCTTTACCCGAGTCACAATCCTTTACAATACAGCATGTTTCATATTGATTTTCCTCAAGGATCCTTGAAATCTTTTCAAATATTTCTCTGTTTCTATAATCCTTATGATATTTAATTCCCAGATATGCCCTCATCTTTTACTCCCCGTTAAATTTTTAGTCCTGAATTCCAAATCTATAGAAAATGCCTGTCTACATAAAATCACTCACTTAGTTATTTGTCTTGATTGTATTTACTGGTCTTCCAAGCCTGATAATTAATATTAATGCTGTTTACAAATCCTCTATATGATTCTATCACATACACTTGAATTCTTGAACAATGGAAATAGTATGACTTACAAGGTCTCTAGTTGTCAATATAAATTAAATCCCCCTATGCCTACAGCATAGGGGGATTATCATTCTTCATTTGATTTCCTACCATTTTCTTCCGCCAACTAGTGTATTGTTCTGTCTATATGCCATATACACATCATCACGAAGGTTTTCTTTGTTTTCGACCAGAATTATTATCTTACCCTGATCAACCAAATATTCGTAATTCTTAGCTTCTTCCTCATCCACTCCCAATTCAACCAGTGCTCCTATCAAGCCACCAGCTACACTACCTGCAACTACACCTCCAAGTATTACTGCAATGGGCCCTGCTGCCAAAATTGGACCAACTCCTGGTATTGTTACCAGCCCAAGTGCAGGAAGTGCCGCATATAATCCTCCCAGAGCTCCACCAATGGCAGCTCCTCCTGACATTTTTTCTGCATATCCTGAGGATTCTACATCCACATCTGTCTTATGATCAATTTCTTCCTGTTTTTCTTCATTCTTAACTGCCACTGTTATTTCAGATTCCTTGTAGCCTGCCTCCCTTAACCGCTTAATAACATTCAAGGCTTCGTCAACCTTTTCGAAAACTCCCACCAATACTTTTCCATCCTCTGTACCTTTTCTATTTCTACCTTCTCTGCTATATGGGCTTGTTTCTTTATCTCTATAGACTGTTTCCTTTTCAATACGACTGTTTCCTTTGTCTCCACTATCTTTTCCTATTTGATCTTTCATTGCTTCCTCCCCCCGTTAATAAACAATTAACGTTCGCTTATTAAATCATAGGTTCCAGATTACATATTCTTGCTGGCTGATGGGATGTTCTGGGTAAGCTCCTATATTATATACATGCCCGGAACAAGAAGCTGGTAAACATAGGTGGATGAAGCGGCACATGAAAACAGGTCCCAAGATCTGTCCGTACAATACCTTAAACTCAAGCATTTACCTTCCCTACTTCGATGCTAGGTTAGGTGTAATCTTTAGGATCTTATCATCATTATCCCTGACCACTCCTCTCCCATCCCTATTGTTTGTGGCAATAAAAAGGGAGCCTTCATGATAGACCACTGTCCTTATCCGACCGTACTCACTGAACAGCTGGTCTTGACGGACAGGGTTCCCTTCAGCGTCCAGGTCAATTCTGATGACCATGTTTCCCCTTAAACCACCCACATATAGAGGTGGCTCCGCCAGGTTATCCCATGGAAGAAATCCTATTCCGGATGGGGCCATGGTGAAATCTGAGTAGCAAGCTATTGGATCCTCATACTGAGATTCACCATCAGCACAGGTCACAACTGGCCATCCGTAATTTCCACCAGGGATTATTCTGTTTACCTCATCTTGACTTGTTGGTCCGTGGTCGCTTGCAAACAGATCCCCAGTAACTGGATGCCAAGCAAGCCCTTGAGGATTTCTAAGCCCATAGGCATATACTGGGTTTCCCTCAAATGGGTTGTCTTGGGGGATGCTTCCGTCTGGGTTAAGCCTAAGAATCTTTCCCGCCAGAGAGTCTACATCCTGTGACAGGCTTGGAACCTGTGCATCACCTGTGGTGACATATAGCTTTTCATCAGGGCCAAACTTGATCCTTCCACCGTTGTGGAATCTTGATCCTGGGATCCTATCCAGAATATATCTTTCATCAACCAGTGTGTCCTCCTCGAAGGTAAACCTTGAAACCCTGTTGAGTATTTGATTGCCATCCCTGTAGGTATAATACAGGAATATATAACCGTTTTCATCAAATTCAGGGCTTTTTTCCATGCCTAACAGACCACCTTCACCAATATGCTCAACACCCTTAATAGAAAAAATCTCTCCATTATCCAGCATCAGGACTCTTCCTGGCCGTTCGGTTACAAGAAATCTCCCATCATTTAGGGGTAAAATCTCCCATGGTATCTCCAACCCCCCTCCAATCACTTCTATCTCATAGGTCAGTTCCTCAGCAGAGTAAATAACTTCTTCCTCCTCCTCAGGAACCTCTTCCTGACTCTCATCATTATTTGGCTCTTCCTGACTCTCATCCTCTTCATCAGTTTCCTCTCCAATAATTTCTGAATCATGGTCAGGTGCAAAGACTGTACGGGCTAACAGATAGTCTATGCCTCCCATTTGCCAAAATACAAGCAGGAAGACCAGTACTACGCTTAAAATAATCCATTTGCTTTTCATTGTCCACTCCTCCTTGCCTCCGTATAAAACAACCAAATCCACAGTATGCTATCTGTGATTTGCTTCTGCGGAGTTCTCCTGTTATGTTGACTTTCTGATCGTTCTAGATAAGGCACACCGCCCACAGCTATAACTTCTTCAAGTTTTCCTCTACTCTAAACCTTACAATCCTGTCTATAAGATTGTATGGAATTGGTTTATCCAGTGGAAACCGGACAGACCCCTTGGCTCTCTTATATGGAGCCAGCTCATTCTCAAAAGATGAAATGCCACTGGGTGTAGGATAGAACCCTATGTGGCTCTTGAATGCTGCAAAATGTACCAGGTTCCCATTCAGATAGAATGTTGGCATCTTATAGCTGATTTTTTCTGTCGCATCCGGAGCTGCATCACGGATGATCCTTCTTATTTTTTTCAGTATTTCCTGCACATCATCCGGAAATTGTTCTATATACTCATCAATGTCTTGTGGTTCATCCATTTTTGTATTCATTTTGTTTTCTCCTCATTCCATCTATATTTCTTATTCCTGATCAAGGTATTAATATTACAGTTCAAGCATAGGCCGTTATGACAGCAGACTGTGCCACCACATTGTGAGCACCTCCACTTCAGTTCCTCTTCCCTGAGAAAAGCCTCCAAGCCATTCTCCTTAATATAGTTCAGGTTTTCTATCATGCTCATGTGGTACTTGGTGCGATATCGCTTATCCAGAATCTTTAGTCGCTTGCAAGGAAAATCATCGCATTCAAAGCAGAATCTAACCTTTCCTTTTCCAAGCTTGTCGCAAGTGCTTTTCATATAGGTGCAGTTCTTGCCTCTTGGTATGCATCCAGGACAATAGGTTCGATGAAAGCCTTTCTTGTTCAGGTCATTCTTGCCGAACTGGTATGAAATACACAAGCTGCAATTCATTCCACATGGGGCAACTAGGTCTTCCTCTATCATTTGTTTCCACCTTCCATCTACCAATGTATGGTTTAGACTTATTCGCTATACCCTTAGAGAACCCCTGAATCCCCTGGAAGCGTAGTATGATTCCGCTCCGTTGTGATATACAAATACCGTGTCATACCTTCGGTCACAGTATAGAGCCCCTCCAAGATTTCTTATTCTTTCAGGCGTTTTTATCCAACTGGAGGTTTTTGTGTCGAAAGCTCCCAGCTCCTGAAGCTTTAGATATTCTTCCTCCGTCAGCAGTTCAATTCCCATCTGAGCTGCCAGATTAAGTGCACTGTCCTTTGGTTTGTTTTTTTTCCTTGATTTCAAGGCTTCATTGTCGTAGCATAAGCTTCTTCTACCCTTGGGACTTTCCACAGCACAGTCAAAGAAAATAAACTCGTCCTTCCCTTCATCATAGGCAACAACATCAGGCTCTCCACCGGTCCTCTCCATTTCATAAAGGGACCAGAGCTTTTCCTGGTGTTCCTTGAGTCTTGCTTCAACATCAGACCACTTCATATCTTTGTGCCTAATCATGTTTTCGTCAAATCTAACTTTGAGCTTTTCCATAATCTCGTATTTTTGGTCAGCTGATGTAACTCTTTCTTCCTTCATTTCAATCCTCCTTGTACCTGCCTTGATGTAATACTTCTACCCACTATCCTGATAAATAAAAGATACCAGGTGGGAATGTCCTCCTGGTATCTTTTCACTCCACTTAACTTGTGGCCTACCTTAGTCTTGTTGGCTCCAATGGCACTTCAATATCTCCGGAAATGATCCTATCCTTGAATCCATCGATCTTTTGGATCGTGTCCTGACTCAGATTAGGATTTACATCAGGCAATCCAAGACTATCATTGTCAATACCAAAAAACAAGGTGGCTCCGTTCAATCCCTCAACAATTACATGTTCGCAAGAATTGAACACTACATTGTCAAATTTCTTGACCATGGAGGTAAGCACCACTGACTCGCCCCCATCATATAACCCATCCTCATACTGGTCTACATCCACACCTATTACCCACACAGCCTTACCACTTTCTGTCCTGTACTTTGCCTCTTCGATTACTCCCATGCCAGCAGGACCTGCCGCATGGTAAATTACATTTGCTCCAACATCATACATTCTAGCTGCTGATTCTTTAGCCAAGGACTCATCTGTAAAGCTTCCAATATAATCAATCACTACCTCGATTGATGGACTTACAGCCTTCACTCCAGCCTCATATCCCGCTTCAAACTTCTGAATCAGTTCAAAATCAATTCCCCCGATGAATCCTACCTTTTCTGCTCCTGATTCAACAGCCTTCATTCCAGCTGCGACACCAGCCAGGAAACTACCCTCTTCCTCTTTGAACAGTACACTTGTTACATTTGGCTTTTCAATATATGCATCAATAAGAATAAATCTTTTGTCTGGCTTCAAATCCGAAAAATGATCTATGGGATCCGTAAAAATAAATCCCACTGCAATAATTACATCCCTCTCTTTTGCAAGTTCCTCATTAAATGGCCACATCAAATCGGAATCCGATGGAGCTGCCGAGAAGCTGTAGGTATTTACAAACTCCTTCTCCTGCTGGAATCTCTTTATACCCTCCCAAGCCATCCTGTTTATACTACTTTCCTCAACTCCCAGAGGATCAAGAACCAAGCCGATGCTAGTCATTTCAATCTGTTCTCCCTCAAAAGGAATCATTCCATGCCTTCTAGCTATGGACTCATACTCAGGATGCTTTTCAATGTATTGCTGTATCAACGTCTCCTTCCCGGACACCTCTTTCCCTTCCTTCATGAAGGAAAATAGCATTCCCACAAGCACGTCACGGTTTATTGGAACATTCATCCTCGATGCATCCAGCCTTGTTCCGATGTATCCACTGAGCTCTGCGGTCCTTTCCCAGGCTTCAATCCCATCATGCCCCAATGCCCTCAGCATCCAGGTTGCCAGCTCTCTTTGGGTCACATTTCGTTTTGCTCCAAATTCAGAAGGACTTATACCATTGGTTATTCCCATTTTGAAGGCCTTTGCTACATATGGCTGGGCCCAATCACTTACATCGCCAAAAGGACTTCTCTCATTGATGTCAAGCTCCCACTGTAATGCCCTTGCAATAATTGTCATTGCCTGCTCCCTGTTGCTCATACTTCCCAGATCAGGAATAAATTCCGATGTACTTACCCCTTGAAATAGCTTAAGCTCATATAGACTTCTAGCTTCTTTATCATGTAGTATTGTCTGACCATATCCTGGTGTGATTGTAATAATAAGTAACAATGCCAACAATAAGGAGATTACCCTTGTTTTCTTCATAACCTTTCCTCCTCTCACCTAAACCAATGCAGCTGATACCTAAAGCTTTAAAAACCAGGATTACTTGACCATTTCCATGTTGATATCTATTTCTAGGAAAAACTTTGATTAAAGCTTCTCTATTTAATAATACCCGCTTTAACTGACTAAATAACCTTTGTATCCTTTTAATCCTTCACGGGTTTCGAGTATAATTGAAACCAACTGCACTTGAGGATGGTTTCCTGAAAATAGTTATTGTCATTTCCTTGTAATGAAATGACACAGTCAAATGAGATATAATATAGTTAATGTACGAGTAGATATCAGCATAGGTTTCTTGAAAGGAGTGCACAATATGTCCCAAAGATATAGTAACCGCGTATTCATACTTATCCTGGCTCTTTGCATTATTGTTTCATCAGTAGCAGCTGGCTCTTCACCCTCCTTTGCTGCAAGCTTTAGGGATGTGGACAACCACTGGGCAAAATCCTATGTGGAGACGGTTTCCGATTACAAGGCCATCTCAGGATATCCTGATGGAACCTTCAAGCCCAATGACAATATAAAAAGAATAGAATTCATTTCACTTATAGTAAACTCTCAGGGGACCTATGTGCGAGGTAGGAAAAGTGTTGAGTTCTGGGGACAACCATATATTGAAGCTGCCATCAGAAGCGGTCTTATAAGCTCGAATGAATTTGGCAATATGGATGAAACAGCATTAAACAGGAACATATCCAGAGAGGAAATGGCAAGTATAGTGGTCAACGCCTATACCCAATCTGGTGGCAAAATCGATTCTTCCGCCCTTTACAAGGCAAGCACAGGATTAAGCGACTTCAGTTCTGTTTCTCCCGATTATAGGAAGAATGCCATCGCCTCTGTTGCATTGGAGCTAATATCAGGCTATCCAAATGGAACCTTTGCCCCGGACCAATTTGCCAATAGGGCAGAGGCCGCTGTCATTACCTATAGGCTTTTGCTTAGACAGGGAATAATTGAGAATGAATCCCTTCCGGTGAATGTAACAGTTTCAAAGGACAGACTTCAGCAGGGAGACATGATAAGGATAAACGTATATCATGCAAGCAGTCCTTCCGGATTGTCACTGGTACAAAACCTTTACCCTGGGTTCAAATGGTATGATTCTGGTGGAGTGATACACGGCTACATCCCAACCAATTACCATACCTCACCGGGAGTCTACAGCCTTAAGCTGACTGATTCAAGCACTGGAGACACAATAACAAAGAACGTTGAAATAGTTTCAAGGGATTTCAGGGTACAATACCTGACGGTGGACCCAAATGTGGAAGCAAGCACTAGAAATGAGGAAGCCTACACCCAGTACAGAAAATACTTCAACCCTTCCCGTGAGGTCTCATCTTCGGTCAAGTACTATTCTGACCCCTTCATATTGCCAACAAAGGGAAGGATAACAACTGAATTCGGTGAAACTCGAACTGTAAACGGTGCCCCGACAACCTACAGGCATTCCGGGCTTGATATTGCCGCACCAACCAATACAGATGTTCTTGCAACCAACTCAGGCAAGGTCACCTTGGCCATGAACCTTACCTTGACTGGAAACAGCATTGTCATTGACCACGGGGAAGGACTGTTTAGTGTCTATTTCCATCTCGAGAAAATGTTTGTGTCAAAAGGTGATATGGTAAAACGGGGTCAATTGATTGGGGGGGTTGGATCTACCGGGTTCTCAACTGGACCTCACCTGCATTTCACCATGTCCCATTATGCAATCAATATGGAGCCTGGATATCTGATCTACAATCAACCGGTTACCAAAAACAATTACCAGGAGCTAATGAAATGATTTATGGCACAACGCAAAAATACCAGGGACTGTCCCTGGTATTTCTTTTGTTATCTTAATTCTTATTTACTCACTACCTTTTCCTGTCCCATCTCGACCGCATATGATAGACTCCGTTTCCACTCTCTTGGATATGTGCCGTCCACTCATATGTCGTTGGCCACTTTTTGAAGATTTTAGCCACACTGTACATGAGGCGAAGTGATAATTTCGTGGGGATTGGCTCCCATCCCTTTGCAGGGATGATTCTAATCTTTATTGCGTCATTCTTCTCAACCTTATAGTTACCACCAATCTTTCCAGTGGAAGGATGCCCTTTTATTTCAAACTCTCCGCTGAATACAGTATTGTTTTTCAAGAATCTGATGTCTGGAAAAGCTCCTTTAAAGGACACAGTCACCGGGTGGACTCCATTCTTTTGTGTAATTCTCCTTATGTAAGGCTTATCTTCAAGCCATTCCAGCTCGATATCCTGATCCTCTAAGCTTGCCACCCTTTGTTGGTGCTCAATCTCAAAAGGTTTCAACTCATCATCACAAGCAGGGTTGATGGTTGCAATGAGAGGTTCTGTACTGTAACGCGCATAAAACATTCTTGTGCCATCCATCGGAACAGGCAATTCGTCAAGCTTGTGCAGTTTCCCGTCAATGCTTATTTTGGCTTCAGTATTGTTCTTACGTATGAAATAAAAGTCATTCAGAAGCACCAGTGGCATCGCAGAAGGATTTTCTGCAGCATCACCCATAGGGGCAAGCAAGCCAAATGGCTTTCTCTTCCTGGGGTTCTGTTCACTGATTCTAATTAATACTGGTCTATTGTCAATGGTGTTAAACTCATAGTATGCCTGAACTCCAAAATCATTGACTTCATAGGACGCTGCGGTGAACTCTGTTTCAACCATATCAGCCAGTCCTTTGCCTGCAATATCATACGTTCTGGGATCAAGTTTCAAACTCCGCTGATAATAGACATCCACCCTGCCATCAGCTCTCCATCCAATCACGATATGACCTTTTCCATGAATATTATCCTCAAATACCTGGGGCTCAAATCCAATATACAATGCATCCGGATCTTTTTCAAAGTTCAGGAGGAGTAATCTTTCCATCGGGTCGATATTGATCTTAAAAGGATTTATGATGGCATATGTCTTCACTTCCATAAAATCAGCCTCCAATTCAAAGTTTTTTTCGTGCCTCATATCAATGCTTTTTCAGTTTGTAACGCTCTTTTGAAGATTATGTCTGGATTTTGAACCTCAATTAAGATACACTAATGCTGAATAAAGTGTCAGGCTTGCACAAAGGAGGCAGTCATGGAAAATGTTAAAAATCTAACCCTCACTATTGCCACATCCTTTTTCATTCTCTTTGTTCCAAGAGCTGCTGGCTTTTTTGCCAGCCTGTTTGACTACTCTGCCATTGATCCCGATGATTCCTTTGCTTGGATTTCAGTGCATCACATTTTTCAAGCAGCTGTTTTTATATTGATCATGGTATTGCTGACTAAAAAATTCAATTTGGATTTTGGTTTCAAATGGGGAGAAAAAAACATCGGCAAGATGATAACCTTGAGGTTCATAAAATACTTTACAATATATACCCTTGTATCCTTCGCCATATTGATTTTGACCAACAGTTTCCAGGCCTTTCAATTCCCATTGACCCAAAAAAACATTGCCGGCTATATGGGATTTCAACTTCTATTGTCTGGCCCTTCAGAGGAATTGATTTTTAGGGGTTTTGCCATCACAATATTTACCATGCTAATAAAAGGAAAAACTATCTCACAACATATCAGCCTGGCAAATCTTCTTGCAGCAGTGGTTTTCGCAATGGCCCATATGGGCTTCTCCTTTGAACCTTTTGGAATAACATATAATGCATCACAGTTGTTTCTTTCATTTGTGCTTGGCATTTTCTATGGCATTTGCTATGAAAAAAGCGGCAGCATGTATTACCCCATGATCATGCATAGCTACAGCAATGTTATTATGGTTGGATCAACCATAATCCTCTCATTCTTTGCAACTTGATTCAACCATTGGGAAAACTTTCTTAAGCACCTGGGCACTACATGATGCTATATTCCATCGGTATCAGTCTTATGCAGAAAATATCTATTCTCACACACTGATATTGAATGGTTAATCCTCTGTGGCATACTCAACAGCAGCTTTTGCATGAATTTCAGTGGTATCAAATACCTCAATGTCCACATCCTTATCCTTAATCAGCAATGGAATCTCTGTGCAACCCAGTACAACCCCAGTTACACCTATATCAGCTGCTTTGTTTATTATATCAACATATTTTCGTCTGCTTTCCGGATTAAATTTTCCAAGGATCAGTTCATTGTATATGATATCATGAATTACCTGTCTATCTGATTCACCAGGTATTAGAACTTCAATACCTTTTTTCTCAAGTCTTTCCCGGTAGAAGGTTCCTTCCATTGTAAATTTTGTCCCAAGGAGCAAGACCTTGTTGACATCCCTCTTGATTATCTCATCCCCTGTTGCATCTGCTATGTGGATCACCTTCAAACCCGTGTTCTCTTCAATGTCAGGGGCCATCAGATGCATGGTGTTTGTACAGATCACAATAAACTCAGCACCAGCCTTCTTCAGCTTCATTGCCTCATCAACCATCAATTTTTTTAGTCTTTCCCATTCTCCCTTATGCTGAAGATCCTCAATCTCTTGGAAGTCAAAGGAATACATCAGACAATTGGCTGAATGAGATCCTCCTAGCTTGGATTTTACTTCTTTGTTGATTATCCTGTAGTACTCAAGTGAGGATTCCCAACTCATTCCACCTAACAATCCCATTTTTTTCATCGATTTTCCCCCTTGTTTCAATTCTATAGTCACATTTTACCATATATTCTAGCAATTCTGTGCTCCAGGAGCATATTCTTACTTGCGGAATACATTTGAGTTTCTGTGAATCTGAAATGTAAATGAATATTGCTGCAACAAGGTAAATTCTCTTGAAAAAAGCCAAAGTGATTAATCACTCTGGCTTTTATGTCAATACTTGAGATTTTATGTCCTGCTACCTGCTACTCCAGTGAACATTTTTCCTCTTTTCATTTTTCTTTGAAGTTGTTTTCTTTGATTCGTTTGCTCTTTTCTCTCTTCTAACCTTGCCGTTCTTAGCTTCCTTGCCCTTTTGCTTAGGCTCGTTTGATGGAGATGACTTAGCAGTGGAAGGTCTTCTGCTTGACCTTTCCTTTGGCTTGATGGTCGTATCCACAAGTGGATATGGATGATCCGTTACCTCTTCAATTGGTTTTGAGGTAAGTTTTTGAATCGAACGAAGTAATGGTTTTTCTCCATAGTCACAAAATGATATTGCCTTGCCCCCCAGACCAGCTCTTCCAGTCCTGCCAATTCTATGGACATAAGTTTCAGGTACCTCAGGCAGGTCAAAGTTTATGACATGTGAAAGCTCGTCTATATCTATCCCTCTTGCAGCTATATCCGTTGCAATCAGTATCCTTGTTTTTCTATTCTTGAAATTACTCAATGCCAACTGCCTTGCGGTTTGAGATTTGTTCCCATGTATTGCTTCAGTTGTAAACCCTGCTTTCGAAAGGGATGCAGCTATTTTATTGGCACCGTGCTTGGTCCTTGAAAATACCAATGCGGATTCGATTTTCTTGTCCTTCAGTATATGAATGAGCAAATTGGTCTTATTTCCCTTGTCCACAGGATATACCTCCTGCTCTATTATATCAACCGTGGATGATACCGGTGTGACATCTATTCTAACCGGATCATTCAATATGGATTTGGCCAATTCACCGATTTCAGTTGGCATGGTTGCTGAAAAGAACATAGTCTGCCTGACCTTTGGTATAAAGGCAATAATCTTTCTGACATCCTTTAACATTCCCATATCCAGCATCATGTCTGCTTCATCCAGCACAAAGTATTTAATGTTCTTAAGACTTACAAAGCCTTGATTGATAAGATCCAGCAATCTTCCAGGTGTTGCAACCAGAATGTCCACTCCTTGACGCAATTCCTTGGTTTGCGGATTCTGACCGACACCACCATATATGACCAAGGTCCTTAATCCAAGATTTCTTCCGTAAGATCTGAAGCTTTCTGAAATTTGTATGGCCAGCTCCCTTGTGGGTGCAACCACCAGTGCCTTTATCTGCCTATTACCCTTGGTTGATTGTTTTTCTGAATGTATCCCCTGTAGTATGGGGATTGCAAAGGCAGCTGTCTTACCTGTCCCTGTTTGAGCACAACCCAGCAGGTCCTTCCCCTTTAACAATTGTGGAATGGCCTTTACCTGTATGGGGGTAGGCTCTGAATACCCTTCAGTTTTTAAAGCCTTCTGAATTGGCTCAATTAAATTTAATTCTTTAAATGACAATATAACTTCTCCTTTGATATGGCATTAAGACTCACTATCTGTATTAACACATATATTATTTTACTTTTACCTGGCTTCCTTCTATTTCAATCAGTGCTGAACCATTATACACCATAACTGGGATTGGTGCAAATATCCTAGGTCTCAAGGACAGAAAATGCACTGAAAACGGATCCCTTCGCTTTCATTAGTTGTTCCAAAATGAAATGGATAGCCTAACTATGATTGCTATTAATCATGACTGTATGGTAAAATTATAGAGTGAATATTATGAAATTTATCCAATTTAAAAGAAGGAGGGATTTTGTTGAAACGTGTAGAAACCACTTGCGGCTATTGTGGTTGTGGCTGTGGTATTTATGTGAATGTGGCAGACGATGACACAATTCTAGGCATCTCACCAAGCTATAATCACGTGGTCAGTAAAGGAAGACTTTGTTCAAAAGGGTGGCATGGGTTTGCATTTGTAAGGGATTCACGTCGTCTAACCAGTCCCTTGATTCGCCAGGATGACGGTACATTCAAAGAAGCAACCTGGGATGAGGCATTGGACAGGGTTGCAGAAGGGTTTAAAAATGCCATGTTGGATGAAGACAATACCGATCGAATTGGTCTTATTTCTTCAGCAAGGTGTACCAACGAGGAGAACTATCTCATGGCCAAAATGGCAAGGGCCGGCCTTAAGACAAGCAGTATCGACCACTGCGCCCGCCTCTGACACAGTCCGACGGTAGAAGGTCTTTCTACTTCATTCGGAACAGGTGGCGCAACAAACACCATGAATGATATCAGCGATGCTGAGCTGATCATGGTTATTGGCTCCAACACAACTGAGCAGCATCCACTGGCCAGTACAAGAATATTTGAGGCACTTGATAAGGGTGCAGAGCTTTATGTAGTTGACCCAAGGAAAATTCGACTTACAGACTTTGCTCATGGCTATGCTCCCATCGAGCCAGGTACTAACTTGCCGATGATCAATGCAATGATCCATGTAATCATTGAAGAAAATCTAATTGATGAGGAATTCATCAATAACAGAACGGAAAACTATGAAGAGATGAAGGAGTCCGTCAAGGATTGCACTCCAGAATGGGCTGAATCCATTTCCAAGGTTCCAGCAGATACCATCAGACAATTCGCCCGTAAATATGCTACAACCGACAAGGCCATGATCCTCTTCACCATGGGAGTGACACAACAAACTACAGCTGTCAAGAGCATCAGGGCACTGGCAAACCTTGCCATGATAACTGGACATGTGGGTAGACCTTCCACTGGTATCAATCCACTTCGTGGGCAGAACAATGTCCAGGGAGCCGGAGACATGGGTGCTTTGCCTGATTTCCTGCCTGGTTATCAACGACCTGAATGGCCAGAAACCAAGGAACGCTTCACCAAGGTCTGGGGAGACTTTTCCTGCCTTAGGGGAAGAAACATCATCCAGATGTTCAACCTCATGGACGAAGGTACAATGAAGGCAGCCTACATAGTGGGAGAGAACCCTGTGCTTTCGGATCCCGACCAGACCCACACAATACACTGTCTGGAGAAGGTTCCATTTCTTGTGGTACAGGACATATTCCTGACTGAAACCGCTGAGTTTGCAGATGTTGTATTGCCAGCTTCCAGCTTCCTTGAAAGGGATGGAACCTATACCAATACTGATAGAAGAGTACAGATGATACATAAGGTTATTGAACCAATTGGAGATTCCAAGCCAGACTGGGAAATAATGGTGGAAATCATGAAGCGAATAGGCATGGATGTAAACTACGAAGGTCCATCTGACATAATGGACGAAATCAATGCAGCTACAGAAATTTACGGAGGCATCAGCCATGACCGTATACAGGAGGTTGGACTTCAGTGGCCATGCCCGGATAAGGATCACCCAGGAACTCCTATTCTTCACGTTGGCGAGTTCAAAAGAGGCAAAGGGCTCTTTACAGTAAATGATTTTGAGTATATTGGAGACCAGCGAAGTGAGGAATACCCATTTATCCTCACGACTGGAAGGGTTACCCATATGTACCATACAGGTACCATGACCCGTAAGGTTTGGACCTTGGCTCTGGAGTATCCTGAAGGGTTTGTTGAAATACACACCAAGGATGCTGAAGAACTGGGAATAAAGGACCATCAACCCATAAGGATCACCTCTGCAAGGGGAAGTATTGTTGCACCGGCATTGATAACAAACCGCATAAATGAGAAGACGCTTTTCGTTCCCTTCCATTTTGCAGAATCACCAGCAAACAGACTGACGGGGCAAAATCTGGATCCAATAATAAATATCCCGGCCTTGAAGGTTTCGGCCGTAAGAATCGAGGTGGAATAATGGAAGCAAATAGACTGTATACACTAAATAGAGACAACCTGGACCAGGTGCTGGACATTTGGAATGAGGACAGTTCTGTATATGTTCCTGTCGGCAAGGGAAGGGATATCCAACTGTTGCCTCTAGGGGAAGGCGAACGAACCGAGGACTACATCAATCTGACCTTGCCGGTTAAAGAGATGGTTTTTGAACAGAAGGAAGGCCTGTTCAAGTGGTGTTTTGACGGAGAAGAGATGGAAGTGGAGGGTCTTGCCCATAATCATTCCAAGAACAGAATCCTGTTCGGCGTCAGAGCCTGTGATACCTACGGTATTGCATATACTGACAGATTCTACCTGGGAGAATTTCCAGACCCAAACTACAAGTCAAGAAGAGATGAGACAACCATAATTGCAGTAAACTGCCTTAAGGCAGGTCAACACTGCTTCTGCACTTCAGTTGGAACTGGAGTTTTTTCCACCATGGGTCATGACCTTGCCCTCACCCCATTTGATTCCCACTACCTGGTGGAAGTGGACACCCCAAGGGGACAGGAGCTAATTAACAAGGCAGAATCATTCTTCACGGAGATAGATGACAGTATTCTTGAGGAAAAGAACGATCTGATGGCAAGGGTTGAGGAAAGCTTCCCGCTAAAGATGGATCTGACAAACCTTTGGGATGACATGGCAAAAACCTTCAATGCCGACTTTTGGCTTGATGAAGCCAATGCATGTATTGGCTGTACGGGATGCACCAACGTTTGCCCGACCTGTACCTGCTTCAATGTCGTTGAGGAAAACCTGGACGAGAATCATGGACAACGTGTCAGATATTGGGATTCCTGTCAAATCGACCATTTCACAAGAAATGCTGAGCACCACAATCCAAGGGATGCCATTTCAAGGGTTAGGTATAGAATCTATGACAAGCTGAAATACATTGAGGAGAGATTTGGCTACAAGGGCTGCTCCGGCTGTGGAAGATGCACAGATGTATGTCCAACCTATATAAGCATAATCGACATCATTGGGAAGATCCAAAAGGCTGCAAAGGAAAATCCTGAGCCACCTGCAATACACCAGATCACCAAGATACGTCACGAGATCATGGACCGGGAAATAAAATCCCAAAACGGACTGTTTTCTCCAGATGTAGCAACAATTACCAGGGTGAAGCAGGAAACTCCTGATATCAAGCGACTTTTCATGAAGTACGACGACCCTGATCTGCACAAGAACTATGAGCACAAAGGCCAGTTCTTCCAGGTAACGGTTTTTGGAGAAGGAGAAGTCCCACTATCCATACCCTACGGACCAGAAATGACTGATGAGCTTGTATTTGACTTTAAGAACGTTGGTTCAGTAACAGACAAGCTATTCCAGATGAAGGAAGGGGACAAGGTTGGATTGAGGGGGCCCTATGGAAGAGCCTTCCCATATGAATCTCTTAAAGGAAGAAACCTTATATTCATTGGATCTGGAGTTGCCATGGCACCTCTAAGAACTGTAATTGAACCTGTTATGGTCAACCACGAGGATTTCAAGCAGGTCTTTGTAATGGCCAGTGCCCTCAGATATGAGAAGCTCCTTTACAAGGAAGAAATGATAGAGTGGGCCAAGGTACCGAACCTGACGGTAAAATATGCATTGAAGGACCCAACTGATAAGGTGGATGCATATAGTGGCTATGTAAATGATCTACTTCCGGACCTTGACCTTGACTGGTCGAACACTACCGCACTATTATGTGCATCTCCAGAAAGGATCAAGAAGCTTGCAAGAGACCTGATGGATCTTGGCATGAAGCCAACAAACATACTTGTTACACTTGAGACCCATATGCGGTGCGGTGCAGGAAAATGCGGCCACTGTAAAGTTGGAGGCCACTACATGTGTGTTGATGGTCCTGTGTTCAACTATGAAGAGATGATGGCGCTGCCACCAGAATATTAGAATTGTGGACCAAATTAAACTCTTGAGATATTTAATCTATCGGTTTTGAACATGTTTTAAGGCAGAGCTACTAGCTCTGCCTTCTAGATAAGAGTGCAGCGGTAAGAATAACAAATAAAGCTTTAAAAAGCAATATTAATCACCCTACCGCTCCCTAGTAACCTAACTATAATCTCTTAATAAACAATCCCCCTAGAGTCAAATGCTTAAGGGGGATTGTTCTTGGGATATTATTCTTTTTTTGGACCAGGTATGCATCCTTCTATGTTATAGCTCCAAGGTTTAGCCTGAAAGCTTAACAATGAGCCTCCATCCACATCAATTGTTTCTCCAACAATGAAATCAGACATTTTTGTGCACATTGCAAATACTACAAGGGCTACTTCATCTGGATTTGTAACCATGGGTGTCTCTCGCCCATATTTTGATCGCTCATCCAGTAGTTCTTGACCATAAAAGCTGCTTGCCTCTGTACTGTTAGTCAATGCGCCAGCCGTGAGCATTCCACCAGGAGCAATGCAATTTACACTAATCCCATATTGACGCAACTCTTTAGCTATCCCTTTTGTCATACTTACTATTGCTCCTTTTGCTGCATTGTAGTGAGTCATCATTCCTAACTTTGCAGCATCTGAACCCTTATGAGCCACGGAGGAAATAAACACTATCTTTCCTTTTCTCTTTTGTTCTACCATGATACGTGCAGCGGCTTGAGCTATAAAATATTCACCTTTTAGGTCGGTGTTTATAACAGCATCAAAAGCTTCCTCAGGCATATCCAAAAAGGAATACATTGACCAAATTGCGGCATTAGCTACGACAATATCTACACAACCATATTGTTTGACTGTATAATCTACAACTGAATAGCAGTCCTCAACCTTACTTACATCTGTTTGAAACCATTTTACGTCATAGTTTTTTGATTGGAGTTCAGCTTCAGCTTTTTTACCAATACTATCTTTCCTGGATGCAATAACAACTTTGGCACCAGCCTCTACCAAACGGTTTACTACATTATAACCGAGTCCTGTTGCACCTCCAGTTACGATAGCTATTTTCCCGACCACATCTTCATAAAAAACCTCTGTCAAACTGCTTAGTCCAGCAGTGCTCTTTTGAGCCATTGAATAAATGTCTTGGGCATCAATATTCATATTAACTACCCCCCCAATTTACAATTACAATTAATATTTTTGTTCCAATTCATTCAAAAACTTGTCCAATTCTTTTTCTTCCATATGGAATCCATGTTTATCTTCTGGATATCCTCCTGTTCTGACATCATTTGCCCAGGCTCCATAGGTTTCAGCGGCAAATTTCAAGAAGTAAGAATATGTCTTGGCGTGGGTGGCAGGCTTAGCCATCAGTCCAAATAGGTCAGCATCAACCATTTCACTTCCGTCACAAGCACCCCCGGCTGCTATGTTTATCACTGGTACGCGGAGTTTCTTCGCTATAGCGTTGCTTACCTAGGTCGGCGTTAATTCAATAGACATGGCCTTCATACCACTTTCCTGATATTCATAGGCTTGTCTGAAAATTTTCATTGCATCCTCTGCAGTTTTACCCAGCAGTTTATATCCGCCATGTGTGCCCATGGTTTGCCAACCTGAAATAGCTCCTACATGTCCATAAACGATTACATGATTATTTGCTACATATTCAAGCGTCTCGTTGTTGATTCCCATAGGTAAAACGGAGTCAGCACCCGCAATATGGAATCTGGAAAAGTTTGCTAATGCTTCTTCCTTGGAAGTGAAGGCAATTGTATCAGTTACGTAGTTGATATGGATGCGTGGAGCAACGCTGCGATTTTCTCCAATCCATTCCATTGAACGTTTCAACGCCTCATCAGGTCCTATTCTTCCATTGGATGGAGGTAGACGACAAATATCAATGCCCGCCATTTCAGCAGCCATTGTAAACATTGGCCCCAGCATACTCGGGCAGTGCTGTACAATATGTGTTCCCTCTTCCTTCAGCTTCTGTAGGTAGTGAATCGTCTTACGTCCCTTTTTTGCCATAGACATCTTGGGGAAAGGACTGTACATTCTGTTCATTTCTTCTTTTTCCATTTTCTTTTCTCCTTTCATCATTTGTTAATAATCCCTTTGGTATCTTTCCAGTTTTTTCTTGCTACTATCTCACTTCAAATGATATCAGAAACAATATTTGCTTATAATAGGCAGACATGAGTATTAAATATAATCAGTTTTTAGAATTGTCAAACTACTTGTATGTTGATATAATAAATAGATACGTTTGATTAACACTAACAATACATGCTAGATTCGAATCTACCCTATAGAAATGGTTTCAGACATTTAGTCTTTTAATGTGGAATTTGGAGGTAATGAAGATGAATACTAATCCAAATATTCCTTGGCAAAAAATTTATGACTTTGCCATCTCCTGCGGAAATGAGAGCGACCCAAAGTCATTTTCAATCTCTGTTATGAATAACCTTAAAGAGCTATGCAATTTTGATCAGTCACTCATTTACTTTCTCGATGGAAATAGAAGGGTACAAAATCAATATCTCATGAATATTGACAAACATTGGAGCACCATGTACCTCGAATACTATTCAAAGATTGAAAATGCACGATACTCCATTAGTAAAAATCCTAGAGAGAATCCAAACAAACCTACAATAAATGTAATAGAATGGGAAAAGGAAGCTTCTACTGAATTTGTTCCTGACTATGTTCGTCCCCGTGGTCTGAAATACTCCCTTGGGTTTTGCCTATATGATCTTAATGGTATGCCTAGAACCGTATTTGCCCTTGATAAAACTAACGACGAAAAATTTACAGATAACGAATTACTAACTTTGTCTTTGTTAATTCCGTTGCTAAACAATCTTCATAAGAATTATTTCCATCAGCAGACAGTTCAGAAGGGTATTGATCAAATCTCCTGGGATACTACGGAATTGACTGAGAGGGAGATAGAGGTTGTAAATCTTCTATGCCAAGGAGTTTCGCCGACTATGATTAGCAAGTCTCTTCATATTTCCCAATCTACTACTCATAAGCACATATCTCACATCTACCAGAAAATGCATGTCTCCAACTTGCAGGAACTTCTGGTTAGATTGCTCGGCTAGATTATTATCCAACCAGCATTTATATAAACACTTAATTATTATTGGCTAAAATGGTAAACACGGAACTCTTAATCTGAGTCCCGTGTTTTTGATTTACTATTGATTTTAATAACAAGAAACCTTGAAGGCAGTATAAAGCTTGAGTATTCCAAAGCTATCAGAGAGAATTTCCCTTTCAAGACTTTTATAGCTTTTATTCAGAGATTACTTGCTCATAACCATATTTCAGGCCTTAAATATAATCTGCATATTTAACATTCTAAAAATACTTAGGACTCTTATGCTCTATGGTGCAGGAAAATGCTGTTACTCTAAAGTTGGAGGCCACTACATGTGCGTTGATGGTCCTGTGTTCAACTATGAAGAGATGATGGCGCTGCCACCAGAATATTAGAAATAAATCTGTTAAAAACCTCGGCTGTTCTCAATTGAGACCTGGTCGAGGTTTTTAGTTTATAAAGATTTTTACATCTAACTTTATAATACTTACTTCTTACAATAATACAAAATAAGAGATTTCCATTCTAAACAATGGTGAATCTATTCTTGGTTGGATACTGGACATACCCTATCTATCGCTATATGACCTCGATAGAGAAATCAGTAACATTGTCATTGCAAAGATCATCAATACTGTGGTAATCAACATTGTCCAGTGCATTTCAGCTCTTTCTAGAATCGTTCCATACATCAATGCACCAAATGGTATTCCACCGCGAGATATCATATTGACCAATGAAAAGACCCTGGACATATATTCATTTGGAGTTGCTTGTTGAATAAAGGACTGAACAGGGATTGATATGAACATACTTCCAGCGCTGAACATACATAGAATAGATGCCAGTAAAATGAAATAGATGGTCGAATCATTCCCAAATATATACAAGCTTTTTGGAAAAAGCAAGATCGAGAAAATAAACATAGAGCTCAATAGAATGCTGCTTCCCATAACCAGAGGCTTGGACATCCTTACTTCTTTCCCAAAAAGATACCCAACCATGACACTCCCAATTAATGCACCCAGTATGATGATTGTCTGCAGATATCCATAGTGCGCATCTGAAAATGATAAGCTTTTCTTAAAAAACAATGGCAAAATCACACTGAAAATTGGTTGTATGACAAAATAGCTTACTAAAAGAAAGAAGCTCAACTTACGTATAAGTTTGTTTTGTAAAACAAATCTTACACCTTCAAACAAGTCATTAAGCATTCCCTTTGGACCATCTGGCGCTTCCTGCTTAATATGGGTATACCGAATTATCATCTCACTAATTCCGGATATCATAAATGAAACTCCATTTGCAACGAATACCAGTGTCACTCCAAAACTTGCGTACAATAGGGCCCCTATGACTGGCCCCAGAAGTATAGAAGCACTCCTTGTGGATGCAACTATGGAATTATGGCGGGTCAACTCCTCTTTTTTTACCAATTGAGGTAGCATACCCCTTGTGGCAGGTTCAAACAATCCGTTCATTAATGAAATAACCACCTGTACAATTAATAGGAATGATAGTCTCATTACACCCCAATTAGATAGCAGTGCCAATCCTAAAATAGCTCCTGCATTAACGAAATCTGTTACAACCATAATTATCTTTCTATTCCTGCGGTCTCCAATTACTCCTGCAAAAGGATATACAAGTAGTGCAGGCATTAAGGATAGGAAGGAGAAAACTCCCACGGTTGCAGCCGTTCCACCCGCGTCAATAATATATAGGGGCATAATCATCATCTGGATACTGGTTCCAGTGTCGGATACTACTCTCCCGAATAGGAATAGAATAAAGTTGATATTTACAGGACCTTTCCTATTTTCACGTTCATTCCCATTGCTATTCTCACTGTTCAAGAGGCAGCACACCCTCCCTTTAGGATAGTCATCGATATTGATTCAATAGAATATAAACTCATCTCTATTCTAATATTTCCACATAACCTTCCGTACCATTAACTCTAATTCGTTGCCCATCCTTTATTAACATAGTTGCATTTTCAACACCTACCACTCCCGCTATGCCATACTCGCGGGTCACAACAGCCCCATGGGTCATTAATCCCCCTACCTCTGTCACCAATCCCTCGATTGATACAAACAGCGGAGTCCAGCTAGGGTCCGTGAATGATGTCACTAGTATATCTCCCTCTTCAATGTTTGCATCCTCCAGCTTCATCACAACCCTAGCTGTTCCTTCAACGATTCCCGATGAAACCGGCACTCCAACCAAAGCTCCTTCAGGTATATTGTTGGTATTATACTGTCCTGAAATCACTTCTCCCTCTGAAGTCATTACCCTAGGAGGCGTCAGATTCTCATATAAATCATAGTCTCTTTTTCTTTCTTCAACAATTGTATAATCAAGATTTTGAGTCTTTACAACCTCCCAAAATTCATGAAAAGAAAGATAATAAACATCCTCAGTCTTCTTTATTAGACCTTTTTCCAGCAATGCGTCAGCTTCTTTCATAAGTGCGTTTTTATAGATCTGAAACCGCTTAATAAAGGAATATTTAGGATATTCCCTGAATCCAATCACATTTCTTAATACCCTAATCATCTTTCTTGTCTTTTTCGCCTTGCCCTTTCCACCAGGCAATTGTTTTAGTCTAGTTAATAGCTCTTCTTCCATATTCAAAGCTTCCCTACGTCCCTGGTCGAACTTTTCAGTACTTGAGATTTGTTCAACACTCTTAATACTACTTAGAATCATTGGAACCAGTGCAGTTGGTTTCTCACTCCAACGAGGCTTCGTTATATCTATCTCCCCAGGACAACGCATGCCATACTTTACCAGAAACTCCTCCAGGGCTGCAGCAACAAATTCTCCACCTTCCTTTTTTCTTAAGTCCTCAAAAAAAGTCTCATCTGATGCATTCCTCAAGTATTCGACTACTCCTGGATATTTCCCAACAATACCAGCTACATCCAAAAGTGCAAATCCCATTTCAGTTGTGATATTGTTTTCTACAGACTTGGAAAGAATATCAGCAACACCCTTTTCTCCCAGCCATTTCTCCATTTTCTTATTTATCCAGTTGGTGACATACCCCCCAACCACCATCATCTTCATATTTTCAGGACCAGTCAGTACACCTTTTATTTCCTTAGTATCTTGTGAAATGAATTCAAACAACTTTTCTCCTGATAATGTTCTGATTTGCTTCTCCATATCGTCTATGAGCTTTTCATTGTAGGCAATTATATTTTTTATGGTGTCAGAATCATTTTTTCTGTACACTTTAATCGCTGGTACAATCCATGTCAGTGCTCCTGTTCCTGAGCTTATTGTACCTTTTCCTTTTGGGAGCCCTTTAACGAAATCTTTCCTCTTCATCAGGTTAACAAGAGCATTCTTCATCAATATGTCCGCATTACCTGTACTGGACATTAACACTCTTCTCCCAATAGGTGATGATAGGTCGTATGTCCCGTCTATAAAAAGTCTCCCGCCAGCCGACTTAAGATTCTGCCCAAACCAGAAAGATAGCATTTGACAAAACGACATCCCCAATGGCTTTATGTCGTCAGTCATCATCTGCAAATGACCTAAGGATACATATACACGGTTTTTATTATCTTCAGCTTTCGGTAGAGGATATAAAGTAGTGATGGGCCTACTTTGAACTATATAGAATTTCTCCTTATACAAGCACCATTCGATATCTTGAGGTTTGGTAAAGCTTGTCTCAATTTGTCTTCCAATTTTTTCAAGCTGTAAGATCTGTTCATCTGTAAGTGTCTGATCATTCTGTTTATCCATTTCTATTTCACATACTTCTGTCCCTTCATTGCATTGAGGATAAATTGCTGTTTTTTTTGTGGAAATCTTCTTATCAACAATGCTTCCATTTCGAACTTTATAATTGTCTGCATTAACTAAACCTGACACTATGGCTTCTCCAAGTCCAAAGCTAGCATCTATGGAAATGACTTTACGGTTGAATGTGACAGGGTCAGCAGTAAATAGGATGCCAGAAGCTTCAGGAAAAATCATTCGTTGAACCACCACTGATAGATATACTTTGCGGTGATCAAATCCATTCTGTATTCTGTAGATTACGGCACGTTCTGTAAATAGTGATGCCCAACACTTCCTAACATGTTCTATGATTGAATCACTACCTACCACATTCAAGTAAGTGTCTTGCTGGCCTGCGAAAGAAGTAAACGGCAGGTCCTCAGCTGTGGCACTTGAACGAACAGCATAGGCATGCTCTTGACCTAGTTTGGATATACTATTGATGATTTCCATCTCAATCTCTTTATTGATTTCCTTTTCTTCAATAGCTGTGCGAAGCTTACTGCTAATTTCCTTGATTTTAGCTCTGTCTCTTGCTTTTAGTGACGATAATTGATCTAGCAGTATTTTAAAACCATCAATATTTTCCACTGCTTTCCTGTACGCTCCTGTTGTGACACAAAAGCCTTCGGGGACCATTATCCCATCAATTTTGGATAGCACCCCCAAATTAAATCCTTTCCCTCCAACAACCATAAGATGTGTTCTATCAATCTCATTGAAATTAAGCACATATGAACTCATACAAATCCTCCTCATGCCAGAGTTATGAAATATTCTTTCTATATATTTCATATTATATTATTAGGATTGTACTGTCAATATATTTATGAAATATTCTCTTGATATATTTCATAAATATTGCTACACTAATAGTGAGGTGACTAACTATTAAAAGTCAATGATTTTTATTGAAAAAATACTGAAACAAAAATGGGCATACGAAACAAGCCTTTTGATAGATCACTTCAAAAAGCAATCAGACTTTAGTGTTACTGATTGCCACTACACAATCAGCGAAGTTTTGTTGGATCAAAATCAATTCCATTCTTTTCAAGAGTAAAGATGACTCGAATCAACTCCTTAACAAGGTGAGAACATGACACACGGTGTGATTTACCTTCATTACGCTTCTTGTGGTAGTACTCCGCAAATGTTATGTTGTATTGAATCAATGGAATGCAAAGATTCATCAAGGTGTAGCGAAGATGGGAAGAACCTCTTTTAACCATACCGCCACCATGTTCCGACGTCCCTGATTGATAATAACCTGGTTCAAGCCCTGCAAACGAAAGCATCTGAGCAGGGGAATTAAATTTTGAGAAATCACCATATTCAGCATATATAACAGCTGTTGACAGAGGACCAATACCAGGTATTGATAAAGTTTTGGGATCAATTTCAGCGATTAAAGATTCAATTTGCCTCTCAAGAGATGCAATCTCATTTGCTAATTGCTTATACAAAGACAGCAGACTGTTCAATTGGCAAGTGAAAAGTTCATGATCACAGCCAACTGTATTCTTGGCCAATTCTTTGAGCTTTAGGAATTTTTGCATAGAGAATTTTCCTCTGGAGATACTGCGCAAAGCATCATAGGACCTAGTATTCATCTTAGCAATACTTTTGGCAGAACCATAATTCTCTAAAAGGTAGATAGCAGTCTTGCTAAACCGATTATTGAAAAATGGCTTAAACTCAGGAAAGACATGATCAAGGACATTTGTAATCTTAACCATGTAAAAGCTTCGCTGTTTAACAAGAGAGTCACGAAGACGAGTTAATGACTTAAGCGCGTAGGTATGATAAAATCCTATTGGATAGGGTTTGTAATCAACCGTCATAAGCCAGCGGGCAATGGATATGGAATCAATTGCATCCGTTTTGGTACGCCTTAAAGACTGAGACTTGTTAAACTTTGAGAGAAGAACAGGGTTAAATTCCATGAAGCTGTAGTGGGCTTTTTCGAGGAATAACTTCAGGTTTAAAGCATAGTGACCAGTAGATTCAAACCCTATTCTTACATTCTCTTTAGGATCAAGAGAATCTAGAACAGACAAGAGTTCTGTAAACCCATCAGAATCGCTCTTGATGGGAAAAGAATCACAAACAACCTCGCCTGCTTCAGTAACAATGAAACAGTCGTGTTTGAACTTAGAGATGTCGATTCCGACATAGAACATTAGAAATACCTCCTTCAATAATATTTAGCACTGTTGTTTTCCACAAGGTTTCCGGCCATGGAATCACGTAAATACAAACGTCAAAGCGTTAACTAACCAATTACCAGTGAAGACGAAAAGCTGTGGTCTGAGTCACCTCAAAACAGTCAAAGCTGTAGCAAAATAGAAACAAATCCACAGTGCTTTATCATTATAATAACGGAGTAATAGATAATACCCAAATAATTTGGGAGAAAGGAGAAATAATCCAACACCCCCTATTAAAGAGGTTAATTGGATTATACGTGAAATAAATGAATGGATTTGAAATAAGAAAATCAAACAAAATGAGAGATATTTTAAATGCTGCACTTCAGCTTTTTTCAAGAAAGGGCATAAAGGATGTTAGCATTTCAGAAATCTCAAAAAGTGCAAATGTATCTCAGGTGAGTATATACAACTATTTCGGAAGCAAAGAGAATTTGGCAAGACAAGTTTACTTTAAGTTGATGGATGATACCATGAGAGACTTGGAATCATTAGTCAAAAGCGAACTTTCCTTTAAGGAAAAAATTACTAAGATGCGCTCTATTTCAAGTGAAGCGGGTAATAACTTCAATGAAATCTTTAGTCAGGTAGAATTTGTAAACGATCCACTTATAAAGCAGTTTCTAGATGAGTATGGGGAAACCAAAACCATCCCTCTATTTATGAAGTTAATCGATCAAGGTAAACTTGAGGGCTCTCTTGACAAAGATATTTCTTCTGAATCCATATTGATTTACATTCGTGCAATCAATCAAGCTCTGATGTCAAACTTGAATAAGAAGATACAAATTGATTTAGGAAAATTATTCTTTTATGGTCTATTTGGATCTAGTGACCAGCTAATTGATTGATAGCTTAGATTAAGTTGCGTATTTCCAATACAATACTAAACGTCATCAACTTAAAATATAAGGTTTGTTAAGCTAATCATGAGTCATCAAATAGTAGTGATAATCCATCTTAAGAATAATTCGGTGCGGTCCTGGAAAATGCGGCCACTATAAAGTTGGAGGCCACTACATGTCCGTTGATGGTCCTGTGTATAACTATGAAGAGATGATGGCGCTGCCACCAGAATATTAGAAATAAATCTGTTAAAAACCTCGGCTGTTCTCAATTGAGACCTAGCCGAGGTTTTTTTAATTGGGGCAGATATATTTGACAAAGCATTAGCTAGTACCATATGCTCCTATCCGTTACCACTTTACTTAAAATCGAACACCAGCATCTTGTTTATTTGTATCAATATTGGGTATTTGGCAAA
>NZ_JBJXRK010000002.1:0-193491 GCF_046224405.1 Gudongella ferriphila | reverse complement strand
TATGTCGTTTCCCTGGTGGTCCTCTGAAAAGAGACAACTTGTCTATAATATACCTAAATTGTGTCCTTGTCAACACAATTTATGAAATTAATTAAAAAAGCTTCTGACGATTTATGTAAGTAAGCTTTTATGCTACTCATACACTAATTTTCCATCCAATTCGCAAGTGGAGTCTTCCTATAAGTAATACACAATTTCAATTATCCTATTTGTAATCGAGTAGGGGGTAATTAATACCCCCTCTCACACCACCGTACGTGCCGTTCGGCATACGGCGGTTCAATTCAAATAATAATCTAGACAACTAACGAGTCCTCGATTTGCGAGGATTTCTTTTGATATTTTTCGTAATCCTGTGGTTTTAGCCACTGCCTGATAATGGTCCCCAAAACCAGCAGACTGTCTGGCCATCCATTCCGGAACACCGAGTTTCCTTAAACCCCACCTTCTCTTCTGACTGGTTTTCCACTGTTTCCAAATAACGATGCGAATCCTTGTACGCAAGTGTTCATCTATACGTGCCAATTTCGTCTTCATTTTACCTATTCGGAAGTAGTTCACCCAGCCTCTGATTACCCAATTTAGTCTCTTGATTCTTTCGTCCATGCTGATTGACCATGAGCGTTTTGTGAGCTGCTTGAGTTTACTCTTAAACTTGACTATGGAATCCTGATGAGGCCTTGCCTCCCATTTGCCATCCATTTTAACGAACCCAAATCCCAAGTATTTTAGTCTTGTTGGTTTTGTGGTTCTTGTCTTTACTGCATTGACCTTTAGTCCGAGCTTTCTCTCTATCCACTTTGTTATGGTGTTCATAACTCTGTTGGCGGCTGCACTGCTTCCTACTGCTATGACACAGTCATCTGCGTATCTCACAAAATGTAGCCCTCTCGCTTCAAGTTCCTTGTCCAATTCATTCAGCATGATGTTACTGAGTAGTGGGGAGAGGTTTCCTCCTTGAGGGGTTCCCTTGTTGGTTTCCACATACTTTCCCTTTTCCATTACTCCTGCCTTAAGATACTTGGCTATGAGTGATTCTGTGTCTGGGTCTTTTATGATTTTGCCAACCAGGGTCATCAGTTTGTCCTGTGGTACATTATCAAAGAACTTCTCAAGGTCGATGTCCACTATGTAGATATATCCATCATTCAGATACTCCAATAGCTTTATGATTGCCTCTTGTGCCCTTCTACCCGGCCTGAAACCATAGCTGTACTCGCTTAAATATGGCTCCACTATGGGTGTGATTGCCTGAACTATTGCCTGTTCTATGATTCTGTCCATCACTGTTGGTATCCCAAGCTTTCTCATTCCACCGTTTGCCTTTGGTATTTCAACTCTTAGCACAGGCTGTGGTTTGTATTTTCGCTTTTGGATACGTTCCTTGATGTCTTCCCAGTGTTCTTTCAGATATTCATCTATTTCGTCGACACTTATGTTGTCTATGCCTCCTGCTCCTTTGTTGGCCTTTACCTTTTTGTATGCAAGTAGCATATTCTCTCTTGATAATATCTGTTCCATTAGTTGTGACATGATTTGTCTCCTTTTCCTATTTTGCTTTCATGCATATTAGCCTTACCTCCTGTGAACCCTTCGCTCCGTTACGTCTTCGCTACTGTGGTTCTCGTCAGGCCTATGCACTTACATTCCTAAGTCCATTTGACTTTGAATTGTTCGGTCCTTCCTTGTTTCCAAGTACTATGACCTCTGCTGAGGGTCTGCCCCAGCCATCGATGTCCTGCGAATTTATGAGCAGATGACATCAATAGGTGAGGGTACTTCTCATGGTTCGTTGTTACTACGGATTAGGCCGCCCATGAGACCTCACGGGATAAGCCGAATGTCTTTCCTCGTCTACCTGCCTGATCTACCTGCATGGGTTACGATTGCCTTTTGGACTTCACTGCTCAAAGCCAGCTTATCCACCATACAAGCCTTGATATCAGGTTTCTGTCCGTCAGGCTACGATTTCGCTATTGCTTCCTCTCGCCCACACCTCACGATATGAACCTTGCAAGTCGCTTTAGGGTTCGTCGGCAACTACGTCCCTTGTGGACTTTCACCACAGACAAACTGCATGCCCGTCATACTTTAAAAATGGAACCTGGATAATTATCCAGGTTCCATAATGTAATTTCTATGTTTAATCCATCAGTGTCCTTTCAACTTCCTTCCTCAGCTTCTCAAGGATCCTCTTCTCTATCCTTGAAACGGTCATCTGGGAAATGTCCAGGTTGTTAGCTATTGTGACCTGGGTTTTCTTGTTGAAGTACCTTTCAATGAGTATTTCCTTTTCAACTTCATTGAGCTTCTCCATGGTCTTCATCAGGAAGTCGTTGTTTTCAATCCTGCTGAAATAAAGGTCGTCCTCACCGATCAGCTCGGCCAGATTAACCTCCTTGTCATCATTATGTGAATCAAAGGTCACATCCAATGACTGGGGAGTGTAGACCTTGCTTGCCTCCATTGCCTCCAGAATATCCTCCTCGGAGGTGTTAAGATAGTTAGCAATATCCTCAACAGTTGGAACCCTTTGAAGCTCCTGGCTCAGGTGGACCTTGGCGTTGTTGATCTTCTTTGAGAGCTCCTGGATCCTTCTAGGAACCCTTATTGTCCAGCCCTTGTCCCTGAAATACTTCTTGATCTCACCAATGATTGTAGGAGTAGCAAAGCTTGAGAATTCAAAGCCCTTGTCGATATCATACCTGTCTATGGCATAAATGAGACCTATGCTGGCAACCTGGTAAATGTCATCATAATCTATCCCCCGGTTGGCATACTTTTTGGCTAAAATCTCAGCAATATAAAGATGTCTCTCGATCAGCACATCCCTAAGCTCTCTGTTAGGATTATCCTTGTACTGTCTGAACATTTTCTTCAGCTCTGCTTTTTCTGAAGCGTTGTTCTTTTCTTTGTCGTGATGCTGCTTGTTTGCCATAGGACAACCATCCTTAATCTATATATTTGATCAATCTGATTTCTTCATCAGTGTAATAGGCTTCATCCATCAATGATTCAATGATCATCCTGCCAAGTGCTGCTTCTTTGCTTTCCTCGTTGCCACCAGTAATATTCCAATGGAGGGATACTTCAAGCTTGTTCTTGTGAATCTGAAATTCAATTTCAATGGATTCATCGGATGATTTTCCATAGGAAAGAATGAAGGCTTCTCCCATGGCAACCTTTAGGTCCTCTATCTCGTCAATATTGTATCCCACCTTGTTACCTATTGATGAGGATATCAATCTTATCATGCTTGTGTAGTCAGGCTTTTTGGGAATGGTCACAACTATAATGTCGTTATTCATCTCCGTCACCTCTTATAACAAAAAGCTTGTCAAGTTCCGTTATATCAAATAGTTTTCTGATATTAGGCTTAATATTGTCAATGTAGATCTTGAACTCTGTTTCCTGAAGCATCTTCAATACGCTGATAAGCGCTCCAAGCCCTGTACTATCAATGTATTCAAGGTGATCTCCTTCAATTACGAGATCCGCTTTTCTGTTTTCAAAGGCGTTCACAATCTCCTCCTTGAATACAGATGAGGTATAGATATCGATCTCACCAATTGGCTTTATTACCCATTGGTTGTCGTCGTAATTAAAATCAACTTTCGTATTCAATGACATTCATTCTTCCCTCCATCTCGTTTGGTTTTAGTTCATTTTATAACATATATGTTGCAATGTAAAGGATAGCCTTGCTTCCTAGTCTTCCATATACCTGGCCACTGCAACTATTTTGTCCTCTTTGGTCCTCATAAGTGTTACACCCTGGGTGTTTCTGCCCATTATGGTTATATCCTTGATTGCAAGTCTTATGATTGTACCGTTCATGGTGATCATCATTACTTCGTCCTGATCACTCACAACCTTGGCTGAGACTATTTCTCCGGTCTTTTCCTTTATGCTGTAGGTTATAAGTCCCTTGCCACCCCTGTTCTGGGCCTTGTACTCTGAAAGCTCAGTTCTCTTTCCAAATCCCTTTTCAGAAATCACCAATAAATATTTGTCATCCTCCACAATCTCCATAGATACTATGGCATCCCCTTCATTAAGGGTCATGGCCTTGACTCCCATTGCAGTTCTTCCCATGTTTCTAACATCTGTCTCATGGAATCTTATTGCCATTCCTCCATGGGTTACAACAATAAGATCCTGGTTTCCATCAGTCAATCTCACGCTTATGAGCTCATCTCCATCATGAAGTGAAATTGCAATAAGGCCGTTCTTCCTGATGTTTACAAACTGCTCAAGCTCAGTTTTCTTGATGGTTCCTTCCCTTGTTACCATGACAAGGTTACTGTCTGGATCCTGCTTGTAGAGAGGAATGATTGCAGATATCTTTTCGTCTGCATTAAGCTGCAGTAGATTCACTATTGCAGTTCCCCTCGAAGTCCTGCTTCCCTCCGGAATCTCATATGCCTTAAGGGAGTAGACCTTTCCTTTGTTTGTAAAGAACAGGATCGTACTGTGGGTAGATGTGATGTAAAGGTCCTCAACAAAGTCCTCATCCTTCTTGGACAGTGCAATTACACCTCTTCCACCTCTCTTCTGTGGTCTGTAGGTACCTTCAGGCATCCTCTTTATATATCCAAAGTGAGTAAGGGTTATTACAACATCCTCTTCCTCTATCATGTCCTCTATGTTGATTTCATCCTCTGAAAGCTTGATCTGGGTACGTCTAAGGTCGCCGTACTTGTCCTTGATCTCGATCAGCTCCTCCTTGATTACATTAAGGATCAGTCTTTCACTGGCAAGAATCTCCCTGTATTTGTTAATAAGCTTAATCAGCTCTTCATACTCCTCTTCAAGCTTTTCTCTTTCAAGACCTGTCAATCTTCTAAGTCTCATATCAAGGATTGCCTGTGCCTGTTTCTCTGACAGTGAAAAGTTTTCAATCAAGGCACTTTTAGCGCTTTGGTCATCACTTGCAGCCCTTATTATCTTGATGATCTGGTCTATGTTGTCCAGGGCAATCTTTAAGCCTTCAACAATATGCGCCCTGTCCTCAGCCTTTGTAAGATCGTACTGGGTTCTTCTTGTAACTATCTCCTTCTGGTGCTCAAGGTAATGATGGAGCATCTCCTTTAGGTTAAGAACCTTTGGCTCACCATTTACAAGAGCTAGATTTATTATTCCAAATGTTGTTTGTAGCTGGGTCTGCTTGTAAAGGTTATTAAGAACAACCTTTGGGTTTGCATCCCTCTTAAGCTCAATTACAATTCTCATACCTTCCCTGTCGGATTCATCCCTAAGGTCGGATATTCCCTCCAGTTTCTTGTCTCTTACATATTCAGCAATCTTTTCAATCAGGGCTGACTTGTTGACCTGGTATGGAATCTCTGTAACTATTATGCTGTGCTTTCCTCTGTTTGACTCTTCAATTTCAGCAACAGCCCTCATCTTGACCTTGCCCCTACCGCTTCTGAAGGCCTTTCTGATCCCTTCCTTTCCCATTATGGTTGCACCAGTTGGGAAATCAGGTCCCTTTATCACCTTCATCAGGTCATCTATTGCTACATCTGGATCCTCAATCATCATCTCTATTCCCTCAACAACCTCTCTAAGGTTGTGGGGGGGAATGTTTGTGGCCATACCTACTGCAATACCTGATGAACCGTTTACAAGTAGATTCGGGAATCTGCTTGGCAACACTACCGGTTCCTTAAGGGTTTCATCAAAGTTTGGTCTGTAATCAACAGTCTCCTTACCAATGTCCCTTAGCATCTCAGTTGCAAGCTTTGTCATTCTGGCCTCTGTATAACGCATGGCCGCTGCACTGTCGCCGTCGACACTACCAAAGTTACCATGACCATCCACAAGCAGATATCTTGTATTGAAATCCTGTGCCAGTCTTACCATTGCTCCATAAACAGAACTATCACCGTGTGGGTGGTACTTACCAAGTACGTCTCCGACAACCCTTGCTGACTTCCTGTACTGCTTGTCAGGGGTCATGTTCAGCTCATCCATAGCATATAGTATTCTTCTGTGAACAGGCTTAAGTCCATCTCTTACATCAGGGAGAGCACGACTTACTATTACGCTCATGGCATAATCCAGATAAGAGCTTTTCATTTTTTCTTCTATATTTACATCAATCAACTTATCTCTTACGTTTTCGTTTTCCATATTCTCCTCCTAGATGTCAAGATTCTTAACATACTTAGCATTTTCTTCTATAAATTCACGTCTTGGTTCAACCTTGTCACCCATTAGGGTTGTGAATATCTCATCAGCAGCCACTGCATCATCAACATTCACCTTTATAAGTGTCCTGGTCTCAGGATCCATTGTGGTGTCGTATAGCTGCTCAGCATTCATCTCTCCAAGACCTTTGTATCTCTGAATATTGTAGTTGGAATTTCTTCCAAGCTCATTGAGCAGGGTATCAAGCTCCTTGTCAGAATAACAATAGTGCTCCTGCTTTCCCTTGGATACCTTGTAAAGAGGAGGCTGTGCAAGATAAATGTTTCCATTGTCCAGCAATCCCCTCATATACCTATAGAAGAATGTAAGGAGTAGGGTTGCAATATGTGCACCGTCAACGTCGGCGTCGGTCATGATTATTATCTTGCCGTATCTTAGCTTGTTTATATCAAAGTCCTCTCCAATTCCAGTACCAAATGCTGTAATCATTGCTTTTATCTCATTGAAACTTAGAATTTTATCAAGCCTTGCCTTTTCAACATTCATTATCTTTCCTCTAAGTGGAAGTATGGCCTGGAACTTCTTGTCCCTTCCCTGCTTTGCACTACCACCCGCCGAATCACCCTCGACTATATATATCTCTGTTTCACTGGATTCATTTGACTGGCAGTCTGCAAGCTTGCCTGGAAGAGTTGTGTTGTCGAATATACTTCTCTTTCTTGTAAGGTCTCTCGCCTTTCTTGCGGCTTCCCTTGCCCTTTTTGAGCTTATTGCCTTATCAAGTATTACCTTTGCGGTCTTTGGATTCTCCTCTAGATAGTCATTTAAGAATTCATAGGTCAGGGACTCAACTATTCCCCTGGTTTCACTGTTTCCAAGCTTACCCTTTGTCTGTCCCTCAAACTGAGGCTCAGGTAGCTTCACTGAAAGGATTGCAGTCATTCCCTCTCTAATGTCTTCACCGGAAAGATTGTCATCCTTTTCCTTTAGGAAGTTATACTTCCTTGCATAGTCGTTTACACACCTTGTAAGGGCTGTCCGCAGTCCGGAAAGGTGTGTTCCTCCCTCTGCAGTACCTATGTTGTTTGCAAAGGTAAATACATTTTCAGTGTAACCGTCCGTATATTGGATGGCCAATTCCACTGTTGTGAAGTCCTTCTCGTTTTCAAAGTATATTACCTGCTTGTGTAGTGCAGTCTTGTTCTTGTTTATATATTCAACAAATGATTTTATTCCGCCTGTATAATGAAAATCCTTTTTAGCACCCGTCCTTTTGTCATCAAGGGTTATCTTTATTCCCCTGTTAAGGAATGCCATCTCTCTGAACCTATGCTCAAGGGTATCGAAAACAAATTCTGTTGTTTCAAAAATCTCATCATCGGCCTTGAAATGGATCAATGTACCTGTTGAATCAGCTTCTCCAATACACTCCAGATCCCCATCCGGTTCGCCTCTCTTAAAGGACTGCTGATATAGTTTGCCGTCCCTTTTAACCCTTGCAACCAACCACTCTGAAAGAGCGTTTACAACGGAAACACCTACCCCGTGAAGTCCACCTGATACCTTATATGCTGAGTTATTGAACTTACCTCCTGCATGAAGTATTGTAAGTACCGTTTCCACAGTTGATTTCCCAGTCTGGGGATGGGTTTCAACAGGTATACCGCTACCGTTGTCCTCTATCATAACTGAGTTGTCTTCAAGTATGGTTACATTTATTGTATCGCATATACCAGCAAGAGCTTCGTCTATACTATTGTCCACCACCTCGTATACCAGATGATGAAGTCCTTTGGGTCCCGTGCTGCCAATATACATACCAGGTCTTTTTCTTACAGGCTCAAGCCCAGTAAGAACCTGTATTTCATTGGCAGTATAATGTCTGCCGTTTTCATTTACATTAATATCATTGGCCATTTACTTCCCTCCAAGTTTTAATTCCTTTATACAGGCATCCTTCCTGTACATAAAAATACTCCTTTTCATAACCTCTAAAACCATTTATCTCAACAGCATCAGTTGTTGTGATAAAGGTCTGCATCTTACTGAACAGCTCTGTAAGGTATTTCCTCCTATCCTCATCAAGCTCTGAATAGACATCATCAAGAAGAAGAACAGGGTAATACCCTGTATCTTTCTTAAGTATTTCAACCTCTGACAGCTTCAGAGTCAATACAAGTGATCTCTGCTGTCCCTGTGATGCATAGGTTTTTGAATCGTTTCCATTTATCATTATACTGAAATCATCCCTGTGGGGACCTATCTCAGTAGTACGGACCTCAATATCCCTTTGTCTGTTCTCTCTTAAGGCATTCAACAGGTTATTCTCAACCTGGCTTAAGTTTTTTTCAATTGATACACTTGAATCATATTCCATTTCCAGTGTCTCTTTCCCATCTGTAATGATGCTGTGTATCTCCTTTGCTTCCTTAAGCAGCAACTTCAGATAATTGTCTCTTTCCAGCATTATCAATGCGCCAGACTTTGCAAGCTGCATGTCGAACACATCCAAAAGACCTGATATGTCACCTTTGAACCTGAAGGATTTCAACAGATTGTTTCTCTGAAAAAGAATCTTGTTGTACCTTCTCAGATTGTAATGATAAAGAGGCTTTATCTGGGAAATACTCATGTCAAGGTAACTTCTCCTGTTGCTGGGTCCTTCCTTTACAAGTCTCAAATCCTCAGGCGAAAACAAGACCACCTTAAGCCCTGTGTCAAGCTCCCTGTAATTCTTAAGCTCAATCTTGTTTACCTTTATTCTCTTTGTCTTGTCCCTTTCAAGCTTAACCTCGGTGAGTTTGTCCCTCTCCCCTATTTTAAGCTGAGTTCCAATGTATGCCTCATCCTTCTGAAAATTTATTATTTCCCTGTCCCTGTTTGTTCTAAATGATCTTCCTGTTGAGCACATATAGATTGCTTCAAGTAAATTTGTCTTTCCCTGGGCATTTTTCCCAACAAGAATATTTATGCCAGGACTGAAGCTAACTCCCACATTATTGTAATTTCTAAAATTTATCAGTCTTATTCCTTCTACAATCAATAATTACACTCCCCAGGACTTAGGAATTTTAACAATATATATTATACCACAACAAAATGATACTGGTCGTCTATCTCCACCTTATCATCTTTTCTGATCTTCTTTCCTCTTTCCAAAGCAACCTGTCCGTTAACCTTTACCATCCCATCTGCTATCATCATTTTTGCCTGTCCACCAGTCTGGGCAATTCCACAGTGCTTAAGAAACTGGTCCAGTTTGATGAATTCAGTGTCAATTCTTATTTCTTCCATATATACACTCCCTTAAAAGTCATCCTGTGCCAATCTAACCGGCAGTACCAGGTAGGTGTAGGTATCGTCATCCACTCCATTTATAATGCATGGATTAAGGCTTCCCACAAAATTCATTACTATTTCTTCATTGTCCATTATCTTTATTCCTTCAAGTATATACCTTGAGTTAAATGCTATGTTCAGATCATCTCCATCCTGGTCCGAGTTGATTTCTTCATACACATCACCCATTTCAGAATTAGACTTTATTATCAACTCACCGTTTGAAACTGAAATCTTAACAAGATTTGCCTTTTCTTCCTTAGCAAGAAGTGAAGCTCTCTCAAGACCATTTTGAAGACTTCTTCTATTTACTATTACTTTGGTCTTGTGGTCAGATCTCATTATGTCCTTGTAATTGAAGAATTGTCCCTCAAGAAGTTTAGAGTACATTATTGTGTCCCCAAGGTTAAATATTACCTGTCCCTGAGAAAGACTTATGGTAAGGTCCTCCTCCTTGTCCTCTAGTATCTTGTTAAGCTCATTTAGGGATCTCCCTGGAATTATGATCTTTTCATCTATATCAGATTGGGTTGGCATTTTTCTAAGTGCAAGCCTGTATCCGTCAAGTGAAACAAATGAAATTTCCTTGTTGGCTATTTCAAGCAATACTCCAGTAAGTGATGGTCTTGTTTCATCCTGGGTCGTTGCAAATACAGTCTGCCTAATTGCAGACTTCAAGAGGTCCTTTGATATTGTAAATTGATTTTCTTCCATTATTATTGGAAGGTCCGGATAATCCTCACCTGAGTTTCCGATTATATTGAACTCTGCATTCTGGCATTTGATGTGAACATGGTTGTCCTTTACATGAAAGCTTATCGTGTCATCGGGCAGCTTCTTTACAATGTCTCCGAATATCCTGGAATTAAGTACTATCTTCCCCTTTTCCTCAACATAAGCCTCTATGAAGGTTTCTATACTTATTTCAAGATCCGTGGCGGTAAGCTTTAAGCCGTTGTCATTTGCCTGAATAAGGATACCATCAAGTATCTGAAGTGTGGACCTGGTTGAGATACCTCTTTGAGCTATTGTTATATGTCTTGCAAGATCTTTTTGCTCTACTTTGAATTTCATTTTTATCCCCCTCTTTTAGAATAATAGAATAAGAAACTATAGTAGTAATAGTAGTAGGACATGTGATTATGTGGATAAGTCCATCAAATTATTTAACCTGTTGATTAGCAGGATTTAATAACATGTGGATAACCTTAAAAATTTATTAAATCTTTTCCACAAGAAATCACTTTCCAAGCTCTTCTATTATGTTATTGATTTTATTTCTAAGCTGGTAGTCAGATTCAATATCCGTAGATATTTTCTCACAGGCATGGATTACAGTTGTATGGTCTCTTCCGCCGAATTCATCCCCAATTTTTGGCAGTGAGAGATCTGTCAGCTCCCTGGTGAGATACATAGCAATCTGTCTGGGATATGCTATTGCCCTGGTTCTTTTCTTGGAATTGAAGTCATCCATTCTGATATCGAATCTCTTTGAAACCTTGTCCTTGATTAGGTCCACGGTAATTTCAACTGGCTTGTTGTTTGAGATAATGTCCTTAAGAGCCTCTTCGGCAAGCTCCTCAGTTATTGCCTTGTTGGTTAGTGATGAATATGCAACAACCCTTATAAGGGCTCCTTCAAGCTCTCTTATATTTGATTGTATCTTGTTTGCTATAAGAAGCATTACATCATCAGGTATCTCCATGTTCTCAAGATTTGCTTTCTTCCTTAATATAGCAATTCTGGTCTCCAGATCAGGAGCCTGTATGTCTGTTATAAGACCCCACTCAAATCTTGATCTTAGTCTGTCCTCAAGGGTTGGTATTTCCTTCGGAGGTCGGTCGCTTGAGATTATTATCTGCTTGTTTGCATCGTGTAGTGCATTAAAGGTATGGAAGAACTCCTCCTGTGTACCTTCCTTTCCTGCAATAAACTGGATGTCGTCAATAAGAAGGACATCAACATTTCTATATTTGTTTCTGAATTCTTCATTTCTGTACTCTCTGATCGAATTGATCAGCTCATTGGTGAACTTTTCACTTGAGACATAAACAACCTTTGCATTTGGATTCTGACTGAGAATATAATGTCCAATTGCATGCATCAGGTGAGTTTTACCAAGTCCAACCCCACCATATATAAATAGGGGGTTATAGGTTTGAGCAGGCGCTTCCGCAACAGCAACTGAAGCCGCATGGGCAAATTCGTTGCTCTTTCCTGTTACAAATGTACCGAAGGAGTATTTTGGATTCAGCTTGGATTTGTTCAGAATATCCTCATTTTCAACTTCCTTTGGCGATGGTGGTGATGGCTGCACTTCCTCTCCAGGGATTATAAACTTGATGTTATAATTGCTTCCTGTTATCTGGTTGATGGCATTTCTTATGAGATTGAAGTACCTCCCCTCCAGTATCCCTTTGGTGAAATCATTGGGGGCTCCAAGCACAATCTCATCATCTGTCAGGCTTATGGGCTCAATTGATTTTAGCCAGGTGTTAAAGCTGACTTCAGTCAATTCAACCTTAATGAGATTCAGGACATCCTCCCAGATCTGATCCAAATTCCTTTCCATATAATAACCTCCCTAAAAATTATCAACAAATTTATCAACAGAAAAATTTCCATTATAGATATTAACATGTATAATGATTTCTGTGGATAAAAATATCAACTCTTTGTTGATTAAGTAAAAAAAAGCTTAAGCATATTTCTTGTCCACACTATCCATAAGGGCATATTGTGGATAAAAACTTAAACAAATTACGATTCTTTAATATAAAAACAGGGATTTATTTAAAAGTTATACACAATCTATCCACAAAGTGTGAATAACTTCCACTTATCCACTGCTATTAAAAACTTATCAACATCCTCTACTATCTTATCAAATATAGGGTGGATATTCAATAAAATTATCCACAGCATCCATAGGGTGTTGAAATCATGTTTTGTGGATATTAGTCAATTAAAATCCTTGACACACAGGGGCTTAATACATATAATTTATAGTAGTGTTTTGTGATTTGAATTAGTGAACTCTATATTGTATATATAGGTAATATCTTTTATTACTTGAAGGAGGTGTGTTGGGTGAAGAGAACGTTTCAACCTAAGAAGAGGCAAAGAAGCAAGGAGCACGGTTTCAGAAAAAGAATGAAAACCAGATCTGGCAGGAATGTACTAAAAGCTAGAAGAAAAAAAGGTAGAAAAAGACTTTCTGCATAAGGCCGCTTGTTAGTGGCCTTTTCTAACGAATGGGAAAGATTTTTCTTCTGGCAGGCAAAGGCCATTTAAGGTGGAGTTATAATGGAAAAGAAAAATAGACTTAGGAAAAATATGGAGTTTAAGAAGGTTTATAAAGCACGAAAGAATTTCTGGAACAGAAATCTGATTCTTTACATCAGAAGAAATGGAACAAAAGAGACCAGGATTGGAGTATCAATCACCAGAAAAGTAGGAAATGCCGTTGTCAGAAACAAGCTTAAGAGAAGAATCAAGGAACTTAACAGCAGATATATTGAAAATCTTAAGTCAGGGTATGATATTGTTATCATACCTAAAAAAAACGCTGTTGACCTATCCTTTAAGGATTTGGAAAGCGCCTTGAAGCACATTTATAAGCTATCGGGTGTTTGGAAATAAGGTGATTAAATGACACGAATAGCGATATTGTTGATAAGATTCTACCAAAGGATTATCTCAAGATACATTCTTACTGGGAACAATTGCAGATTTTATCCCACTTGCTCAGAATATTCACTTCAAGCATATAAAAAGTATGGATTTATAAAAGGTTCATACCTGTCAGCAAAAAGAATATTAAGATGCAATCCCTTCAACGAAGGAGGATATGATCCGCTTAAATAATGGGAGGTTAACAAATGATTGGATTTCTAGGTAACATACTGGGATCATTATTGAGATTTGTATATGATATTGTCTCATCTACCATAGGTACTGAGCCCGAGTCAATTTCATTCTATGCACTGGCTATTATCTTGACTACTATAGTATTCAAGCTGATGCTTTTGCCAATAAATCTTCAGCAAACAAGGTCCACTAAAAAAATGAGTGAAGTGCAGCCCTTGATGAAGGAGATTCAGACCAAGTATAAAAACGAACCACAAAAAATGCAGGAAAAGATGCAGGAACTTTACAAGGAACACAAGTATAACCCAGCGTCAGGTTGCTTGATACTACTTATTCAGCTGCCAATCATATTTGCATTCTTTACAGTATTTAGAGAGCCTCAAGCATATGCTTTCAGCGATCCAGGAATGTATGAGAGCATGGCCAAGAACTTTCTATGGATAGCAAACCTGGAGAATCCGGATCCCTTGCTTTGGGGACTTCCACTTTTGGCTGCGGCTACAACATTCCTTCAGAGCAAGACCATGAGTACGGCTTCTTCAAAGGATCCGCAGGCTCAATCAACCCAGAAGATAATGAATTACATGCTACCCATAATGATATTTTGGGCTTCAAGGAGCTTTCCGGCAGGACTGGCTCTGTATTGGGTAGTAAGTAACTTTTTCACAATAGTACAGCAAGTTATTACAAACAAGTCTTTAATGAAAATTAAGGGGGCAAAATAGTATGAAATTTGTTGTAAAAACTGCCAAAACCGTTGAAGAAGCCCTCCAAGAGGCTTTGATAGATCTTAAAGCCACTGAGAAGGATGTTGAATACGAGGTTATAGAGGAAGCATCAAAGGGATTGTTTGGACTTATAGGTACAAAGGAAGCAAAGGTAAAGGTTGTGCTTAAAAACGATCCAGAAGAGACAGCAGACAAGTTTCTCGATGGAATCCTAAAAGGAATGGGAATTATAGCCCTTCACGACATATCTATTGAGGATGATATCTTAAAGATTGAGATAAACAACATTTCATCATCGGACATGGGAATACTTATTGGAAAAAGAGGAAACACTCTTGACTCAATCCAATATCTTTTGAGCCTTGCAATCAACAAGGACAGGGAAAATTACCTCAGGGTACTTCTGGATGCTGAAGGCTACAGGGCTAAGCGAGAGGAAACACTTAAGAGACTTGCCAACAAGATGGCTGAAAAGGCCATATACAGCAAGAGACCTGTAAAGCTGGAGCCAATGAATCCATATGAAAGAAGAATAATCCACTCGGCATTGCAGGAGTTTGATGGAGTGAGCACCTACAGCGAAGGCAATGAGCCGTACAGAAGAGTCGTAATAGTTTCCAAATAAAGTTAAACCAATTACATTCAACAAAAGCCCACTGGTTGGGCTTTTGTTTTTTGCCCTCTCCCCCGCCCCATTGAGGGTCATCTGAATGTTTTTTTCAAAAATGTTAAAAAGTAGATTGAATTATTGTTATAATGAAATAGAATAGTTAAGATATTAGGTATTGCTTGAGGAGTTGATTTTATGTCAGAGACAATTGCAGCCATTTCAACAGCTGTAGGTGAAGCAGGCATAGGAATTGTCAGAATGAGCGGACGTGAGTCCCTTGATATTGCAAAGTTGGTTTTTTCAAGAACCAATGATCAGGAAGTTAAGGCTAAGGATAACAAGAGACTTTTATATGGCCATATAATGGATGGAGATACAATCATAGATGAGGTGTTAGTTGCATTTATGCATGAACCATACACCTACACCAGGGAAAATATGGTGGAAATATACTGTCATGGCGGTATAATACCTGTCAAGAAGACACTGGAGCTGCTTCTCAAAAAGGGAGCCAGACTTGCGGAACCAGGTGAATTTACAAAACGGGCATTCCTTAACGGAAGACTTGACCTATCACAGGCTGAAGCCGTAATAGATATAATTAAGTCAAAAACTGAAAAAAGCTATGACGTATCCCTTAATCAGCTTGAAGGAAGCCTAAGCCGTGAGGTTGAGGATATCAGAAGAATCCTCCTGGGAATGATTGCTCACATAGAGGTTTCAATTGATTTTCCAGAGGATGACATCGAAGAGGTGACCTATGATGAGCTTATAAGGGATGGAAATCAGGTCAAGGAAAGAATTGAAAAGCTACTGTCAACATCTGGAAGAGGCAAAATATTAAGGGATGGATTGAATACGGTTATCCTTGGTAAGCCAAATGTTGGAAAATCATCACTTCTAAATGCTGTGCTAAGGGAAAACAGGGCTATAGTGACAGATGTTCCTGGGACCACCAGGGATATTATTGAAGAGTATGTTAATATCGATGGTATCCCCTTAAGGATAATGGATACTGCAGGTATAAGACATACCGAGGATCTGGTGGAGAGAATCGGCGTAGACAGAGCAAAGGATACCCTGGCGAAGGCGGACCTTATAATAGCAATTTTTGACATATCAAGGAGCCTATCCGAGGATGATCATCATATAATAGATTTGATCAAGGATAAGAAAACAATCGTGCTTCTGAACAAGACAGATCTTCCGAGAGAATACGATGAAGCACTTTTCAGGGAATATTTTGATGCAAATCAGATAATCAACACTTCCATGATCAAAGGTGTCGGAATAGATGAGCTCGAGAATGCCATTAGAGCCATGTTTTACGGCGGAGACATACAAATGGATTCCGATATGGTTATAACCAATATAAGGCATAAGAACCAGCTTGAAAAGGCAATGGAAAATATTGGAAGTGTATTGGACGACCTGACCCAGCTGATCCCACTTGATTGCCTTGAGGTGGACTTGAGAAGCTGCTGGGAAAATCTGGGAGAGATAACTGGTGAAAGCATAAACGAGGATATCTTGGATAAGATATTCAGCGAGTTCTGCATTGGCAAGTAGATAAACAGAGAAAGGTGAGCATTATGATTGAAACAAAGACCTATACAGGTGGAAAATACGATGTCGTAGTTGTTGGTGCCGGACATGCAGGTGTTGAAGCGGCCCTTGCTGCCAGCAGAATGGGACTTAAGACCCTGATCCTGACCATCAGCCTTGATGGTGTGGTAGCATTGTCCTGCAACCCCAATATCGGTGGTACGGGAAAGGGACATCTGGTACGTGAAATTGATGCCCTTGGAGGAGAGATGGCATTAAATATTGACAAGTCATTTATTCAGAGCAGGATGCTCAACCTCTCAAAAGGACCAGCAGTCCATTCCCTGAGGGTACAGGCAGATAAGAAGATGTACCACACTGAAATGAAGAAGATACTTGAAGATCAGCCAAACCTGACATTGAGACAAGGTGAGGCGATAGACCTGCTATTTGAGGATGAAACCATAAGTGGGGTTGTAACAAGGACGGGTGCAGTATATGAAACCCAGGCAGTTGTCATAGCTACGGGAACCTATCTGGGAGGCAGGGTCTATATAGGAGAGGTAAACTATCAGTCTGGACCTGATGGAATGTTCCCCTCCCTCCTTCTGTCCGATTCCCTTAAGGAGAAGGGATTCCAGCTTAGAAGAATGAAGACTGGAACCCCTGCAAGGGTACATCGGGACAGTATTGATTACTCTGTCATGGAGATCCAGCCAGGCGATGATGAAGTCATACCATTTTCATTCCTAAACATGGGAAAAACCTATGATTTTGAACAGGTGCCCTGCTATCTGACCTATACAACAGAGGGAACCCATGAAATAATACGAAACAATCTGAATAGATCCCCCATGTTTTCAGGATATATTGAAGGTGTTGGACCAAGATATTGTCCCTCCATTGAAGACAAGGTGGTAAGGTTCGGAGACAGGGACAAGCATCAGGTCTTTATTGAACCTGAAGGATTATCAACCAAGGAGATGTATGTGCAGGGGGTCAGCTCATCCCTTCCTGAAGAGGTTCAGATTGACATGTACAGAAAGATAAAGGGGCTTGAGAATGTTGAATTCATGAGAACTGCCTATGCAATTGAATACGATTCAATTAACCCCACAATGCTTAAAAGAACCCTTGAACACAAAAACATAAGGAATCTGTTCTTTGCGGGACAGATAAACGGCTCCTCAGGATATGAAGAGGCAGCAGCTCAGGGGCTGATTGCAGGAATCAACGCAGCTTTAAACATAAAGGGTGAGGAACCCTTTGTTCTGGACAGGTCAGAGGCATACATCGGAGTACTTATTGATGACCTGGTGACAAAAGGAACCGACGAGCCCTATAGAATGATGACCTCAAGGGCAGAGTACAGACTTACTTTGAGACAGGATAATGCTGATCTGAGATTGACAAAGAAGGGCTATGACCTTGGTCTTGTCACAGAAGAGCGCTTTATAAAGACTATACAGAAGGAAGAATTAATAGATAGTGAGTTGAAAAGACTAAGGAAGATTGTAATAAACCCAAATGCTGAGAACAACACCATACTTGAGAGTATTGGCTCCACAGCAATAAAGAATGCCACTTCCCTCTACGACCTGATAAAGAGACCAGAAATAACCTATGACAACACAGGTGTGTTCGACCCTGAAAGAGAAGCGCTCCTTAAGGAGATCAGGCTACAGGTTGAGACCCAGATCAAGTATGAGGGCTACATCAAGAAGCAGATGCAGCAGATTGAACAGTTCAAAAAGCTTGAAAACAAGAAGCTTTCAGTGGAGTTCGACTACTCAAAGGTAAAAGGTCTGAGCAACGAAGCCCTGCAGAAGCTTTCTGCCATAAAGCCGGACTCGGTTGGACAGGCATCCAGGATATCTGGTGTCTCTCCTGCTGACATAAATGTACTGCTGATACATCTTGAACAAAGGCGGAGGAATGGTGATAAGGATGAATGATGACAGGTTAAAGAGAATTTCTGGTGAAATGGGCGTTGAATTGACTGAAGAGATGCTTCAGAACTTTTCTGTCTACAAGGAAATGCTTAAGGAATGGAATGAAAAAATCAATATTACAACTATCACTGAGGATGAGGAAATTGACAAAAAGCATTTTATGGACAGCCTCTCCCCCGCACTAACAGGACTGTTTGACGGAGAAGAAAAGGTAATTGATGTGGGCACAGGTGGAGGATTTCCAGGTCTTCCATTGAAAATCAGAAACAGAAAGCTAAAGGTAACCCTCTTGGATAGCCTGAACAAGAGAATTGTATTTCTTGGTCAGGTAATTGAGAGATTGGGACTTAGGGAGATTGAAGCTGTTCATGGAAGGGCGGAAGAACTTGGACTTAAGGCTGAATACAGGGAAAGCTATGATGTTTGCGTGTCCAGGGCGGTTGCATCTCTGGATACCTTGAGTGAATACTGCATGCCCTTTGTTAAGGTTGGAGGATACTTCATTTCCATGAAGGGACCTGAGGTTGACGACGAGGTCCTAATGAGCAAAAAAGCCATTGAAACTCTCGGTGGCAAGGTTGAGGAGATTAAGTACGTACAGATCCCTGAAAGTGACATTGTCCATTCCTTGATAGTGATAAGGAAGATAAAAAACACACCAAAAAAGTATCCCCGGGCTGGAGGCAAGCCAAAAAAATCTCCCATCAGGTAACAAAAGCTTGTGGACTCAGGGTGAAAATAATTTCATATACCTAGAAAAGCACTGCAAACACTGGGTTTCAAGGAAATGTTCCACGTGAAACATCAAAAATGTTCCACGTGGAACATTTTTGTTTATAATCCATTAATATATGTTATTATATATCTAAGGGTTAATTTGTAGAAATTCACGAGATAGTGTAAGAGTGTTTACTGGACAGGTAGATTGGGGAGTGTATATATGGGAAAGACCATGGCTATTTTCAATCAAAAAGGTGGAGTGGGAAAGACTACCACCAGTATAAATCTGGCGGCAGGTCTAGGAAAGCTGGGTAAGAAGGTTTTGCTTGTTGACATTGATCCTCAGGGTAACTGCTCCTCGGGAATAGGCATAGACAGGGATGAAGCCGATATATTGGTGTATGATATACTTTCGGGTGAGGCAGATATAAATGAGGGTATATATGAGACCAACTCTGAAAATGTGAGCATCATTCCTTCAAACAATCAATTGGCTGGTCTTGAGATTGAACTTGCCCGTGGCGGAGACTGGGAAGATTCTCTGAGACTAATCATCGACGAAGTAAGGGATCGGTATGAGTACATCATAATAGACTGTCCCCCCTCACTGGGGATCCTAAGTGTAATGGGTCTAATCGCTGCTGATAGTGTAATTATTCCCATACAATGTGAGTATTACGCTCTCGAGGGTGTAAGTCAGCTTTTCCAGACCATTGAGCTGGTGAAGAAGAACTATAATCCATCTCTGGAGGTGGAAGGTGTTGTGTTGAGCATGTTTGACGGAAGGACAAATCTTTCAATCCAGGTGGTTGAGGAAGTGAAGGCCTTCTTTAAAGGAAAGGTATATACCAGTATCATACCGAGGAATGTAAGGTTGGCTGAGGCTCCATCCTACGGACTTTCAATCCACGATTACGATTCCAGATCCAAGGGATCTGAATCATACATGGAACTGGCCGAAGAGTTTCTGTTTTTACAGGATTAGATTATTCACTACAGGAAAGGATGTGTTGCTAGTGACCACCAAGAAAAGAGGCCTCGGCAAAGGATTATCCGCATTGATCCAGGACAAGGAAAAGGTTGATACGCTTATAGGCGATTCATCCAATAGGGATGAAGCAGTAGTATCGTTGCCCCTAAGCAATATAATTCCCAAGCCAGACCAACCGAGAAAGATATTCCAGGAAGACGCATTGGAGGATCTTGCTCAATCAATAAAGGAAAATGGAGTCATCCAGCCTATAATAGTCAGGAAACTGGATGAAGGCCATGAGATTATTGCAGGTGAAAGAAGATGGAGAGCGGCCAAGGAAGCCGGACTTGAGGAGATTCCATGTATCATTAGGGAGATTGATGATATAACCGCGGACAGGATTTCGCTTATTGAGAACATCCAAAGGGAGAACCTGAATCCAATCGAAGAAGCTCAAGCTTATAGAAGAATAATGAAGGAATACAGCATCAAGCAGGATGAGCTTGCAAAGGCTGTGGGAAAGAGCAGGTCCTATATAAGTAATAATATGAGACTCTTGAATCTTGATGAAAGGGTAGTGCAGTATATATATGAAGGAAAGATTTCAGGAGGTCATGGCAAGGCCCTGCTTGGGATCAAGGATAAGGATGAGCAGCTAAAGGCCGCTGAGAAGATCATTCAGTTTGGGTTAAATGTTAGAGATGCTGAAAGCACTGTTAAAAAGAAGAAAAAGATCAGGCCAAAGAAGAAAAAGGAACACTATATAATTGACTTGGAAGAGCAGCTCATGAGTGCCTTGGGAACTAAGGTCACTCTAAATACAGGCAGAAAATCCGGGAAAATTGAAATAGAATATTACAACGACGATGACCTGGAGCGGCTTATTGACTTGATTACAGGCTAATGTTCCACGTGGAACATAAGGGGGGTTAAACAATGGAAGTAAATATATTTCAGGTTGATGCATTTACAAAGGAACCCTTTGGTGGAAACCCTGCAGGTGTTATAACTAATTCCAAGGGAATTTCATCGGATCAGATGCAGAAAATTGCAAATGAGATGAACCTGTCAGAAACGGCCTTCGTAAGACAGCTTGATGACTGCTACTTTAAAATAAGGTACTTTACTCCACTTTGTGAGGTGGACCTATGTGGGCATGCCACCATAGCTGCAGTCCACACACTGGCAAACAAGGGATATATAAAGCCAATTGAAAAAGGTGGCAAGATCGCTAACATTGAAACTGGAGTTGGGCCGCTTAGGGTCGAGATTCAGTTTGAGAATTATTCACCTGTAAATATTATTATGGAGCAGGACACGCCTAGATCCAGAGGAGCGGTAGATGAACTAAATGAGCTGCTGGAATGTTTTGGTCTGAAGACTGATGATCTGGGAATAGGAGAGAAGGAGGCCCTGCCCGAAATCATATCCACGGGCCTACCGGATATTATGCTGCCAATTGCTAGAAAGAAAAGTCTGATGGATATGAAGGTTGATTTCTGTAGATTAAAGGAATTAAGCAGTAGACTTGGAGTAACAGGTGTTCATGCATTTTACTATGATGATGAACAGAAGACAGCATATGCCAGGAATTTTGGACCAGCAGTGGGTATAGATGAGGAGGCTGCAACTGGAACTGCTAATGGAGCTTTGATATATTATCTGAGAAAAAACGGCTTTCTGAGTGCAGACAGCCTTGTTGTAAATCAAGGAGAGTCTTTAAACAGGCCGAGTACAATCAATTGCTATATCAAGGAAAAAGATGGACATTACTCAGTCAAGGTTGGAGGCTCTGCAGTGATAGTATTGGAAGGAATAATAAAATTTTAAAAAATCATGGAGGTGCAACATGTTAATTGAAAGAACAGCAAAGGATTTTGTATACGATGTAGCCAGTGAGAGCCCCACACCAGGTGGAGGAAGCGTGGCAGCCCTTGTGGGAAGTCTTGGAGGAGCCCTTACGAATATGGTGGGTAATCTTACCATAGACAAGAAGATCTATGCAGATGTACCAGAGGACAAGAAGGTAATCATGGAAAAGAACTTCAAGGAGATGGAGGGTTTGGTTGATGAGCTTCTGAATCTTGTAGATGAGGATTCAACTGCATTTGATGATGTAATGCAGGCATTCAAGCTTCCAAAGGATACTGATGAGAACAAGAAGATCAGATCAGAGGCAATACAGTCAGGTTACAAGAAGGCACTTGAGGTACCATTGAGATGCGGAGAAAGATGCTACGATGTATTGAAGCTTCAAGACGTATTTGCAGAGCATGGAAACATCAATGCCATAACAGATGTTGGAGTTGGAACACTTCTGGCATATGCTGGTCTTGAGGGAGCCTTGTTTAATGTAACAATCAACCTTAAGAGTATCAAGGATCAGGCTTATAAAAATGAGATGGAGGCCAAGGTGGAAAAGTTATTGGCAGATGGTAAAAATCTAAGGGACAGCCTTTTGGAAGTTGTCTACGGTAGGTTAAAGGCATAGTGAACAACTGAGATCTAATGTCCGCAATGGGTGAAGAAAGAAATATTCTTCGCCCATTTCTTCTTGGTAGGCTATCTGGATTAATAGATTGTAAGGAGGCCTTCAAAGTGGTAAAATAAGCAGGTAAGATGGAATTGAAATACCTAGAGGTGAACATATGTACTATTTTGATAATGGAGCGACTACATTTCCAAAGCCACAGGAAGTGTATGAAGAGATATACAAGGCAATGACAGAGTATGGGGCAAACCCTGGGAGGTCAGGACATGACCTGGCTCTAAGGGCATCAAGGGGGATTTATGAGACCAGAGAGGTAGTTGCAAAGCTTTTTTCCGTTAAGAACCCGATGAATATAGTCTTTACCTACAATTGCACAGAAAGTTTAAATATTGCCATCAAGGGATTGCTTAAACCGGGGGATCACGTCATTACGACTTCAATGGAGCATAATTCTGTCCTAAGACCCATAAAGCACCTGGAGTCAATTGGTGTTGAGAATACAATCGTATGGGCACATAAGGACGGTCAGATAGATCCAGATGAAATAAGAAATGCAATTAAGAGGAATACAAAACTGATAGTTACCACACATGTATCAAACCTTACAGGTACTATTATGCCTGTAAAGGAGATTGGAATAATTGCGAGAGAACACGGGATAGCGTATCTTCTGGATGCGGCCCAGTCCGCAGGTGTTTATCCAATCAATGCTGAAGAGCTGGGGGTTCACATGATTGCTTTTCCTGGACACAAGGGACTATTGGGTCCTCAGGGAACAGGGGGGCTATATATAAGGGAAGAACTTCAGATAGACCAGTTCATTCAAGGTGGCACTGGCAGTGCGTCCTATTCATTGAACCAGCCTGAGGAAATGCCGGACAAATTTGAAAGCGGAACACCTAGTTCTCCAGGAATAATAGGTCTGGGCAAGGGAATCGAGTACATCAACAAAAGAGGAATCGATAATATAAGAAACCACGAAGAAGAACTGACAAGCTACTTCATCCAAGAAGTGGCCAGGATTGATGGAATAAGACTTTACGGGCCACTGGATACTTCAAAGCAGGGAGCAGTTGTAGCCCTTAATATCAGGGACCTGGATTCATCAGAGGTGTCCTTTGTCCTGAATGAGGAGTTTGGAATATATGTAAGGCCAGGGCTGCATTGTGCACCTTTGGCTCATGAGACCATAGGCACCATGGAGCAGGGAGCTGTCAGATTCAGCTTCGGACCATTCAACACGCAGGAGGAGCTTGATTATGCAGTCAGAGCTCTCCATAGAATTTCAAAAGAGCTATAGGAGTGATGGGATGATACAGGTTCTGGATTTTATCGAATACAATTCAACCTATTTTATAATAGGCCTGTCAGCGGCACTTTTAATTGTTATTTTCCTTTATATTGCACAGATCAGGGAATATAAAAAGCACAAGGAAAGATATGATTCCCTGACCAGGGGATTATCCGGAGCTAATATTGAGGACCTTTTTATAAAGATTAATACTGAACTAAGCAGTCTTAACAGGGATATAAACCTTCTAGAGGACAATATTGAAACTCTGGAGACCAAGCTCACTTTCACCATTCAGAAAATGGGCTTTGTAAGATACAATGCATTTGCAGACACTGGAAGTGAGTTAAGCTTCTCAATAGCCCTGTTGGATGCCTACAATAACGGATTTGTTCTTACCAGCATATACGGAAGGGAGCAGGCAGTGATGTTTGCCAAGCCAATCCAGAATGCCAACTGCAACGTGCCCTTGTCCCCAGAGGAAATGGCAGCAATAAACAGGGCACTAATGGGCGAGAGTGCTGAAAAAATACTGTAACAGGAGAAGCTTATGGATAGATATCTTTTTATTATAAATCCAACTGCAGGAAGTGGAAGAACAAGGGCATATGTTAAATTTATCCAGGACTATATGTCAAAAACCGATAAGGAACATAAAATAGCAGTTACCACAAAGCCTAAGGAAGCCACGGAAATGGTGATCAATTCTCCACAGTACAACATATGTGTTGCAGTGGGAGGAGATGGTACAGCCAATGAGGTTGCAAAGGGGATACTTCAACGAGGTTATGGAATTCTAGGGATAATTCCATCTGGAACAGGAAATGACATGGCCCAGGCTCTTAAGTTGAATTTGGATAGAGATAAAGCCATGGAAAGGCTACTGATGGGAGATACCGTTAGAATCGATCTTGGAAAGGTCAGAGGAGACTACTTCTTTAATATAGCAAGTGTGGGCTTTGATGCATGGGTTGTGAAGGAGACAGACAGGATTAAGAAGTTAATAAAGGGAAAGGCATCCTATATATTGGGCGTTTTGGCGGGTCTACTTACCTATAGTAGCAGAGAAATTGAAATGGAAATAGACGGTATCCCGATTCGCAGAAAGGCAACCCTTGTAGCTGTTGGAAATGGGCAGTCCTATGGAGGGGGGATGAAAATGCTTCCAATGGCAAGCATCTATGACGACATGCTGGATGTCTGCGTCGTTAAGGATATCAGCAATCTCAAGATTCTATTTCTTTTTCCTTCCATTTTCAAGGGAGAGCATATAAAGTATACAAAGCATGTTGAGTTCTTCAAAGGGAGAAATATAAAGGTCGCATTGAAGCAGGGTGAATTGCTCAACATAGACGGAGAGCTTTTTGAGGTTGAGGACGAAGTAATTGAGTTTTACCTGTCCAGCCAGAAATTGGAAGTAATCGTCTAGCTGAAAATGTTAAGTTTTGTTCACAAATTCAATTTTCAGGAAATTCCATATTTTGACACGTACAAACCCCACACTATAACAGTGATAAGGGGTTTTTTTACGGGAAAACACTTTCATTAGCGCTGTACAGCGAAATTGTTCCAAGCAGGTTGTATTTGTGGGCCCTAATTGGTATAATGTTTATGTTAATGTTACAAAACGGTTACAAATTCTGTAACTATATTGGATTCAAATAATAGCCCAAATGGAGGGCGCAGCTTGGAGGCGATTTATTGATGAAGTTTGATTCCTCAATATTTGACTTTATAAAGAGTAAAACTAAAATTGACATAATAGGGAATAATAAAAAATGGAACCTTAACAACAACAGGTTCAGAAGATTTCTGGCAGTGATGACAGCGGTGGCAGTTGTGGGGGTAAGCTTTGTCAGCTACTCGGTAAATGACACAAGAACCAAGGCATTTGATGTTTATCTGGGAGATGAGCACATAGGAGTTGTAAGGACAGAAGAGGAAGCGCTGGAGGTTTATGGAGAACTAAAGGAAAGTCTCAAGAGTACATATGACATGGGAGTTGTACTTGACAAAGAGCTTGATTTTAAGGAAACAAACGCCAAGGACGAGGCTTTGTCAACGGCAAATGAAATTAAATCAAATATAAAAGATAACATAAATGTAAGCGTTGCTGGATTTGAGCTGATCGTAGACGGAGAAAGTTTTGGAATCTTCAAGTCGGGGCAGGAAGTGGAGTATATACTGGATACAGTAAAATCATCATACCTTCCACAGCTTGCACAAGAACAGGATACAGAGGCTACAGGGGGTCAGGTTGAGGAGATATCTGCTCCAAAAACCCACACTGTAGAGGATGGCGACAATTACTGGACAATAGCCAGGCAATACAATTTAACCGCAACAGCTCTTGAGGAAGCTAATCCTGGAGTTAATCCTTCAAGACTAAAGCCAGGAGATGTAATCAATCTTACAATTGACGGAAAAGCTCAGGAAGAGGTTAAGGCTCAAGTAAATGCACCGGTTGTGGACAATGACGCAGATATCAAGGAAGTTGACTTTACAGAGGATATAGAGGTAATAAAAGTGGAGACAAGTTTCAACAAGCTTGCAGACCCTGATGAAACAGTGGCTAGAATCAGGGAAGGTAAAGAGGAAATGAGGACGCACATAGTAGAGGTTGGAGAGAGCTACTGGATTATAGCAAGAATGTATGACACTACGGTTGAGGAGCTGCTAACCGCAAACCCAGATCAGGATTCACAGGCACTTAAGCCAGGAGATGAGGTAAATCTGTTTGTACCTACACCTCTTCTTACAGTTAGAACCGTTGAGCAGGTACATTATACTGAAGATACGAATTATGAGACGAAAATAGAGACAGATGATTCAATGTATAAGAATCAGAAGAAGATAATCACCAAGGGTGAAAAAGGAAAATCAGAGATAGTTGCAAATGTTACGAAATTGAATGGAATTGTTGATGAGAAGGAAATTATAAGCGAGAAAGTAATAGTCGAACCTGTAACAGAGGTTATAAGACAAGGTACAAAGGAATTGCCAAAGACGGCAGCCACAGGGTCCTTTATGGTTCCAACCAGTGGTAGACTATCTTCTCCCTATGGAATGAGAAATGGTAGTATGCACAGGGGAATCGACCTTGCAAACAGCACAGGAACAAAGGTATTTGCAGCCGACGGAGGCAGGGTTACCTTTGCAGGTTACAAGGGAAGCTATGGATATATGATTGAGATAAACCATGAAAATGGGTATGTAACTAGATACGCACATTTAAGCAAGATGTATGTTAAGTCAGGAGACAGAGTTTACAGAGGTCAGCACATAGCTGCAATGGGTAGCACAGGTAGATCAACAGGTCCGCACCTGCATTTTGAGGTTCTTTTAAATGGATCTCACCAGAACCCAAGCAGACATATATATAAATAGAAATCAAGGAAGCGTGGAAACTCCACTCTTCCTTTTTTTGTGCCATTTTAGAGATATAGTGTCCATGCAAGTGTTATTGCTCCGAAAAGAGCCGTAACTGAAATTACAAAGGGAAGAATTTTACGTAGGATGTCGCCTTCCTTGCCAAGTATACCTGCAGTTGTTGCTCCTAGGACAACATTGCTGGGAGCTATGGAGGTGCCAATGCTTCCACCGGCAGTCTGGGCACCAAGAAGAAGGAAGCTATCTACCTGAAGGATTTCCGATAGAGAGTATTGAAATCCACCAAAAAGTATATTCGAGGACATGTTGCTGCTTGTGATAAAGGCTCCGATAAGACCCACAAATGGACTGATTCCAGAGTAGAGATTGCCGAACAATGAAGCCACACCATAGGATAGGATCTCTGTTTGACCTGAGCCGGTCATCAATCGTGAGATGCCCATAAGTGATAGTATTGCTATGCTTGAAGGAAGAGCCTTTCTAAGAGTCCTTGTGACAACCAATGAAAGGCTGCCCTTTCTTACAAAGGATCTCCTCAGATAAAACCCATATCCCATTAGTGCAGATAAGGCCAAGAAGAAGGAAGCATGTGTAAAGGGTTTAACTGGTGCATACATATCAACTGAAGCATTCTGGACTCCCAGACCTGTGGAGGAAGCTGGAAAGCTTGGTCCATAAGCTAAGGATCCAAAAAATTCATTCAGTGGTAATATAAGCAAAATGGAAAGGGTTATGACAGTCATGGCAACATATGGGAAAAATGCCTGGAACACACTCATATCATGTTCTGCATCATCATACTTTTCAGCTTTTGAGAATTCCATTATTTTACTATCAATAACTGACCAGCTATCTCTGTAAATTTTCATTCTTGAAACCAAAAGCAAAACACCTGCTGAAGCGGCACTTGGAACAAATACCCCAAGATCGGGATTGAGCTGTGTCATAAGGATTTGTCCAAAGCCCTGTGTAATGGACACCGCTAGAATAGCAATGAAGCCTTTGCCAATTGCTTTAATACCACCGTAGAACCAAGCGATCGTAAAGCCTGATGAAATGTTCAGAACTGAAAGGAGTAATGAAGCGTAAAATGCAGCCCATACTGTAGAGCTAAGGTCGGTCTGCAGAATCAACGCGTGCCAAGCAAGTGCAAGAGTGCCAAAGGTACCTGCCCAACAATGCCCTATAAGAGGAATCACAACTGCCCAGATAGGTGCAACCCCAATTCCAATGAGCAGAGGAGCTGTTACCAGTATGGGAACTCCGAAACCTGTTACACCTTGGAGAAAGCTTGAAAATACAACACCAATAAGAATAATCCTTAGAAGCTCATTGGGAGCGGCATCTACAAAGGCCTGATTGAGTGTATCAAAGGCCTTGGCTTCTCTGCTTGTCTCATATAGCAATATGGCAGTGATCACCACTGAAATTATGCTTACTGAACTCCAAAGAGCCTTGCCTGATTCAACAAGTATCAGCTGGGGAGTAGCCTTGAAAATGAATATTGCAGTAAAAAGGGTAACCAGAAGTGAAACGGGAGCAGCCTTGAGAGCTGACAATTTTAATCCAACCATAAAGAGAAGCAGCAGTAGTATGGGTAAGGCTGCCATAAGCCATAATAGAAAATTAAATTCCAAGTTCATATGTATACCTCCAAAATGTAATTGTCATACTCATCATACAATTTATCCAAATTACATACAATGAAAATATTTGCTAATGAATATCCAATAAATTATCCTCATGTGATATACAAACTATCCAAACAAAGAAAAAAAACCAATAAACCTTATCATAATCTGATAAGGTTTATTCAATTGAAAGGTGATAAAATTTACATTGAGTTAAATAAGCAATCCTTGAGGGTACGGGTTATAGTTGTATTGAACTGAATAAATGGGAGGAATGGTAGTATGATATCAGGACTTGTAAAAAGAAATACATATCAGGACTCAGTAAATTTGATGCTTTTAAGCACAAAGCTAACTGAGATGGAAGGGGTGCGCAAGGTATCAATAATGATGGGGACTCCTGCAAACAAGGATATATTCAGGAATACAGGAATGTACTCCGCAGAGTTTGACTTAGCCAATCCCAATGATATCTGCATATCTGTTGATACAGACTCGCCTGATATGCTCAAATCCATCAGTGAAAAACTGGAAGAATTCATATCCGATCTATCATCCAAGTCAAGCGCCACCCAGCTTAAAAAGGCAAAGAGTTTAAAGGGAGCATTAAAGAAGATTGAAGATCCTAATCTGGCACTTGTGTCCATTCCTGGAGAATATGTGTTTGATGAAGGGAAAAAGCTGCTGAATGAAAACATGAATCTTTTCATTTTCAGCGACAATATGGACTTTTGTGAAGAAAAGGAATTGAAGGAACTTGCAAGGGACAAGGGATTGATAGTTATGGGACCTGATTGTGGTACAGGGATTATTTCTGGAGTCCCGCTTGCCTTTGCAAATGTTGTCAATAAAGGGAATATAGGAATTGTCGGAGCATCCGGAACCGGCATTCAAGAGGTCAGCAGCATAATCAGCAGATTGGGAGGAGGCATTTCACATGCTATGGGCATAGGTGGGCGAGATTTGTCTGAAGAAATTGGAGGAATCTCTGCTAAAATTGCTCTTGATTATCTGGCTAATGATAAGGGTACTGAAGTCATTGTTTTCATTTCAAAGCCTCCAGCAGAAGCCGTAAAGAACTCAATAGTGGAAAAGTTAAAGGTGATTGGAAAAACAGCGGTTGCACTTTTTCTCGGGGAAGAGGAGAAGGGACCGGAAGATAATCTCCATTATGCTGCCACTCTTGAAGATACTGCAAATCTGGCATTCTACCTCTCCAGAAAAAAGAGCGTCTATAAAGGGAGGGTGAAGGAGCTTGAAGAAAGACTAGACCTTATCAGGCTAAACCAGAGGCAAAAATCCGTTCATGGATACTATGGTGGAGGCACCTTGGCAGGTGAAGCAAAGCTTATACTTAAGAAACATATTAACAAGCCAGGATGTAAAATAATTGATTTTGGCGATGATGAGTATACAAAAGGCAGACCCCATCCAATGATAGACCCAGGGACAAGAATTGATGCAATCAAAGGGCTCAAAGATAACGGGGAAGTAGCGGTGGTGATCTTTGATAATGTAATCGGTTATGGTTCAAGTACGGATATGGCAGGGTCATTGGGGCCACACATAAAGGAAGTATTGGAATATAAGAGAAAGAATGGGAGAGATATAATTTTTATTGCTTCAGTATGCGGGACAGAGGACGATGTCCAGGTATATTCCAAGCAGGTTGAGGAGTTGGAGAAGGCTGGAGTAACGGTTATGAGCACCAATGCTCAATGTGCCAAGCTTGCACATGAGATAATGGAGTATCTAGATGGAGATTGGAAGCATGAAGAGAGTTACTCTGGCTTGCTGGGAGAAGACCTAAGAGTAATAAATGTCGGGTTGGAGAGTTTTGGAAAGACTTTATATGAGCTGGATGTAAACCTTGTGCAATACAACTGGACACCAACAGCAGGTGGGAATAAGGACCTGCAAAGAATGCTCCAGAAATTAGAAAATATATAGGGGGTATATAAATGATCTATAAGAATCTTGACCAGGCAAATGAAGCAGTAGTAGCCAAAATAACGGAAGCGCAACCATTTCTGGTTGATGTCGTACCTGCAAAGTCAGTTATCAAAGAACTTGATGGGAAAAGTTTGCTGCATGCAGGGCCACCAATTAAATGGGAAGATATGACGGAGCCTATGCAGGGGTCCTGCTACGGCGCAGCAATATTCGAAGGATGGGCCTCATCCAGGGAAGAGGCTGAGAAACTACTATCAGAAGGCAGCGTCACCTTTATACCCTGCCATGATGTTGATGCAGTGGGACCCATGGGGGGAATCACTTCTGGGAGCATGCCAGTGCTTGTTGTTGAAAATCGGGAGCATGGAAATAGAGCCTACTGTACCCTCAATGAAGGAATAGGCAAGGTGCTTAGATTCGGAGCATATGGAGAAGAGGTTGTGAACAGACTTCATTGGATCAAGGATGTGCTGGGACCCTCCTTATCAAAGGCACTTGGGAAGATGGAGCAAGGTATGAACCTGGGTGTAATAGTTTCAAAGGCCATTACCATGGGTGATGAGTTCCATCAGAGAAACATAGCGGCTTCTGCCTTGTTTATGAAGGATATTATGCCATATTTACTGGAGGCGGAAATTTCACACAGAGAACTTAGGGAGGTATCAAAATTCCTGGCTGATACAGACCAGTTCTTTCTTAACATAGCCATGGCATATTGCAAGTCTGTTATGGATGCTGCAAAATCCATAGGGGAAGGAACTATAGTTACGGCAATGACCAGAAACGGAAATGAGTTTGCCATAAAGGTATCCGGACTTGGAGATAAGTGGTTTACGGCGCCGGTTAATATGCCAAAAGGATTGTTCTTTACAGGATATACACAAGAGGATGCGAATCTGGATATGGGAGACAGTGCAATCACTGAAACTTTTGGAGTAGGTGGGATGGCAATGATCGCCGCACCTGGAGTGACCAGGTTTGTTGGTGCCGACGGAATGGGAGCCGCCATGGAAATCAGTGATGAGATGGAGGAAATCTCAGCTGGACACAATCAGAACCTTGCAATTCCCACATGGGATTTCAAAGGAGCACTTGTGGGTATTGATGTCAGAAAAGTAGTTGAAACTGGAATAACTCCATTGATAAATACAGGCATCGCCCATAAGAAAGCAGGTGTGGGTCAGATTGGCGCTGGAACTGTAAGGGCTCCATATGATTGCTTTACCAAGGCTCTAGAAGGACTGGTGGAGAAGTATGCTTCAGAAGAAGACAATTAATCCACTTGCAATAGATGGAGATGTTATACCTCTCCTCGAAAGACCCAACAGAATCAGAATCCATAGCCAGTTCGAAAATACTATAAATTACATTACGGACCAGGGATTGATGGTTGTTACAATGAACGAAGAGGTTCTCCCACCTTTGGGGATTATTTTAAGCAGGGATAATTTTCGGGAGTTCTCATTGGAGAAAAGGAAGTTCGTCATTTTGGAATCAAGAGTATACTCCTCATACATTGATACCTATGGTAAATATCCAGATGGAAGAATATTTGATGTTTATATGAAAAGATTTCTGCATGATAATCTTGAAAATGGATTGGGGCTTGAAATTGAGGAAATTGAAAAAATCCTTAAGACCAGGAGATTATCCAATCTTTCAGAAGAGGACAAAATATTGTGGGATATGATAAATGGAGCAGGTGCAGTTGATATAGGGTCCATTGTAGGAAGAGGCAAGGGACTTACCCCAGCATGGGATGACTTTATTGTTGGCTTTTATGCGGTTCTCAGAGCTAATTGCGCGGATGAGGCCTTTAGACATAGAATCGAGGAGCTTCTATTTGATGAAGATGTAAAGCCAACAACCGACATATCCCATGACTTTTTGACTAAAGCAGTCAAGGGATCCTTTAGCCAAAATATTATAAGTCTAGTGAATTCCATTCAGAATAATATTTTTGATGAAAAGTCCTACCTTAATGTGATAAAATATGGTGGGACATCAGGAGTTGATACATTTATAGGGATTATGTCAGGATATGCAAGTCTGCTGGGATTTAGAACAATATGAATGGGAGTGGTCAGTATGAGTAAAGTTATGATAGCCTTAGGTGGAAATGCACTTGGAAACAATCCGAAGGAGCAACTTGAACTGGTAGGAAAAACAGCCAGGCCAATTGTTGATCTGATTGAGGAAGGACACACAGTAGTTGTGGCACATGGAAACGGGCCACAAGTTGGAATGATTAACTTATCTTTTGAGACGGCTAACCTTACTGACAGCAAGGTTCCAGAAATGCCATTTCCTGAATGTGGAGCAATGAGCGAGGGGTATATAGGATATCACCTTCAGAATGCAATAAAAAATGAGCTCACGAAAAGAAGTATTGAGAAATCAGTAGGCACAATAGTAACCCAGGTAGTAGTGGACCGACATGATATGGCCTTTGAGAATCCTTCCAAGCCCATTGGAGGATTTTATACAGAAAAAGAAGCAAAAACATTGGAGATCGAAAAAGGATATACAATGGTTGAGGATTCTGGAAGGGGATACAGGAGAGTGGTTCCATCACCAAAGCCTGTTGACATAGTTGAAATAGACATGATAAGAGATATGGTGGACAAGGGACACGTTGTAATTGCAGTTGGGGGAGGAGGAATACCTACCCTGAAGGAGGATGGAAGGCTTAAGGGCGTAGCGGCAGTGATCGATAAGGACCTGGCAAGTGAAAAGCTTGCAGAGATGCTGGACTGTGACATATTATTCATATTAACCGCTGTTGAAACAATAGCTCTGGATTTTGGCAAACCAAGCCAGAGGGAATTACGTTCAATGACTGTTAAAGAAGCTGAACAGTTTATAGTAGAAGGACATTTCGCCCCAGGTAGCATGCTTCCAAAGGTAATGGCTGCAGTGGACTTTGTCAAATCCCATCCAGAAAGGAAATCAATCATCACATCATTGGAGAGTGCCAAGGCTGCCATCCATGGTGATACAGGAACCAGAATAATTTCAAGCTAACAAAAGCCCTCCTTCATGGAGGGCCTGTCTGCATTAAAATTAGGATAGGATTGAGAGGGAACCAAATGGGAATCTTTTTAAAAGACATACTCAAAATGTCATGCTTTGAGAATTCAAAGCTGGTATCAGGAAAAGAGATAATCGATAGAACTGAAGTGGAAGGTATAACCATTGTTGAAAGACCGGATATTGCCAATTGGATAAAGGGAGGAGAACTTCTCCTTACAAGTTTCTACTCAATAGAAATGGATATCCAGGCACAGAGAAAGCTTGTTGAAGATGTGGCAAGAAATGGTGCGGCGGGGATTATAATAAAGGTTTCAGACATGGTACCGATAGTACCCAGTGAAATTGTTGAAACAGGTAGGGATTTGAACTTTCCAGTTATTTCAATAAGCAAGGATGTCAAATACATAGATATTCTATATCCTGTGATGGGTTTGCTGTTCAATGAGCAGGTATACAAGCTGAACTACTACAAGGAATGCCACGATAAGTTCAACAAACTGTCCCTGGAAATGAAGGGGGTTGAATCCATTGCCAAAACCCTTGATGAGATGGTGGAAAATCCGGTAATTATTTTTGATAGTGAAATGAGGATTCTTGCTTACAGTAATGAACATTTTTCGGAACTGAATGTTTCTGAGAAGAAAATGAGAAAAATGATTTATGAAGGATACCCAATCTATGGGCTAGATATCAATTTTGATAGAGATGAGTATCACCTGACCATGGAACCCATTGAAGTTGTAAACAGAGTTCAAGCTTATCTTGGGATACTTGAAGTAACCAGGGATATGAGTAAAATGGACTTTATAGCCCTTGAAAGCGCGGCCAATACCCTTAGGCTGGAGATCCTCAAGGAAACGGCTGTAAATGAAGCAAAGCTTAGGTATAAAGGTGACCTTATGGATGATCTCATAAGCGGAAACTATGATTCCATTCAGAGCATCTATGATAGAGGACAGATTCTTGGTTGGGATCTGAAGAAAAAATATCTTCTAGGTCTTTATAACATAAGCTGGAAGAACAAGGGAAAACTGGAGAACAATGCCGAATGGTCTCTTGAGTCAAGAAATATAGTAAAAACGATTATAGATAGGATCGCATACCACCACACCACGGGACATATTTCACTGATAAAAGGTGAAGAACTAATTGTATTTTGGCCGGTGGTTGAAAATGATAGCACACAGAACTCTATAAAAAATTTCAAGATATTTGGCGAGGAAGTCAGGGAAACCGCAAAGAAAAGATTTGGGGAGGTTTCAGTAACCATGGGCATTGGAAGCGTAGCCGAATCGGTTGAAGACATGGGAAGAAGCTACAGTGAGTCCAAAGATGCAGCAATTTTCGGCAAGAGAATTTTCGGTGAAGATTCAACAAGTGTATTCGAAGAATTGGGGATCTATAGGATGTTGTGCAGCTTTGAGGACCGAGATGCTTTGGAGGGTTTTATACCAGAAAGTCTGAGAAAGCTTAAGAGCTATGACAAGGACAAAAACAATGAACTGATGGATACATTTGAAATGTACCTAAAATGCAATCTGAACGCAGTAAAAACAGCAGAGGAGCTTTATGTTCATTATAAGACTGTCCTTTATCGTTTAAACCGGATAAAGGAACTTACTGGTCTTGATATCGAGGATAGGGATAAAATGCTTGAAATCGAAGTAGGTTTAAAAATCATGAAAATAATTGGCTAAAATAATCCTGGTTTCAAAATGGAAACCAGGATTATTTTTAAATTTCAGGATCTCTGTTACAATCCTTGGAATATACATAAGACAAGGGTTCGTAACCAACCGAATAGGTAGCTTGATGAACAAATGGTCCCATCCATATAAAATCTCCCTTTTTAACAGAAATCCAATCGTTATCCAAGTTATACATGCCTTCACCGGACAGGAGGTATGCTCCGTGTTCTTGAACATGGGTTTCAATGTAGGGGTGGGAACCTCCTGGTTGGAAAGTAAGTATATGGAAGTTCATATCAAATTCCACACTGGTAGGTAGAAAATCTACCAATGTGACATCCTTCATGTCCTCATAGAGGTTCACTGTAAGATTTTTTACATTGTCGCATACAAGCCAAGGCTCGCCAACTCCTTCAGCAGGGATGTATCTTTGTTTGTATAGAACCAGTTTCGTGTTCTCATCACAAACGTTAGTCATGATCATGCTCTTGCTGGGCGGACAGTAAAGAAATCCCTGCTCCTCAAGATCATATGTGTCTTCATCAACTTTAACCTGAAGCTTACCGGAGATTACATATACAAAGGTTTCGATGCCATCACCACCAAATCCTTTTCTGTTACCTCCACCAGGATTAAAATCCACAAGGTATTCTACAAAGCTAGCACCAAGCTTTGGTGAAGCTATTACACTTATCCTGGCATCTTCAAAATGTGGTATAACATTGTTAACCAGCCCATCAGGTGGGATAAGGGCAAAACTGCCATGGTTTATTATTGCTCTGCTGCTAAGTAAATCATTTCTATAACCCATTTCTAAACTCCCTTCATGAATTTATTGATATTTATCTCACTACATCTATATTATCAATCTTATCAGATACAAATCCATTAGCAATACAGGATAAAAAAAAACTACAGTCTTTGTCAGTTGTTATAGCTGCAATATAGTTACAATATAAGTACAAGGAGGTTATAAATTATGATACGACAATCAAATGAGTTCAAGATTGAAAAAATCGTGGGATTAAAAGGCGGCAAAGGTTATGTGACAGTTGTAAATTTCTTTGAAGAAATGGATTTTTTAGGGAAAGGAAGGTTATATGGGAAGTCAATAATCGAACCTGGGAATTCAATAGGCTATCATACTCATGAGGGAGACCAGGAAGCATACTTTATACTTAAGGGGAAAGCCCTCTACAATGATAACGGAGAAGAATCAATTTTGGAACCAGGAGATCTTGCAATCTGCAGAGATGGTGACTCTCATTCAATAGAAGCCTATGGAGGGGAATCACTTGAGTATGTAATGTTAATCTTGTATAGTTAAATCTGGAATATTTATCAAATCAAGATAAAAACGAAAAAACTTGATTGATATACACTTAACGATAATTATAGAATGTTAATCTTGAAGGAAGTGATTAGATGGTAATAGACAGCTTTAATTCAAAAGAGTTGGAGACTTTGATAGAAGATCTATCTGAATATGGTGGTGCCGATGGCAAGGGGATAACCAGGCTTCTATTTGACAATAGCTGGATAGCCGCACAAAATTGGTTAAGGGGGAAATTTTCTGAGAAAGGTCTTCAAACCTATTACGATGTATCGGGTAACCTATATGGAAGACTAGAAGGAAATCAGATTGACTCCATAATCCTTACTGGATCTCATATAGACACAGTTGTATCAGGTGGTAAGCTTGATGGTCAATATGGGATAATTGCGGGTATGATGGCTTTGGAATATCTAAAAACCAAGTACGGCACTCCCAAGAAGACATTGGAGGTTGTATCCATGGCTGAAGAGGAGGGTAGCAGGTTTCCATTTACATTCTGGGGATCAAAGAATATTGTCGGAACTGTAAGTGAAGAAGAAATGTCTGAAATTCATGATGCAAATGGTATTAGTTTCAAGGAAGCACTGAAAAAGGCAGGATTTGACTTTAAGAAAAAAAGTGATGAGAAGAATATTGAAGCATTTATTGAGCTTCATGTTGAACAAGGTGGGGTCCTTGAGATTGAAAAAAAATCCATCGGTGTGGTACACCATATAGTAGGTCAGAACAGGTATATTGTAACAGTAAGTGGAGAAGCAAATCACGCAGGAACAACACCTATGGGCTATAGAAGAGATTCTCTAAACGGAGCAGCCAGAATGATTTGCGAAATAATGGATAAGGCTAGAGAGTTTGGAGATCCTTTGGTGGCAACTGCTGGGAAATTGGAGCTTGTTCCAAACACTTCAAACGTTGTACCAGGGAAAGCGACTTTTACATTGGACATTAGACATATAGACAAGAATATCATGGGGAAATATATAGATGAAATCATGGCCATGATGAAAAGGATTTCAAAAGAGATGAATTTGGAACTTGAAGTTGAGAAATATATGGATGGTGAACCGGTACAAATGGATAAAAATCTGGTTGAGGTAATACGCAATCAGTGTGAAGAGAAGGGAATGAATTTCAGGATGATGCACAGTGGAGCTGGCCACGATGCTCAAGTTATGGCTCTTAAAGTCCCTACAGCATTGATATTTGTGCCAAGCCATAAAGGAATAAGCCATAATCCAGAAGAGTATACTGAACTAAGTGATCTGGTTGAGGGAGTAAAAATATTGATTGAGACCTTATACAAACTTGCTTATTAGGCCAGTAAGCAAGTATTACATAAAGTAGATAAATGATAAATGAATATCTTAGCAACACTAGACAAGATAAAAACTTGTTGAGCTAGTATAATTGAATCATGATTCGTTATTTATATAACAATCAAACAATTGTTGAAAACGGTTTCAGAATGAGTGCTCATGACCTTTAAAGTAAGAGAAGAACTAAAATCCACAGGAAAAGAGGGAAAATATGTTTGATCTGGTACTTAAGAATGGAAAAATTGTGACACCAGAAAGGATTTATGAAGGTAATATTTGTGTCAAGGACGGTAGGATAGCTGCCATCACATCATTATCTGAAGAAGTACAAGCAAATGAAACGGTTGATGTTGGAGGAAAGTTAGTATTTCCCGGTGCTATTGACACTCATGCACATCTTAATGATCCTGGATACAACTGGCGAGAAGATTATGAACACGGAACAGCAGCTGCTGCTGTAGGAGGTATAACAACAGTAGTGGATATGCCGTTGCAAAATGAGCCTGCATTGACTGATGGAAAAATTTTCGATGCAAAAATAAACAAGGTATCAAAAAATGCATACGTAGATTACTGCTTTTGGGGAGGACTGGTGGATTATAATCTTGATAAGTTAATAGAGTTGGATGAAAAGGGATGTGTTGCATTCAAGTCCTTTATAGGTCCTGTTTCTCCAGACTACGTATCGCTTACAATTGGTCAGGTAAGGGAAGCGCTAGAAATACTAAAAACCGTTGATGCAAGAGCAGGCTTTCACTGTGAAGACTATTCCATAATTAAATGGGAAGAGGCAAGAGCCCAGAGAAAAGCGAACATAAGCTGGGAGGATTTCCTTAACTCACGCCCGTTAATTGCAGAAGTCATTGCTACGAAGAATATAATCGAACTTGCAAGAGAAACTGGAACTAAAGTTCATATATGTCATGTTAGTCATCCGGAAGTTGCAGAGGAGATAAGAAAAGCAAAGCAAGAGGGAATAGACATAATTGGAGAAACCTGTTCCCACTATCTTACATTCAGCAGAGAAGATGTAATCGCCAATGGAAGTCTTTTTAAGTGTGCACCCCCACTTAGGGAAATGGAAGCCGTAGAAAAGATGTGGGAATATGTTGAGGATGGAACTCTTAGTTGCGTAAGCTCTGATCATTCTCCTTGTGCATTGGAAGAAAAGTCGGAAGATGAGCATGGAATTTTTGGTGCATGGGGTGGGATTAGCGGTATCCAGAATGTTTTTCAGGTCTCATTTAGCGAAGGAGTCGTTAAAAGAGGTTATTCACCAACAATTCTAGCCAGGAGTCTAAGTGAAGGTCCGGCTAAAGCTTTTCAGCTATATGGGAAGAAGGGTGCTATAGAGGTTGGTTTCGATGCAGATTTGGTTGTTTTAGATCCGGATATGGAGTGGGAAATAACATCAGATTCATTGAAGTATGTGAATAAAATATCAGCTTTTGTAGGATTGAAAGGAAAAGGATTGCCTATCATGACATTTGTCAGAGGGAATTTAGTAGCGAGGGATAATGAAGTAGTAGCTGACAAGGGATTTGGTGAGCTTGTTAAGAAAATAAAGTGAACGGAGGCGAAATTATGACAACCATGGAGTATGAAATGAAAAACGTAGATGAGAGTTTGATGAAGGATGTTAGTCCTGAACTGTTGCCAACAAAAGAAAGGATCATGGACAAACTTTCTTACTTCGCAGCATTTATGGGTGGATGCGTTTCCATTGGAACATTTTCAATGGGAGCAAGCTTAATAGGAATTTTAAATTTGACACAAGCTATAGTGGCAATGGCCATAGGCTGTGGAGTAATAGCAATAGCCTTGGTTCTTGCGGGTGCTGCTGGCCATAAATACGGAATCCCCTTTACAATTCAGGCAAGAAGTTCATTCGGCTCCCTAGGTGTTCAGCTTCCGGGATTACTAAGAGGGATACCTGCAATAGTGTGGTTTGGATTTCAGAGTTGGGTTGGTGCAGGGGCGCTAAACATAACTTTAAGAACCTTGACAGGATTTGATAACTTACCGGTGATATTTGTTCTATTTACTGCACTTCAAGTAGTTTTGGCAATCAATGGATTCCACGGCATAAAATGGCTGGAAAACATAGCGGTAGTATTCATTATAGGCGCTCTTGGATACATGTTCTATACAGTCTACACAAAATACGGTGTTGAGGTTGCCGCTACAATAACCAATATAGAAGGAACCTGGGGACTTCCCTTCTGGGGTGGTACAACGGCATTCCTTGGGATTTATGCCACTATGATATTAAATGCATCTGACTATTCAAGAGAGCTGGTGAAGAAATCAAGACCCTCCACAACAGGTATGATCTATATGTTCGCCATACTCCCTGCTACCTTGTTCATGGGTCTAATTGGACTTATGGTTTCAGGAGCTACTGGTAGCAATGACCCTGTCGTGGTATTTTCAACGGCAATTGACAATCAGTTCCTGACAGTAATTACCCTTGTGTTTGTGGCATTTGCACAGGTTACCACGAACGTTTTGAACAATATAGTTCCACCAGTATATGTCCTTATGAATTCATTTAAAATATCATACAAGAAGGCTGTTGTGATAGTGGGAATGTTGTCAATAATGTCTTTTCCTTGGCTTTTGGTAAGAGAGGAGTCTGCAGCTGGCTTGTCATTGTTTGTCCAGATTTACTCAGCTTTCCTGGGACCGATTTTTTCAGTGCTTATAGTTGACTATTTCCTACTTAGAAAGAAGAAGTTGGATTTAAATGATTACTATGACATGGAAGGACCGTTTAAGGGAATCAACTGGGCAGGAGTAGCTGCTATTGCAGTTGGATCAATAATATCGCTCTTCTTTGTTCAGGTTTCTTGGTACGCAAGTCTTATCCCAACCGGGTTGATATACTACTACTTAATGAAAAACTGGGATAAAGCGGCATCATTTAGAAAAGGAACCATATTTGAGAGTTAACAAAGTGCCTGTCATCATTCTTGATGGCGGGCTTATTTTTATTACGAATTATCATAAAATACCATAAAAACATATATTCTTTATCACTATTTGATAGTTAAATATAAGAGAAAATGTAGGAAAATAGTAATATGGGATAGTTAAATTATTAAGGAGGTATTTTATGTACAAGGAACTAGTAATACCACAAAGAACTATAATGACACCAGGTCCGGTTGAGGCGGAGCCAAGAGTACTTAGAGCGATGAGTTCTCCAATACTGGGGCAGTATGACCCTGCATTTCTTCATATAATGGACGAGGTTCAAGACTTATTGAGATACGCCTTCCAAACGGAAAATAGACAAGCCTTTGTAGTGGATGGAACTGCAAGAGCGGGAATTGAAGCTGTACTATCTGGAATAGTTGAAAAGGGAGATAAGGTTTATGTCCCAATATTCGGTAGATTTGGCCATCTTCTATCTGAAATTGCCAAGAGGGCAGGTGGAAACGTACACACCACAGAGATTGAGTGGGGAACCACTTACTCATTTGAGGAACTCAAAAAGGAAATTGATGAATTTGAACCGAAGGTTGTAGCCATAGTACATGGAGAGACTTCAACCGGTAGGATGCAGCCACTGAAAGAGTTAGGACACTACTGCAGAGACAAGGATATACTCTTGGTTGTTGATGCTGTGGCTACTCTCACAGGTACAGAATTCAAGACAGATGAGTGGAAAGTTGATGCAGTGGTTTCTGGAACTCAGAAGTGTCTCTCAGTACCAACAGGTTTAGCGCCATTGACCTACAACGAAAGGGTGGAACAGATTCTTGCAGAGAGAAGAAAGGTTGAACAGGGCCTTGATAAGGAAGCTCGTAACGATAGGATGATTTCGACAAATTATCTGGATTTGAGTCAGATTCAGGAGTATTGGTCACCAAAAAGACTTAATCACCATACAGAAGCAACTTCGATGCTATATGCAGTAAGAGAAGGATTAAGGATCATCAAGGAGGAAGGTCTTGAAGCTAGAATTGAAAGACATAAACTTCATGAGAAGGCATTGGTTGCTGGACTTGAAGCAATGGGTCTTAAAATATTCGGCCAGGAGTTTGACAAGGTTCCAACAGTAACCTGTGTTGAAGTACCTGAAGGGGTTGTTGAATCTGAAGTAAAACTGGATATGATCAATCACTTTGGAGTTGAGGTTGCATCAGCATTCGGACCATTGACAGGAAAGATATGGAGAATTGGAACAATGGGATACAGCTGCAGGAAGGAAAATGTTTTGAGAGTCCTTTCGGCCATGGAGGCAATGCTAATCCGAAAAGGAGTTAAGGTCAACAAAGGAGAGGCTCTTCAAGCAGCTCTTGACATGTATAAATAATCAAACAAAAAGCCCGGATCAATTGATATGATCCGGGTTTGTGATTTTAAGCTACTCCTCCTTCAAGATTAGAGGAAACACTATCTTGGATAGCTCTCCAACTATCAGGGGAATGAATGCAAAGCTGAGAACGATTTTCCAATCCCCACCATCAAGTGGGAAGGTGTAGAAAATGTTGTTCATAAATGGTAAATACAGGACAGCCATCAGCAGCAGGAAGGCCCCTGCTGTGGCAAACAGCATCTTTCTGTTAGAGAACAACCCTATTTTAAACAGGGTGTAGTTCTGTGATCTGCTGGAATATGCCCTTAGCAGTTCTGAAAGTATCAGGGTTGTAAAGGTTATAGTTCTTACCTCTACAATGTTTTCCACTCCATACACATTAAGAGAGATCAAGTAGGCTGCCAGAGAAGCCCCAGCAACTGCAAGGCTCTGGAAGGACACCCCCAAGAGCATTCTCTTGTCAAGAATTGCTTCCTTTGGATCCCGTGGCGGCTTGTTCATTATATCCGGCTCACCCTTTTCAACCCCAAGGGCCAATGCAGGAAAGCTGTCTGTAACAAGGTTTAGCCATAGGAGTTGAATAGCAAGCAAGGGGACCGGCAGATTCAGCAGGATACTGATAAACACCAGCAGAATTTCTCCGATGTTACATGACAGAAGGAAATATACAAATTTCTTGATATTTGAGAATATAATTCTACCCTCTTCAACTGCAGCAACTATGCTGGCAAAGTTATCGTCTGTCAGTATCATGTCCGCAGTGTTCTTGGCAACGTCAGTACCTGTGATTCCCATAGCTATTCCAATGTCAGCCTTTTTGATGGCCATTGCATCGTTGACTCCGTCTCCGGTCATTGCGGCGATATCACCATTTGCCCTTAAAGCCGTTACAATCCTTACCTTATGCTCCGGTGAAACTCTTGCAAATACCTTGGTTTCCTTAACAACTTCCCTTAATTCCTGGTCAGAGATGGAATCTATCTTGCTGCCCATTATTGCCTGTTCTTCCTTTTCAGCAAGACCCAGATCCTTGGCTATGGCAAATGCAGTTTCTCTGTAGTCTCCTGTTATCATAATGGTATTGATGCCTGCATTCTTGCATTTTGCAATCGCATCTCTTGCCTCTGGCCTTGGTGGGTCAATCATCCCTGTCAGACCTACAAATATCATATCCTTTTCATGTTCTTCAGTGGAAGGCTCTTCTGGAACCTTCTGATACTCCCTGAAGGCCAAAGCCAGAACCCTAAGTGCATCCCTGGAAAAAGCAGAGTTCTGATCTTGGAGTCTCTCCCTGACATCATCGGTGAGCTTTATCACATCTCCATCAAGAAGGATTTTGTTGCATCTGTTTATGATGATATCTGGAGCTCCCTTGGTAAAGGAAACTATTTCATCCTTCCCGGCCATTTCATGAAAGGTGGTCATCATCTTCCTTTCGGAGTCAAAGGGGATCTCCTTTATCCTGGGATACTTTCCATTTATTGTCTTGGAGCGGATACCTCCCTTTTCTGCAAGGGTAAGAAGTGCTCCTTCAGTCGGGTCTCCAAGAATTTTGAACAGGTCATCCTTTTCCTCCAGTTTGGCATCGTTTACAAGAGCTGAAATTGTAAGAAGAAGGTTCAGACCCTTCAGTTCCTCAACCTTTATTTCCCTGTCATCAACGAGAAATCTTCCTTCTGGCTCGTAGCCCCTTCCCTCAACATCCACAATCCTGTCGTTTGTGAACAGCTTTACGACAGTCATCTCATTTTGCGTAAGGGTACCAGTCTTATCTGTACATATCACTGAGGTTGCCCCTAAGGTTTCAACAGCAAGAAGCTTTTTCACAATCGCGTTTCTTTCAACCATCTTGTTCATGCCGATGGCAAGTACAATTGTAACAATTGCAGGCAGTCCCTCTGGAATTGCAGCAACAGCCAAGCTTATTGCAATCATGAACATCTCAAGAAGATCCCTGCCCTGAATCATTCCAATGCCAAATACTGCTATACAAACAATAATTACAGTTATCCCAAGGATCTTTCCAAGCTGGTTCAGCTTTTTCTGAAGAGGAGTGCTCTCTTCGTCTATTGATTGGATCATTGTTGCAATCTTTCCAATCTCTGTGGACGCCCCTGTTTCCACCACAACTCCCTGGCCGCGACCATAGGTTACAATGGTGCTCATGTAGGCCATGTTTCGTCTGTCTCCAAGAGGAGTCTCCTCAGTGAGCTCAAAGGAAGCCTTTTTCTCTGAGGGGACGGATTCCCCGGTAAGTGACGCCTCCTCAACCTTTAGGTTTGAGCTTTCAATCAGCCTCAAGTCCGCCGGGATTATGTCACCTGTTTCAAGAATCACAACATCTCCTGGTACAAGCAGCGATGCAGAAATTTCTTGAGTTTTTCCATCCCTAAGTACCTTTGCTGTTGGAGAGGCCATCTTTTTGAGGGACTCCAAGGCCTTTTCCGCCTTGCCTTCCTGATACAGCCCAAGCATTGCGTTTACTATAACAATTGACAATATTACTATGGCATCCTTTGTTTCACCAACAAAAACAGATATAAGTGCCGCTGACATAAGTATAAGTATCAAAAAATCAGAAAACTGAGCGATGATCTTAGACATCAGGCTCTTTCCCTGCTCTTCCGAAAGTTCATTTTGACCATGTTCGTCCAATCTTTTAGTAGCTTCCTCTGTGGATATTCCAGCAGATAAATTAACCTTCAGGTCTTCAGCCAACTCCTGAGGATTCCTTTGGTACCATTCCATGCTATCCCTTCTTTCCTTTCACTATGACAGTAAGTATATACCCAAAAAATTACAAAGACTTTCGTCCATTGTTAAATGAACAAAAGTCTTGCCTCTTCAACGAAGGTGATAACCGGGCCAGGCCGTGATGATGATTATCACATATTAGCGACTCCATTTTGCTGGAATGATTATAGTACTCATCCAGACATAAATCAAGATAAACCTAAAAGAAACACAATATCTCAAAGCAATTGACTTATTTCATTGATTAGGAGATAATTTAGTTAAATAAAAGAAAAAAAGGTGTGATTCATGTGAACAACAAGATACTTGTGGTCGATGATGAAAAAGCTATAGGGGATATAATTAAATTCAATCTGGAAAAGGAAGGCTTCCAGGTTACAGTTGCATATGACGGGGAAGAGGGTCTGGAGAAAATTAAGCTTACTCAACCTGATCTTCTCATTTTGGATATAATGATGCCCAAGAAGGATGGCTTTCAGGTATTGAAGGAAATAAGGCCAACATTCAGATTCCCGGTCATAGTTCTGACTGCAAAGGAGGAAGAGGTGGATAAGGTCCTTGGTCTTGAACTTGGTGCGGATGATTACATGGTAAAGCCATTTAGCATGAGGGAACTGGTGGCAAGGGTCAAGGCAAACATAAGAAGACTTGATTATGACCTGTCATCAGGAAACGGAGCGGCTGAGATAACCTCCGAAGACCTGGAGATAGACTTTACAAAATACGAGGTAAGAAAAAAGGGCGCCGTGGTGGACCTTACCTTGAGGGAGTTCGAGCTCCTGAAGTTTCTTGCCCTAAGTGCAGAACAGGTATTTACAAGAGAGCAGCTTCTTGAGAAGGTGTGGGGCTATGAATACTACGGAGACATCAGAACGGTGGATGTTACAGTGCGAAGGTTAAGAGAAAAAATTGAAGACGACTCAGGTGAGTTCAAGTATATACTGACCAAACGAGGCGTTGGATACTATTTCAGGAGGGTCTGATATGTTTTCCAGCATCAGGTGGAAATTTATCGTGGTGTATTTCCTTCTGGTTTTTATTGCCATGGTTATAATAGGTATTTTCATAGTGAACAGAATGGAGGATCAGCAGCTTGAAACAGCCAGATCTTCAATGGAGCAGCAGATAGAAACCATAATGTCCACATCTAGCTATATAGCAACAGGGAACTGGACAGAAAACAGGGAGGGAATCCAGGGAACGCTGAACGACTGGAGGCTTGGAACCGGTGAGACATTATATGTAATCTACGATGAGGATGTGCCCAAAATACTGGCCACCACCAACAAGCAATATGAGTCCATAGTTGGTAATAATGCCCTATCCTATAGGTACACCGACCCCAGCATAATAGGACGTGCATTCCATGGAGAAAAGGCCCAGTCTGTCATAATGGATGATGTGGCGGGAAATGAGTTCATGCATTTTGCAGCTCCCGTATTTTCCAGTGTGGGAAAAATCAACGGAATTCTTTACATGACATCTGACCTTTCAAATGTCCAGAGAACCATTGATGATTCAAGAGCCATACTTACAAATGCAACTTTGATAGCACTGGGAATAACAATTGTACTGGGGTTCTTCATTGCCAGCAGCATCACTGGACCAATCAGGGATGTTACAAAAAAGGCGGAGGAGATGGCCCTGGGAGACTTCGACCAGTTTGTCGAGGTAAAATCGGATGATGAGATTGGCCAGCTCGCAGGAATGTTCAATCACCTTACACTTAAGCTGAAGGATACAATCGAGGAGATGGACCTTGAAAGGAGCAAACTGGATACAATATTCAGCTATATGGCAGAGGGTGTAATAGCGGTCGATAAAAACGGCAATATAATCCATGCGAACCCAATAGGGCAAAAGCTGATGGAAATAGATGATGAATTTGTTGAAACTGCTGGAAGGTTCGACCTGAAAAAGCTTGGAATGGAAAATATAGATTATACTGATCCGGAAACCTTGAACGGAGAAACAACCTTCCAGAAGGATGAAGGTGTCTACAAGGTGAAGTATGCCCCATACAAAAATGAAAGGGACCATATAGCAGGGGTTATAATGGTGCTGCAGGACATTACCCAGGAGCACAGGCTCGATAATATGAGAAAGGAATTTGTGGCCAATGTATCCCATGAATTGAAGACTCCAATCACCACAATAAAGAGCTATGCTGAGACATTGATGACAAATGACGTGGACCAGGACACACAGCAGAGGTTTCTGTCCGTTATTGACAGGGAGTGTGACAGGATGGGAAGGCTTGTAAGAGATCTTCTTCAACTGTCAAATATTGATTACCAGAAGACCAAGTGGAACAGGGAGAATATCTCCATTGGAGACATGCTGCTTGACTCCATAGGAAAGCTTCAACTTCTGGCCCATGAAAAAAACCAAAGAGTAGAATCCTACATTCAGCCTGAACTACCTATGATAAAGGCGGATAGAGATGGAATGGAACAGGTTATTCTCAATATCCTCTCCAATGCAATAAAATACACTGAAAATAACGGGATAATAAGGGTAAATGCAAAAAAACGTGATAGATTCATAGATGTTAGCATATCTGACAATGGAATAGGAATTCCCGAGGAGGATGTGGGAAGGATATTTGAAAGATTCTATAGGGTTGAAAAGGGAAGAAGCAGGGATATGGGCGGTACAGGTCTTGGTCTTTCCATAGCCAAGGAGATTATTGAGGCCCATGAAGGCACCATAGAAATCACCAGCAAAAAGAACAAGGGAACAGTTGTTAATATCACGTTGCCGGTGATGTAATAGTATTTTAACTCTGCTGTAATATGATTGTAACATTGCAGGGGTATAATTCAGATGATAGAATATGCGGATAAAGGGGGTAAGGGTATGTTCAAAAGAACTTTGGCCAGTTTGATGATAATAATGGCAGTTCTTGGTTTTGCAAGCTTTGCGCATGCATCCAATGTTACAACAGGCAATGCAATCACAACCAGAGCTGATTACGAAGTTATAAAGCCTGAAAGATCAATCTATTCTTCAAGCGAAAGAGTTGTTCTTATTAATGGGCGAGCACCGTCAGGAACAGAAATAACCGTTGAGCTTTACGGAACAACTGACTTGACAAGAAGAAGCTTCAACCTGGACAGATTACCATCCCCTGGAGATTATATATTGATTAAAAGTGAAAGCGTAACTTCAGGCAATTTGGGATTTTTCCAGAAGCAGATGGATCTTGTAAGAGGTATTAACAAGGTCGTAATAGACTTCGGAGTGGATGGAGTTGAAGACAAGGAATTCATAGTTTACAAATACGATGTTACAAGAACCGAGATTCGACTTCCATATGAAAGGGAGTCAGGCGGGATAAGGATGCCGCTAATAAGATAGAATATCAAGAGGAGAGGTTTGAATGAAGGAAAAATTTAAGACCATTCTCCTTTTTCTTTTGGTGGGAACAAGTGTGGCAATGACACAACAGCTGTGGATGCAGTTTCCTGAAAGAGTGACTAGTTTTTTCACACCTGAAATATCCTACTCTTCATCCTACTTACTCTCTGATATGATTGCTCCCAACAAATACCTTGTAGGTTTAGGTGGGAACAATTATACCTTGGTTTACGATGCAAACAAGTACGGAATATGGGATACTTCAAAGGAGTCACTTGCAAGGCTGCTGAGCTCAGACACCATCAGGACAGAGGAATCCGAATCAGGGTACAGACCTGGACAAACGGGAGAAATGGCAGTGGTTTTCTACTTCCCCGAAAGCATGAGCACATATATACTGGCGAAGGCCTGGGATGTTAACGAACCAAACGACATAGTGGATACCATACCTTATGTGGATAAAATCTCCATAGTCAAAGGTAGCGGGGATCCTTTTTTTGTTTTTTCAGATGGCGAGAGGGATGTTTTTGTCCACGAGTCGGGAGTCAATGTAGATAATGTAATTTCTGAAATTGTGGAATTTGAGGATAGCGCTGACTTTGACTACTATTACTCACTTTCTGAAATATTTCCAACAGATGTGGGGGATATCTATGTTCCCTATGAGATCAGACACAGATTGCCTGTTGTATATGTGAGCAATGATGTTGCTCAGATGACAACAAGGGAAATGGGTATATTGGCGGAAAGGTTCCTGGAGAGGGATATTGACTACATCAGACAAATCGTTGAAAGCAATGGGTCTACAATTTACATCTATAACAACAAGGTATTGAAGTTCAATATGAATGGGACGGTGGAGTATTTTCACTCCCTTGAGGATACCATCCTTGAAAGGAACCTGTATCTGAGCCTTTCAACAGCATCAGAGTTCATATCCCAGAAAGCATACTCAGCAAAGGGTATGTACCTGGCTGGAATTGATGAGATTGAATCAGAGGGCAGCCTTGGATACAGCCTGACCTTCAGATACAGGGTAAGGGGGATACCCGTACTTCTTGGAAACAGGGAGGTCCGGGAATATGTGCAAATTGAGGTGTTCAACAATCAGGTCAGAAGCTACAGACAGCTTTTCAGAGGAGAGATGGACCTTAACATAGCAAGCCTTCAGGACAGCAGACAGATATTGTCATCCTTTGATGTAATAGACCAGAATTACCTTTTCCTGGAAAGCGAGTACCTTCAACACACAGGTGAAACAAAGGAACAGCTTGGTGACCAGGTGGTTCAAAGGGTATTGGCTTCAGTTGAAGACATAACAATATCCTACTACGATCCTGGTCTTAAGGATCAGGAGGAGAGATTGATTGGTGTGTGGCTAATAAGGACACACGGAAGGGTATATGCCTTCAATGCATATACGGGAATGTTGGTGTATGAGAGATAGGAGAATGATGGATGGATTGGTCCAAAGCTAAAACAATACTTATAGTTGCTCTTCTAGTGACAAATATTTTTCTGGCATACTTTCTGTATGGTGCACAGGACACTGGAAATGCTGTCCTTGACCCTGAATTCATCCAGGAAACAGAGGATCTCCTTGGGAGAAATGGAATTGTTCTCCAAACTGAGATACCCACAAAAACCCAGCAGCTTTATAATTTGACCGTTGAGTATGAAATCATGCAGCCTGGTAGAATAAATGAGAGCTTTTTCGGTTCGGAAGGAACCATAAACAGGTCTGAAGGAGCAGTTGTGGAGATAGACAACGGAAAAGAAGAAGTTACCGTCATAAATGAAAAGCTTATGATATATGAAAATTCAGGTGAAGAAGCAGTGAATTCCATAGAGGATATTGAACAGGCAGTTGACCTTGCATTGGGATTTCTTCAGGAGAGAGGATATGAAACCCAAGATATGGGACTTTCCTATTGGAGAGAGACTGAGACCGGTTATTATCTTGACTTTACCAAAACATTCCAGGACTCATATATCGAGCTTAGCTACACTTTATTCAGGATAGAGAATGGTAATATTGTTAGAATGGAAAGAACCTGGCTAAACACCAAGGAAATTGAGCAGACAGACTACAAGATCGTACCGGCACCAAAGGCGATCCTGGAGCTTCTTAGCATGGGGGATGCCAGCAACAAGACAATAACAGATATTACCCTATGCTATTATTTCGACCCAGAAAAGCAGGAATATCTGGATGATTACCAGCAGGCCAAGGAAGGTAGGGCCGTTCCAGCCTGGAGAGTCCAGTTCAAGGATGGGTACAAGGTAATACTAGATCTGGAATAGTGAAAAAAAGGAAGGGTTATCCTTCTTTTTTTTTGCATGTTACTATATAATTAAAGAATCATAACAGAGGAGGTTTTTATAAATGACTGTTAAGGTTTGCTCCCTATCAAGCGGAAGCAGCGGGAACTGCCAATATATTGAAACAGAAAATACAAGGATAATAATAGATGCGGGATTTTCAGGAAAGAGAATTGAACAGCTCCTAGGTGAAATACAGGTGGATCCCAGAAGCCTTGATGCAATCCTTGTGACCCATGAGCACATCGACCATTCAAAGGGAGTGGGCGTGCTGTCAAGACGCTATGACATTCCCGTATACGCCAATGAGAATACCTGGAAAGGTATGGAGTCAACTATAAAGAATGTAAAGACTCACAACACAAAGGTGTTTACGACAAACAGGAATATTGAGCTGAAGGATGTCCTGATCCATCCCTTTAACGTTTCCCACGATGCCAGTGAGCCAGTGGGCTATATTATATTCAACAATAAGACCAAGTTAAGCTTTGTTACAGATACAGGCTATATTAATGAGGGTATAAAGAAAAGGATAAGCAATTCTCACTTCTACTTTATGGAATCAAACCACGATGTTAAGATGCTCATGGAGGGAAGCTATCCCATGATGCTTAAGAAGAGGATAATGAGCCTAAAGGGTCACCTTTCAAATGATGATGCAGCTGATGTGTTGTCTGAGGTTTTGAGGGGAGAAAATGAGATAGTGCTTCTTGCACATCTTAGTCAGGACAACAACGAGCCGGAGATTGCATATTCCACCGTTAGGAATGGACTATTAAGCCAGGGATTTGACGTGGACAATGACCTTAGATTAAACATGACCAACAGAGATGGTATAAGTGGAATATATAGCCTTTAATGAGGAGGAAATATGATGAATGACTTCAATTACGGAAGCTATTACAAGCCGCCCAAAAGGAGAGGTATATTTTCGTATGTACTGGTAGCCCTTATTGCTGGAATGATTGGGGGGCTTGTTACTGCATATGTTGCTCCCACTTATCTCTATGGCAGAATTATTCCCACACCTGAAATATACACAGAGGGTCAGCCATCAATGATGAATACTGTAACAATCAATCCGGTGGAGGAAATCAATGTAGTGGCAGCAGTGGCCACCAAGGCTGTAAGCTCGGTTGTTGGAATAACAACCGTATCCATAGAAAGGGACTTTTTCTGGTCCAGACCAGTTGAAGGGGTGGGATCGGGAGTTGTTGTAAACAGCGACGGATATATCCTTACAAACTCCCATGTAATCGGAGACGGGAATGCCCAGGAGATTCAGGTTCTCTTTGAAAATGGGGACAAGGTACAGGGAAGGGTATTGTGGTATGATGCCACTTTGGACCTTGCTGTAGTAAAGGTGAATGCAACAAATCTTCATGTGGCTGAGCTTGGAGACTCAGATGAAATAAGGGTTGGCGAGCTGGCTGTGGCCATAGGAAACCCATTGGGGCTTGACTTCCAAAGAACCGTGACATCTGGAGTAATTAGCGGCCTTCACAGGTCGGTTCAGATTAACCAGTACAACGTAATGGAGGATCTGATCCAGACAGATGCATCAATAAATCCAGGAAACAGTGGTGGACCTTTGCTTAACTCCACAGGACAAGTAATCGGGATCAATACAGCCAAGATTCAGACTGGAGAGGGACTGGGATTTTCAATCCCCATAAACCTCGTCAAGCCAGTGATTGAGGAAATTGTCAGGGAAGGAAGCTTTAAGAATGTCTATATAGGCTTTACAGGCAGTGAGGTTGAAATATATGAGGTGCAGATGGATACGGACCTGCCTGCAGATTACGGAGTTGTGGCAATAGAGATCTTGCCGGGCTCTCCAGCGGATGAGGCAGGGCTGAGGCCTCTTGATGTAATAACATATGTGGACGATGAGAAGGTAACCAGCATGTCAAACCTGAGAAAGATACTCTACAACTATAGGATCGGTGAAAGTGCCGAACTTACCATAAACAGGGACGGAACAACAAGAAAAGTGACCGTGAGATTCAAGGAATTCTAGGAGGATAAGATGAAGATATTGCTAGCTAATGATGATGGAATAATGGCAGAGGGGATACACACCCTGGCAAAGGCCCTTGAAAAGGAGCACGATGTAATAATTGTGGCACCTGAGACCCAAAGAAGTGCACAAAGCCATGCAATCACCTTACACAAGCCAATAGTGATCAAGGAGGTGGAGCTTGAGGGAATTAAATCTCCAGCATACAGCATTTCAGGTACGCCAGCGGACTGTGTCCGCGTTGGAATGGAGGAGCTTGCAGATGACAAGATAGATATTGTATTTTCAGGTATAAACATGGGCCTTAACTCAGGAATGGACATTCTTTACTCTGGAACAGTATCAGCTGCCATTGAAGGGAATCTTTATGGAGTCCCAAGTGTGGCAGTGTCTGCTGAGTGGACAAAGAACGGGCTTAACTATGAAATAGCTGCAAAATATGCACTTCAGGTTCTGGATAAGATGAACACCGAAAAAATGACCATGCCTATAGTACTTAACCTTAATACTCCCTATGACCTGAATGATGAAACCAAGCCAATCAAGGTCTGCAAGATTGGAGGACCAATATATGACTATTACCTTGCTGAAAAGAATGGGAGCGGTGAAAGGACCCTAAAGGTAATGGGCAGGAGGGATGCAGAACTGAAGGAGAACACCGACAGGTACTACCTAAGTGAAGGCTATGCGACCCTTACTCCCCTAAGCTATGATTTCACCAACTTCCACCTGATGGAAAAGGTAAGGCAGTGCATGGAGGAAGAGGCAAAGTGTGAATAAGGAACAAATTTACGGGTATCTATTCAACAGGCTTCCTTTTGGAAGCTAATATGATGATTTAGTAAAGGAGATAGATACAATGAGTAGAAGAACTGACACCCTGACAGTGGGTGGAAAACCAATGACACTGATCGGTACGGAGGTAAAGGTAGGAGACAAGGCCCCTGACTTTACTGCTCTCAAGGGCGACATGAGTCCCTACAGCCTAAGTGATGCAGGAGACAAGGTAAAGGTCATATCTGTGGTAACCTCTCTTGATACAGGGGTGTGCGAAACTCAGACAATAAGATTCAACGAAGAGGCAACCAAGCTTGATGATGTTGTTATAATAACAATTTCAGTGGATCTCCCATTCGCACAAAAGAGATTTTGCAGCGCAAATGACATTGACAAAGTGATAACCCTTTCAGATTACAGAGACCTTGACTTTGGAACAAAGTACGGCTTTGAAATCGAGGAGCTGAGACTTCTTTCCAGAGGAATAGTTGTTCTGGATAGAGATAATGTGGTCAAGCATGTTGAGTATGTATCCGAGAATTCAAACCACCCTGACTATGACAAGGCTCTTGAGGTAGTCAGAAGTCTTATTTGATAAAACAAAACAGAATTTATTGACAGCCTTCCTACCGGGGGGCTTATTTTTCGCCTAAAAATGATGAAATTATGCTATTATAAAGGTATATAAATGCTGGTATAAGGGATTAGTATGAAGTATTGGAGGCAGAAATGAACATTGATGTTGTAGCAGTTGGAAAGATCAAAGAAAAGTATTTGAACGAGGGGATAAAGGAATACTCAAAGAGGCTTTCAAGATACTGCAGCCTAGGAATAATTGAGGTGGATGATGAGAAGGCTCCTGAAAACCTGTCCCACAAGGAAATGGAAATGATCAAGGATAGGGAGGGTGAGAAGATCCTTTCGAAGATTCCTTCTGGAGCGTATGTAGTGGCACTGGCAATTGAGGGCAAGCAGCTGTCATCAGAAGCCCTGTCGGAAAAGCTAGGCGACATAATGGTTGAAGGAAATTCCCATATTATTTTTGTGATAGGTGGATCCCTCGGATTGTCCAAGGAGGTCCTGAAAAGGGCCAATCTTAAGCTGTCATTCTCTAAGATGACATTTCCTCACCAGCTGATGAGGATGATCCTAATGGAACAGATTTACAGGGCTTTTAGGATAATGAGAAACGAACCGTATCACAAATGAGTCAGTGGGGACGGTTCTAGTGACTCATTTTGTAAAAGATACAATAATACTAAAACCACACTTGAGCAAGTGTGGTTTCTGCAAAGAATTTTATCATATATATTGGGTCTAGCTAAGTTACTTTGACATAATGTAGAAAACGTAGCTGTATTCATCACCATATTTGCGATACAGGTCGATCTCATGTTGAAGCATAGCTATAACCTGTTTAGCCATGTCATTATCAGGGTATTTTTGGAGCATTTTGTCTAGGTTAGCCTGGAGTGGGTTGTAGTAGTTATCAGTCCAATCGGTACTTGGTGTGACAAAATGACCTTGATAGGTATACCCAGCTGCTTCAATGTGCTTAATCTTGTTTTCGACTTTATCAATCTGTGGATACTCTTCATCCCAAAATGCGGCTATTTCTTCAGAGGGGTTATCCACAAGCCAACTGACCTCACTGCATATTAGATATCCATTTTCCTTAAGCAGTCTTTTCCATTCTTTAAGACCCCTTTCAAATCCCGCTATGTATATTGCTCCCTCGGACCAGATAAGATCAAATGACTTCTCATCAAAATCCATATCAAACATAGAGAGGCACTTTCCAGTCACCCTCTGGGATAATCCATTCTTTTCCATTGTATCGTTTAGGTTTTCAATAAATTTCTGGTGATTGTCTATTGCTATTATCTTTGCCTTGGGGAACTCCTTGGCCAATAGCATAGTATGAATACCATTGCCACAGCCAATGTCCAAAATATCCGTAGCTTCCTTTGGACCCTTATACATGGAAATTGCCTTAAGCGTAGATGCTTCACTTCCTGGTGCAAGTCTATCCATGACCTCAAAAGCTTCAAAGAAATAATTTTCCATTTTACAAACCTCCCTTCAATTCATTATACTGTTAATTAGGAGATGTAACAATAGTGAGTCATTGGGGACGGTTCTACTGACTCATTTTGGAAGGGTACAAATAATACATTTTTCAGGAGGCAACCCATGACAATAAGATTCAGGAATTATACAAAGGAAGCAGGCATTACAGAGGACTACCGTAAGGTAAGGGAATTCTTGTTACAGCTTGGATCAACAAATTTTACATACGCCAGGTGGGACTGGATGATAACCCACGACTATCTTGACAGGGATGCAGTGGGTAGAATTGGCATATGGGAGAATGAAGACGACATTGTGGGGATTGCAACCTTTGACCTACGACTTGGAACTGCATTCTGCCTTACAAACCCAGAATATGATCAGCTAAAGAATGAAATGCTGCTTTATTCAAAGGAGCACCTGGCAGATGGGGACAAATTTGGGGTTGTCATTCCGGATTCTGATACAAATTTTCAGGATATTGCAGCTGAACTTGGATTTGTAGCCACTGAGGACAAGGAATCCGATGCAATATTTTACATTGGAAAAACATCGACAGAATTTAGTCTTCCCGAAGGATTCAGGATCACTACAATCCAGGACACTTACGACCTGTATCAGTATTACCGTGTCCTCTGGAAGGGCTTTAACCATGAGCTTGATGGGGAGGGTGAGTTCAAATTCACGAAAGAAAATGAGTTGGCTGGAAATCTTCAAATGAAGAGAGACAATGTTGACCTAAGCCTTAAGATTGCAGTGGTTGCACCTGATGGAAACTTTACTTCCTACTGTGGGATGTGGTATGACAAAAGGAGTGACTTTGCAGTAATAGAGCCAGTGGCAACAGACCCTGACTACAGGAGGATGGGATTGGGTAAGGCTGCGGTACTTGAAGGCATAAAAAGGGTTGGAGACCTGGGAGCCAAGAAGGTCTTGGTGGGTTCATCCCAGCAGTTTTACTATAGCATCGGAATGAGACCTTTTTCTACAGCCAGTGAATGGAGGTTAAAAGCAAATGAATAAGAGGAAAATTTGTGTATATGGAATTGGAGGAGTTGGAGGATACCTGGGAGGAATGCTTGCAAATGCTTCAAGTGACAAGCTTGAGGTATATTTCATAGCCAGAGGGAAGCATCTGATGGCAATAGACAAAAATGGACTTACCCTTGCCACCCCATCAAAGGGAGAGATTAAATGCCATCCCACCAAAGTGGTGGATAATGTAGATGATCTACCTATTATGGACTATGTTTTCCTGACCGTCAAGGGCTATGACCTGATGGATGCAGTTAAAGACATCAATAAGATTTCAAATGAGAACACTGTTATCATAGCACCTTTAAACGGTGTGGACATATACGAGAGAATCAAGGAATGGCTTGATAAAGGGATAGTCCTTCCTTCATGCATCTTTGTAACTTCATCTGTAAATGGACCAGGGAAAGTGGTTCACAAGGGTGGCACGACATTATTGGTGTTTGGAAAAGATCCACAATTCGAGAGTTATTATCCCAGTGAGCTTCTGGAAATCCTGAATGAATCCGAAATCCCCTACAGATGGGAAAGGAGACCGGAAACAACAATCTGGGAAAAATTCATCATGTTTTCACCCTTTGCCCTGGTGACTGCATACTCAGGGAAGTCATTTGGAGAGGTGATGGAGGATCAGGAACACAAAGGTCTGATCAGGAGCATCATGGAAGAGGTTGTTGATCTGGCAAAGGCCAAAGGCATTCCTGTGAAGGATTCCTTGATAGAAACCTATCTTGGAAATGCCCAGTTCTACCCCTATGAAACCAGAACATCATACCAAAGGGACATTGAGAGTGGAAGGGGAAAGGACGAGGGAGACCTTATTGGAGGGACAATCATAAGACTTGGAAAGGAATATGGAGTACCAACTTCAGTAGCTGAGATTGTATATGGAAAGATCCGTTCAAAGATTCTATAGATTGGGAGAGTTCATTTGATTCTATGTCATAGCATGGGAGTTAGAGCTTTAGAGGGGTATATAATAATTGGGATAAATGTTGCAGTTACGGGAGTGATAATATGCAAAAGCTCTATTCAATCACCGATGCTGGAATAATGGAGGCCAACACCATCGAGGACAGCAATCAATGGATCCACCTCATAAATCCAACTGAGGAGGAGTCTCAGGCGTTGGTGGAGAGGTTTGGCATTAAACCCATCTATATTAAGGCTTCCTTGGACAATGACGAGAACTCAAGAATTGAGGCGGGAAACGGGCAGCTGTTTATCCTGGTGAATATACCTTACAAGGATGATAGTGGTAAGTTTGATTCCTATAACACATTGCCACTTGGGATTATTCTCACCGAGAGGGTCTTGTTGACTGTGACACTAATGGAGAATGAGGTTATCGAAGGCATGCCTGAAGACGAAATAAAGGGTATGAATAACCGTGTTGCACTGGTATATAAGATTCTTCTAAGGATGGTTAATCTGTACCTTAAGTACCTTAAGGAAATTGAAAAGAAATCTGCCATCATAGAGGACTATATTAACAAATTCCTGAAAAACGAGGAGCTTATAAAGCTATTGAATCTGGAGCACAGCCTTGTGTATTTCTCAACTGCACTAAGGTCAAACCAGACAGTTATGGAAAAGATATTCTCATCCTATGTAAGTAAGGTGAAAAATGAAAGATATCTACTTATTCAGACACTACTTGAAAGGAATGAGGATAATGAGGATAACCTCAAGGAGCTGATAGTGGAGAACAAACAAGCCATAGCTCTTATTGACATATATACAAACATACTAAGTAACACCATGGATGCTTTTGCATCCATCATATCAAACAATCTGAACATAGTGATGAAGTTCCTTACAGTAGTGACCATATCATTGGCAATACCTGCTATTGTAACCAGCTTCTATGGAATGAATGTAAACCTCCCATTTCAGGAGAGGTCACTTGCATACATTGGGATAATACTTCTATCGGTTGCATTGATGTTTGTGGTTGCTGGAATTGTAAACAGGAAGAGATTTTAGTCACATGATTACGAAAGGAGATACCATGGCAGATCATAAAATCTACAGGATGAGCTTTGCGAAGGTCTATCCAATGTATGTTGCAAAGGCTGAAAAGAAGGGACGCACAAAGGAGGAAGTGGACCAGATTATCCATTGGCTTACAGGCTACAGCCAGAGGGAGCTGGAGGACCAGCTTGCCAAGCAGACAGATTTTGAGGGATTTTTCAATGAAGCACCCAGGCTGAACCCTTCAAGGGAGTTGATTAAGGGAGTGGTCTGTGGAGTTAGGGTTGAGGAAATTGAGGAGCCTCTCATGCAGGAAATCAGGTACCTGGATAAGCTCATTGATGAGCTTGCAAAGGGCAAGAAGATGGAGAAGATATTAAGGTCATAATGAAAAGGGTACCTTATGGAGAAATCCAAAGGTACCTTCTTCATTGTTGATCCAGGCCGGCATTTTCCATCTCCCGAATTTTTGAATGCATCTCCCGAAATAGCTTTCTGTCGGAATAGGATAGCGAATCAACAAAATCAGTTCTGATATCCAGAAGCCGTACAAGATCCTCAAGATACTGGAATGCAGCTGCACGTGCTTGAAACTCCTCCATTGAGGATTGATCTGTGGGCTTTGCCAGGAGTTCCAAAGATCCTTTGATCTCCTGAATTTTCTCCCTGTCCATCCTAATTGATTTTAGCTGGGTGAGAGCCTTTCCTGAAAGCTCTGCTGCCAGTCTGGTAAGCTCGCAGCCCCTGCTGAGGGACCGAACTGAGCGGTTCATGAATCTTAGGGATTCCAGCTGGTCAGACTCCATTTTAAGGTACCTTAGATGATAGTCCAGTCCACGGTTGAAGTTCTCTCCAGTCTCGTTGAGAACCCTTTCGGTTGCCAAGTCGATCCTCTGGGACATCTCTTCCAACAGCACCAGCCAGTCAGCTGACTCATACTCATCCATAAGACCTGTCCTCATGCTTTCAAGAATTCTGTACTTTATCCTCTTAATGGCGGCGAGGTCATTGATTAGGTGAGATTCAAGCCCTGGAATATAGAGGTTGAGGACAAGCGCAATGGAAGCGCCAATTACCATTTGGGCAAATTCATTGGCTAAACTACCAAAGGTCACACTGTTTGAAGCAAGAAGATGGCTGACAAGAACCGAGCTTGGAACAAGGCCTTCATTAAGCCTAAGCCTAACCACTATTGGTATGAACAGCAGTAGATAAATTGAGAATGAAATGGGACCAAAGCCAAAAATCGTGAAAACAAGCTTTGCAAGTGACAGGGCAATTACTGAAGCGAGAATCCTGACTCCTGCAAGGTTCAATGACTTCCTCTTTGTATTCTGAAGACTAAGAATAACAACTATGGCTGTGTTTACACCATAGTTCAGGTTCAAGAGATGGGCAAAGAATATGCCAAGTCCTGCTCCAAAAGCCGTCTTTAAGGTCCTAAGACCTATGTATTTTTTTACTCTTAACAATCCATACATCTCCTCGTGTGAGCATTTAGAAATAAACACAACCAAACAATACAATGATTCTAACAGTTTGAGGATGTACTTACAAGATAATTCAGCTAAGGAAACTCTGTAACACAAATATTTCATAAGATTTAAATGGACTCTATCAATATAATTTGAAAACTCATTTTGAGTAGCATACACTTTACTAATCCATCACCTGATTAGGTGGAACACTCAAAAGATGTTAAATACCTGATTATCTAATAAAATAGAGGGTAACTAAAAAAAGTAAGAACCTCTTGGTTTGTTGTGTACATACATAATATCAAAGGAGGTTTTTTGTGTGAAAAAAACAATGTTTTTAGTCGTAGCAATGGCTTTGCTTATGAGTGCTATAATGCCAGGAATAAGCTTGATGACAGAAGAAGATGAACTTGTGGTAACAGTGAATCAGTTTGTTGCCTATGCTTCAGATGGTGATGGAGAAGAAGAACCAGACCTTGACGTTAACATTGACATCAACGGTGGAACAGACGAAGAAGGTAGGGGACTACTTTTTTATCTTATTGTTGGTGCTGTAATCGTTGTCGTAATCGTTGCCATAGTTTCAATGACAAATAGCAAAAAGTAGATTTTATTACGGGAACCTCCAGCTTCGTTTGGGAGGTTCCCGTTTTACTGGTTGGTGTTTTATCTGCCAGTATGTATAAGTGCCCATGGTGTAGGACCACCTTGATGGATTGTTCATAAGAGGGCCAATGAGAAATGCTGCAATATTGACAAAAAATGAGAAAAAAACAACTTGCCGACTGGATTTTTTGGTATACTCTAAATTGAAAGAAGATGAAGGGATAAACTAGTAACGCAGAGAAGGGGCATCGCTTGTACCTAAATAATTACCTGTACATTGGGAGTGCATGGATAATAAAAGGAGGGCACATGAAAGAGGATAAACTGTTGAATCAGACCCTGGAGTTATTGGAAGAAAAGGGTGTAAAGGAAGCCTATGACTTTATACTTGGACATAAGAAGGAAATCCCAGAACCCACTGGCCAGTACTACAACTTTCTCTACTGTCTGGCAGCACTGGATGGGAAGACAGAGGAGGCAATGGGTTACCTGGAAGAGGCAATAATTGGAAAATGCTATTGGTACAGGTCTGAGGTTTTTGATGATGAGGATTTGGATAGCTTAAGGGAGAAATCCAGATTTAAAGAACTCAAGGATATCTCAATCAAGAGATACCAGGAGGCCCTAAAGACAGCTGAAACTATTGTATCTTGGGAAAAGAAGACACAGAATAACATACTGCTGGCACTTCATGGAAACCAGCAAAACATGTCACACAGCAAGGAGGAATGGTCATCAATTGCTGTTGACAGCCTCCAGGTTGAGTACATGCAATCCAAGGAGATTGACTCCTGTGAAATATTCAGATGGGATGACAATGGAGATGGACCAGGACAGCTGAGCCAGAGTTTGAGTAGGATGCAATGGAATAGCTACAAGAAAAGAGTTATAGGAGGCTTCTCGGCTGGCTGCAATGTGATCTTGCGTGCAATACTTGAGGAGGACATTGACTGTACTGGGATTATACTTCAGTCACCATGGATTCCCGTAGTTGAAAATAACTTGGGCCCATTGGTGAAAGAGATCATAGGAAAAGATATAAGTGTGACGATAATTTGCGGTACAAGGGACCTGGACTGTCTGGAACCAAGCATGCTGCTGTCAAGAGAGTTGATCAGAAATGGTGCCGCAGTCAAGTCAATATGGGTGAATGAACTGGGACATGAGTTCCCGGATGATTTTGAGGAGCTTGTTAGGGAATTTCTTGAAGTGGATAATTGATGGAGAAAGCAGATGAAGGGAATAACCGTGAATGGAGAAGTTTTTTATATAAAATCACTCGGTGCTAATGATGAGGGTGATTTACAGGACCTATGTGAAAGATGCTATGAATTCGCTATTCTCACTGAAGGGCGGATGCCAGCAAGCAATGCGGGCTATGATATCTTGAATGATCTGCCTCCTGGAAAGGACATGGAGGACAAATTGGTCCTGGGAGTCTACGGGAATGAATTACTCATAGGTGTTGTTGAAATGGTTAGGGACTACAAGGTACCAGGTGAGTGGATAATAGGATTGCTGCTCATAGACCCAGATAGAAGAGGGATCAGTTTAGGCAGTGCCATACACGACTACATCAGGGAATATGTTTCCTTAAACGGTGGATCAATCCTAAGAATTGGAGTGATTGAGGAAAATATCAAGGGAATGAATTTCTGGAAAAAGCTCGGCTATCAGGAGGTGGAAAGGAAAGAACAGTCCTTTGGGAACAAGGAGCATACCGTAATTGTGATGAATTTAAGAATTTAGTTAATCATTGAAGCCACTTTGCTGTACCATTCAACAGGAGGTTAGGATCAAAAAAGGAGGATCTGATTCATGGCTGGACTTATTGATTTAAGTTATACAATAGAAGCGGGTATTAGCTCTTATCCAGGAGATGATGAATTAAAGCTGTATAAGAACAGATTCCTTGAAAATGATATGTATAACGACACCAAGCTGGAAACAGGGATGCATGTGGGGACCCATATAGATGTTGCCAGTCACATAATGGAAAGCGACCAATTGATAAGTGATTATCCCCTGGACAGGTTTATTGGCAAAGGAATCCTACTCGATGTAAGGGGTCAAAAGTCAATTTGCATGAAGGAAAGTTACCTGGATATGGTAAAGGAGAACAGTATAGTACTTCTTTTTACTGGTTTTGAGAGTCTGTTTGGAAGCGACACCTACTTTATGGACCATCCTGTGGTTGAAGAGCCTTTGGCGGATTTCCTTGTTGAAAGAAGAGTTAAGATGATCGGAATGGACCTTCCCTCCCCAGACCACTATCCATTTGGTATCCACAAGAAACTTTTAGGAAACGACATACTGATTATTGAAAATCTGAAAAATCTTGAAAGACTTCTGGCGGTTGATGATTTCGAGATCATTGCATTGCCACTAAAGATAAGGGCAGAGGCATCGCTGGCAAGGGTTGTGGCAAGAATTTAAGTCAGCAGAATAGTGTACCCACGGGGTCAGTCCCCCTGGAAAGAAGATTACCCAAATATAAAATGTGAGGATAAAATATGAGAGTACGAGCAATTGAAACGACCAGGAAGGGATTGATACTTTTTAGTGTAATGTTCTCATTTACAACGATTCTAAGCAGTTTTTTGCAGCTGACCAATGGTCAGATGACAGACACAAACTTCCACATATTGAATAGGGCAGCTGTGGTCTTGATTGCAACCATTACAATTTTGCTGTTTGAAACAATCAAACTGAAGAACAAGATTCTAACATATTTAGTCCCTTATTCAATCTCCATGGGAATAGTATTTATTTATGTTTGGATAACAGGATTCTTTCAACCCCTGCATCCTGATGCCTATAGGGATATTTTCCTCAACTTTACCACCATAGCGGCAGTCGTTATGATAGTGATCCATTTCAGGAACAGAAGGAAGGCATCAAAGGACAAGTAGTCGAAAAATTGGCGCTGATAAAGATGTTGATAGAGAACCAAAGATAATTTCGTCAAAGGAGGTGTAAATGAAACCATTAATGATTGTAGCTATTGTATTTGGAGTAATAGCATCATTGATTCTGCTTCTGCTGATTGTTTCAACAATCAACCACAGCATTCAATTGAATAAGGAAAAAGCAGCTTTTCCACCACCCGGGGAAATGATCGAGGTCGGTGACAAGAGTCTACATGTCTATTCAGAGGGTGAAGGGGAGATAACTCTTGTGTTTCTTGCTGGTCATGGAACCAGTAGCCCAACCTTGGACTTCAAACCATTGTGGATGAGAATGAAGGATGAGTACAGGATAGCTGTTGTGGAAAAATCAGGCTATGGCTGGAGTAAGGTATCAGATAGCCCGAGGGATATACAAACTATCCTGGAAGAAACAAGAAGATCTCTGGAGGGTGCTGGAGAGAAGCCTCCCTACGTACTTTTACCACATTCTATGTCTGGACTTGAAGCCATCTATTGGGCCCAGAAATACCCTGATGAGGTTAAGGCAATAATAGGCTTGGATCCCAGTGTGCCTGAAACCACGGAAGTTCTTTCCGAACCCAGTAATGTACAGCTAAGCTTGCTGCACTTTATATCCAAAATAGGACTGACAAGGTTTATGCCTGAGGCTGAGCTCATTAAAAATCTGCCTCTTATGGATTCGGATGACCTGTCAGAAGGAGAAAAGCTAGTTTACAAGGCGATGTTTTTTAGAAGTACACTAACAAAAGACATGCTAAGAGAGGTGGAGTTTCTAAAGGAGAATTCCAGAATCGTGGGAAAAGGACAAATTCCACAGAATACTCCGATGTTCTTTTTCATCTCCCAGCAGCAGGGCCAAACGGTTAAGGGATGGAAGGATGTATTGCTATTGTATCTTTCCAGGATTGACAAAAAAGACTTTACGATACTGGATACCGGGCACTATATACATCATGAAGAGGCCGAATTGATAGCCAGGGAGTTAAAGACTTTTCTTTCTGAGATCGATTAAATAATTCCTTTATTGAGGAGGGTGCATATGAAATACATAGTATTTAGCATGCTGTTCACTTTAATTCATACAATATCCTACACCCTAGCAGGGATGATCGCACTGAAGGTGAGCAAGGACCTGTATGAGGACAAGCAAAGGGTCATTGATTATCTTAGGGACATGTCCGTAAAAGAGGAGAGTAAACACGTTGAAAAATGGTTTATTCCGGCACAGCTGGTCAGAGGAATTTTGATGTCAGTGGTGCTCTATCCAATCCTAGGGGTGCTTGGGGAAATAGCCTTTGTAATAAGAGCTCTGTTCCTTGGGGGGCTCATGTTTATCTATACTGACTTGGCCTGTGCAGTCCCATTCCCCCACAACATAGAAGGGTTAGTTTACATGAAGCCCAGGTATATCCGGGGTAATGCTTCCATAAAGCTTTTTCTGGAAATGTTTATATATAGTGTAATCTTTGGACTGGCAGCGGGCTGGTTCCTGTTCTGATATAAGTAGTGAAGATAAAAATGTGTCCATGGGGTCAGTCCCAATGGACACATTTTTATTTAATTTCAAGAAATACCTTCATCAATTCAGGATGATAATCCTGGAAGGTTGGGTATTTGTCCCTGTTTTCAGTATAGTATGAAACTGACTCAACAATCTCATCTATGTATTCAAAGCCCCGTTCACGGTCCCTGGCAAGAGCGTTCTCATATGCTGTTTCCCCAAGAATATCCCTTAGAATGATTGCTGTGCTGACCCTTACAATATGCTCGTTTACCGTTGTCTCCCAGGTCGTATAGGCTTGGCTGGACATTACCTTCTCAATGGGGGCATACAAGCCTTCAGTTTCATCCAAAATCTCTCCCTGCTTGGCAGTCAGTGGATTCACATAGGTGTGGGAAATCTCATGGACCAGGACATTCAGGAATATCTCATCATCATCATATACTCCCAGGGTTGGCAGCACCTCAAGGGATCCGGTCTTAAGGCCAATTGAGACCCCGTAGGCGTTCTTGGCATAGGGAGTGATGGTGATGATTGAGTTCTGTATGGGTTTTCCATAGAAGCTCTCAACAACCTCCTCCACATTGTGGGAGGTGAGCATATGATGACCCTTATCCATCATCTTTATATACTCTTCCTTGTTCTCCAAAAAATATGAATCAAAGTCACTGTCCATCCTGAAGGCCTTCAGATAAACCATAAGCTTCTCCAGATTCTCCTGTCCACTAGACCTCTTCATGGTAAATTCATTTATCTCTATATCATCCCTTAATTCAAAATTCTCGTTGAAATGGTAGATTGAGGATGGGATGGCATCATAGGTGTATCCTCTAGCCATCATGGAGGAAAGCATCCTTACAAACTCATGGTCCTCAAAATCCCTGAACCTCTCCCTTCCAGCCTCAACATAGGGCGTGTTGTCCTGATAATTGGTGAAGTCATTGCCACCATTTGCCATTTCAACAGCCAGATATGTGGTCTCGATCATTGGGCTAACCCTGAATTTTATCCTTGATTCAGGATTGTAGTAAATGGATTTCTCTGGAACATATCCATCGAAGCGGGGATCATCAAGACCAAGGTCCGAGATTGAGCTTGGTGAGGTGCATCCGGATATGATAAACAATGAAGCCAAGATAACTGCAATCAATTTTTTCATGGGAATTCCTCCAATACAATAATCAAGTTCTATGTCAAAAATGCTAATCAACTTTGATAATACAATAACATAATAGTATACCTATGTTAAGATTTCAATATTTACTTAGTCAAAGTGGCGGGAATGTAGTAAAGCAAATTTTATCAGAAGATCAATGATTTGTTACTTATGACAAAACCGTTACAATTCTGCAAATATTCAGAATACGGTTTATAACACATTTAAAATACGATATAATCAAATGGTGGGTGAAAAATCCTTCAGGTCTGCTGGAAGAAATCTCATAAATCAATCGGAAGGTGAATAGGGTGCTTTACGATAAAATCGGGAAGTGGATAAAATATATACTTTTGGGGGCAGGTGTCTTGACAGCTGCCTTTTTGCTCTGTCAGGATAACAGCTTTGATGAATCACTACTGGAGGCTGACAACATCTACAATCACATTCAGGAGCTTTCATCAGATAAATACAGAGGAAGGCTTGCCGGTTCGGAGGGGGACAAAAAGGCCCTTCAATATATTGAGGAGCATTTTAGGGAGCTGGGTATCGAACCTGCAGGTGTTGATGGGACTTATTACCAAACGTTTTCGGTTATGATTCCAAAGATAGATACAGAACCAAAATTTACAGTTGCCTCAGAGGATGGCGAAATCATAAGAGATTTCATCATGTATGAGGATTACAATGCACTACCATCAATGAATGGAGGGAAGGTAGACTTTTCAGGAGAATTGGTTTCTCTGGGAAGCGACCTGCTAAGGACTGACCCGGAGCTGATAAGGGACAGGATTGTATTGATTGAGGCCAACAGACTTCTTCCAAAGCACCAGGAATATGTCATTCAGGCAGGTGGAAAAGGGATACTCCTCAGCGCTGATACAAACATCTTCGGAAGGCAGTTAAGGTATGCTTCTGAAAAGTTCTTAAACGTTGAAGGAAAAACAGGACAATCAATCCTGACCGGTTACATATCAAACGAAGCCTATCGTGATCTGCTTGGCCTTATGGAGAGTAGTGACAAGGGTGATGAAAGGCAGCCTTTTCCTATACTTGCAGGGGTCAGGATAAAGGTGGATATGGGCTTTCCAATTGTTGATACTGCCAATGTCATGGGGAAAATTGATGGCAGGGGCAGGGATGGAAGCGTGCTTATGATAAGTGCAAATATTGATGGCCTGGGAGAGGGAACAGATGGGAAATACTTTCCTGGTGTGGTGAACAATACGTCCGGAATCGCCACAATACTTGAGATAGCCAGGGTGATGGCAACTCAGGAAGGCCTACCCTACGAAACCGTGGTATTTGTAGGTTGGAACGGTCAACAGCAGCAGCTCGCAGGCTCTGGACATTACATCGATTACCCTGTATTTCCAATAGAGAATACCTCACTTATCCATCTTGAGGGAGTGGGAAAGGAAAGCCTTGAGGGGGTCAAGATTTCAGCACACTTGGCCAATGGAGACATTTTAAAGGACAGGGTCCTTAACTATTCCTGGGATTCCAGTCTCAAGGCTGTTAATGACAGATCCATCTCAGGAGTGATCAATCAATTCAACGATAGAAGGGTACCGGCCGTTCTGCTAAGGGATACTGCGGAAGTTCAAAACACCTATGGCGACACTTTGGAGAACATAAATATGGACACCCTTGAGAATTCAGCATTGGTCCTGCTTAACTACATAAAAAGGGATATATACAGGGATAGGGGATTTGGATACCTTACTTCTATTGAGAGGACAATAATTGCACTTGTGGCCTTGGGATCCTTCATAAGCTATATGATAGTTGCAGCCTACAACAGGGATCCAAACAGGATATTTTTAGGAAAAACACTTGAAAACGTATATTACTCAACCCCTGCAGTTTTATTAAGAAGGGGTTTGACCTTGGTTATTTCATCCTTTATTGCAATTTTCATGCTGTCCCTTCTTGCCAACATTGATCCAGGAACAGATGTCAGAATGACCAGCAATGGAATTTCATCGAATTTCTCGTTATACCTGACAATCAAAAGAAGCGTACTTTACATAAGGACAATGCTAAGTCCGGGAAGCTATCAACTCACAGGAACAGGAAATATATTCCAGATTATCTACAATTCAAGCAAGCAGAGCATTTTGCTTATTTCAGCATCACTCTTGATTTCTACCATTCTGGGAATATTGCGGGGAATGTATGAGGGGTACAGGTCGAGAAAGTCAAGGATGGGATCTTTGGGAACCCTTATTTTCTTCTCAATACCAGATGTATTGATAGTTCTGTTTACACTTCTGGGATATATATATGTGTTCAGGAGAATTCCCGTAGTTGGAGAAATGGAGTATATCAAGGGCTTTATCCTACCGCTCTTCACGCTGTCAATAATACCTACAATCTACATTTCAAGGATTACCTATATCACAGTTCAGGGAGAGATGGGTAAGGACTATACCAGAAATGCAATGGCAAAAGGATTTTCCAGGAGGAAGACCATATTCATGGAGCTGGCTCCGGCGGTTATCTTTAAAATTGTGGATACAATGCCAGCAATTATGACTATGCTACTGACAAATATGATTGTGGTTGAGTGGCTTTTCAATTATCAGGGAATTCTTTATTATCTTCTTTATTTCAACAGCAGACAGGATGTTTACAGGTTTGTTCCACTGGCAGTGGTTCTTGGTCTGGTCTATGTCACTGCAACAATGGGCTTTCAGTTCATTGCAAGACTTATCAATCCGTTGAAAACAAGGAGGGCTAGGAAATGAAAAAGCTCAATCTGCCCTTGATACTGGGAACAATAATACTAATACTTATTCTTTTGGTCATGTCATTCCCAGATATGTTCACCAATAACAGCCCCTATACAATACAGCTTATGAGATTCATCCATGAGGATGGGAAGCTTTCAGCTGAAAGAGCACCATTTCCTCCAGGGGAGGACTATCTCCTGGGAAGCGATGACCTGGGAAGGGATATCTTCAGCTATATCATATATGGTACCAGATTGACAATTTCGCTGGGTATCCTCATTGCAATAGGGCAGTTTATAATAGCCATTCCGCTAGCTCTTCTAGGCGGCTTCGGGAACAGGCTTGCCAAGTCTGTCATCAGACAGTCCAACATAATTTTTTCTGCCATTCCAGCACTGCTGATATCGATTATCCTTCTAAAGCTAAGGTTTATAGCAAATCTGGATAGGCAAAACTCAATAGTAGCATTTGTACTTATAATTACGGCGGTTAGCTGGCCTAAGCTGGGAAGCCTGATATCTGAAAGGGTGGAAGGAATTCTACAGCAGCCCTTCATAAGGGGTGAGGTTGCAATCGGAAAGAGGAAGTTGCGGATTGCTTTGGAGAATGTACTGCCACACCTTGCGCCAGAGCTTGTAATACTGTTTTTTATGGAGATTGCAAGAAATCTTTCCATGATCATGCAGCTGGGGATATTTTCGATTTTTGTTGGTAATCTTGGAATCATAAATGACACAACCTCAGGAGCTCTCATTAACACGGATATAAGCTTTGAACCGGAATGGGCCAGCATGCTCAGTACATCAAGGACTTTGGTAAGCTCTGCACCCTGGGCGGTTATCTTTCCTGCGCTGGCATTTTTTATCAGCGTATTGGGCTTCAATCTCTTCGGTGAAGGCCTAAGAAACATAATTCAGAGGAAGGATTCCAGAATGTCCCTTGTTTTCAGAAAGCTGATATCCTTTGATTTGAAGTATGTCTGGAACATGGTGGACAGGAGGAGGAAAATCAAATTCGCAGCAGCTGCAATCATAGTGATTGGTTCATTTGCTGCGCTTAGCCTTGCAAATAAGGGTGACTACAGCATAAATGTGGAATCTGACCCAGGAGGATATCCACAGGAGGTAATAATCGGCTCACAAGGAGTTGAGCAGGTTGTGGAGAGTATAACTGAAAGGATGATCAAGCTTGGAATTGCACCCTTGAGAGAGGACTATGTAATGAGCTATGACATAGGTCCATCATTTATGATAGAAGACCAGAGGCTAGTTATTGAAACTGGTGATGAAACCCTCCAGCTTATTCCAAACTCAGATTTCACCTTTACCACCTCCGGGAACAATGAGGACCAAGGATTCGTATACGATGCCACAAGGGTTGACCTTTTCAATATTGAAGACTTCAGTAGCTTTGCAGACAAATTCATTCTCATGGACAAGGCCTTCTACAATGAACGGTCAATAGAACACTTCATTTGGGAGATAACAGAGAAGGTTGATATAAAGGGTATTCTGCTTGTAGCTGAAAGGGATGAGAGAATGGATAGCTTTATTACGGATGATAGCGATGAGCTCTCAGTGATACTAGTTTCACGGGATGTTGCAGGGATTCTTAAACCAAATCCTGATTCCAGAATTTCAATCTATAGTTCAGTTAAGCCCCTGGAACCGAAGGGAAGAAATGTGGTGGGCATCCTTATGGGGGAAGATAAGAATATAGGGGATGAAGCCATCGTTGTTGGGCTGAACTACAACTACACAAAGGACAATGGAAGCAGTCTTCTCCAGTTCAATCTGGAGCTTATGGAGAGACTTTGTGAACAGAGGGGTAACAAACGATCCATAATCTTTATGTTTCTCGATGGAACAGTTGATGAGAAGCGGCATGGGATCAATTACATGGTAAAGGACTTTCCCTACAGTCCAAACAAGGTTGAGGTCTATTTAGACCTTACCGGACTTGTGAAAGAGGAATTTGACAGTGCTTGCTTCAGCTCGGCACAGGCACCTGTTACAAGGCAGCTTGCATGGAGTCTGGGGCACCACCTCCAGAAGGAACTGGAGAGCAAAGGGCTGGATTTGACCCAGCTGCAGACAAGGTCTGTGGATAATGAATACTATTTTACCGGAAGTCAGGCAGACAATGCAATGTTCTGGGAACGGGGAATTCCCACAATCCACGTCCTGACAGGCGAAACAGGGGAAAAGACCCGAAATGTTGAAGAGGTTGGAAGCATACTTCTTGAAGTTATTAACAGGAACAACTATTGATGGATAGATTCGGTCAAGTCGAAATGTCAGGGGCTGAAAACATGATGGAAAAACTATTGGATGTAAAGGATTTAAGGGTATCCTTCTATGGGGACAAGGGGAGCGTTCAGGTTGTAAGGGGCTTTGACATCAGTCTTCACAAAGGAGAGGTAGTGGGAATATTGGGTGAATCCGGAAGTGGAAAGACGGTATCCTCAAGCTCAATAATTAAATTAGTGGATGAATCCCTGGGAAGGATTGATTCAGGAGAGGCAATATTCAAGGACAAGGATCTTCTTAAGCTGTCTGGGAAAGAGCTTAAGGGCATCAGGGGAAATGAAATCTCATATGTCTTCCAGAATTCTTCAGCTGCATTGAGCCCCTACAAAAGGATAGGGAAACAGCTTGGTGAGGTTTTAAAGACCCATGGACTACCCGATTCAAAGGATCACATTCTCAAGACCCTGGAAGAGGTTGGTCTGGAGGATGGAGAAAGGATCTTCCACATGTACCCCTTCCAGCTTAGTGGTGGTCAGAATCAGCGAATCATGATTGCCCAGTGTATTTTATGCAGCCCAGAGCTTCTAATTGCAGATGAGCCCACAAGCTCAATCGACGCCTCCCTGCAGAAAACAATTTTGGATCTGTTAAGGGACATAAGCACAAGAAATCAGATGTCAGTTATTATCATCACCCATGACTTTGGGGTTGCCAAGTATCTTTGTGACAGGCTGATGGTCATGTATGGGGGTCTGGTACTGGAAGAGGGAGCCATTGATGAGATTCTGAATTCACCACTTCACCCCTATACACAGGAGCTTATGAGGTGTGCCCGGTCATTGGCAGAGGATGATGAAACCATGTACACAATAGAAGGTGCTCCACCAACCCCATATCAGTTCAGGGATGAGTGTCCCTTTTACAGCAGGTGTAGCTTAAGGGAGGATGCCTGTAGGGAGGGAATCCCTGAGAGAACCGATATTGACGGGAGAAAAGTGAGATGCATTAAATATGAAAAGAGGTGACAGGCCTTGAGTGTGATTTTAAGAGTTGAGAACCTTTCAAAGCATTACATTATAAAAAGCGGTGCATTCTCCAAAAGGCAGGTCATTAAGGCTGTGCGGGATGTTTCCTTTCAGGTTATGGAAAATCAGTCTCTGGGACTTATAGGAGAAAGCGGGTCTGGGAAGAGCACAATTGCAAATCTTGTCCTTAGGTTAATACCGCCAAGTGGTGGCAAAATTGAGTTGTTTGAGGAGGATGTGACCTCATTGAAGGAAGAGGAGATGCGCAGGTATAGAAAGGACATACAAATCATTTTCCAGTACACAAATGATATCCTGGATCCCCAAATGACAGTGGATGAGCTTATCAAAGAGCCACTGAAGATACACAACATAGTAAAGGACAGGGAACTGGACCAGGAGGTGGAGAGGCTTCTGGAACAGGTTGGATTGTCACCCTCTGAAAGATGGAAGCTTCCAGGTCAGCTGAGTGGAGGACAGAACCAGAGGATAATCATAGCCAGGGCAATAGCAACAAGGGCCAGGCTGATTGTATGCGATGAGCCTGTGTCAGCCTTGGATGTATCGGTCCAGGGGCAGATACTGAACCTACTGATTCGATTGAAGGAGGAACTAAACCTGTCTTATCTGTTCATTTCCCATGACCTAAAGGTAATTAGGCATATGTGTGAGAGTATCGCAGTTATGAAGAATGGAGAAATAGTAGAACTGGGTGATACTTTTGAGGTTCTTAACAATCCTCAGCATGAATACACAAAAAAATTGATTGAAGCTATACTTTGAGTCAGTGGGGACGGTTCTGCTGACTCATTAATCAAAAAACTTGTCCATGGAGGTTGAAAATGCCAAGAAAACCGAGAAAGCTAAGTAATTCAGGTGTTTATCATGTTATGATAAGAGGTAACGAAAAGAAGGATATCTTCATTGACCACAGTGATAAGAATAAGATAGTAAGAGTCTTGAAGAGTGTGAACACCAAGAAGTCATACAGCCTCTATGCCTACTGCATAATGAATAACCATGCCCATTTTGTAATAAAGGAACTCAATGAGGATATATCAAATATAATGAAAAGGATCAACACAAGCTATGCAACTTACTACAACAGGAAGTATAATAGAGTTGGGCATGTGTTTCAGGATAGGTTCAAAAGCGAGCCTGTTGAGGATGAGAGGTACTTGCTGCAGGTCATAAGGTATGTCCACAATAATCCTGTAAAGGCAGAAATAGTTGCAGAACCAGAGAACTACCCATGGAGCAGCTATAGTCAATACATTGCTGGAGGCAAGGACCAGGAGGACTTTCTCTCATCTGAGGAAATATTGGAGCTGTATGGAAAAACCCAGGACAGTGCAATCATAAAGTTTATAGAATTCACCAAGAAAAGTGATGACAAGGAATTTTTGGATACCCATGATGATGTTTCCAAATCTCAAGAAATTACCATAATTGTGGATAATTACTTAAGTAAAAATCAAATAAAGAGGGAAGTCCTATTAAGCAATCGGGAAATCAGGAACAGGCTAGTAGTCAAACTTAGAGAGGAATATGGTTTTTCCATCAGATGTATTGAGAGAGAAACGGGTATAAATAGGAATATAATCCAAAGGCTAACTACATAAAATGAGTCAAAAAGAACCGTCCCCGGTGACTCATAAGCCAAAGATAACCGTCCTCACTGACCCAAGAAGGGAGTAGTGCTAATATGAAAGATGAAAAAAAACGCGAATTGGCTTCGCGGAAAGAATTGGCAAGAAAGCTAAAGAAGGCTGAGAAAGAAGCAAGATTAAAGGCCATTAAGAATCGGAAACCCTTTAAGGGTCTTCAGATTAGACCGACTGTTTCTTTGTTTGATGAGGCTGACAGACAGGAGCCTGGAGAAAACAACTGGGAGGGATATGGTTTTGATATTCACCCCCAAGTAACATTTTTTTCCGTAGTCCTACTTATAATTTTTATTGCAGCTACACTCCTGTTTCCAACGCAGGCTGAAAATATATTCAATAGCGCATTGAGTGGCATAACAAAGAATGCAGGTTGGTTCTTGATAGCTGCAGCAAATATTTTCGTAGTTGCAGCGGTGATTTTTGCCTTTGGGCGATATGGGAATCTGAAGATTGGTGGAGTAGAAGCGCAGCCTGAATTTACAAAGCCTGCTTGGTATGCGATGCTCTTGAGTGCTGGAATGGGAATAGGACTTCTTTTCTGGAGTGTTGCTGAACCCATTTCACACCTAAATACGCCATCACCTATGTTTGGCGAGATTGGAGCTCAGTCTCCGGAAGCGGTACAGTCTGCAATGGCTACAACCTTTTTTCACTGGGGGATCCATCCATGGGCAATATACTCCCTGGTTGGATTGGGCTTGGCATTTTTTGCATATAACAGGGGGTTGCCTCTTACAATTAGATCGGTCTTTTATCCAATAATAGGAAACAAGATATACGGATTCTGGGGAAATCTGATTGATGTATTATCTGTATTGGCTACATTGACAGGACTCGCCACCTCTCTTGGTCTGGGAGTATCCCAGGTTAATGCAGGATTGAACCACCTGTTTGGCATTTCAATAAGCACTCCAATCCAGGTGGGGTTGATAATTGGCATTACGGCACTGGCAACAATATCAGTTGTTATGGGCCTTGATGGAGGAGTAAAGAGATTAAGTGAGATAAATATGGTTCTGGCCGGTGTGTTTCTATTGTTCATACTTTTTGTAGGACCTACAGTGTATATCATGAGTGGCTTCACACAAAACATCGGATATTACATTTCTAATCTAATTGAGATGAGTCTTTGGACTGAAACCTTCAGAGATACCAACTGGCAGGGAGGTTGGACAGTATTCTATTGGGCATGGTGGATTTCATGGTCACCTTTTGTAGGGATGTTTATTGCCAGAATATCAAAGGGAAGAACAGTACGTGAATTTATTCTTGGTGTTATGTTAATTCCTTCCCTGTTGTCCTTTTTCTGGATGTCAGTTTTCGGTGGAACGGCTATATTTCAACAGATAAATGGTCTGGCGGATATCGTCTCAGCGGTTGAGATAGATGCTTCAATTGCACTGTTTTCAATGGTTGACTCATTACCTTTAAGCAGCATAACCTCTGTGGTGGGAATTATTCTGGTAACAGTATTTTTCGTTACGTCCTCAGACTCAGGCTCACTGGTTGTGGATCACCTGACATCAGGAGGAAAGTTGGATTCGCCAGTTCCTCAGAGAGTTTTCTGGGCTGTGATGGAAGGTGTAGTTGCAGCTACACTACTTATTGGTGGGGGACTTACAGCGCTACAGACAGCCTCAGTAATTACAGGTCTGCCCTTTGCAATAATCCTTTTAATTATGATTTATTCACTCAATGAAGGGTTGAAGCAGGAATACGAAGTGGAAGAAATAGTTCGGAAGAAGGTTCGTGAAGTACGTGAAGACCTTATCATCAATGAAATAATCAACACTGTTGTACATGACCATGCTTTGATAAACAAGGATTCAACTGAGAATGCGGAAAAGAATAATAAGGTTGACAAAGAAGTTGTAAATGAAATCAAGAAGAAAGAGAAGTCTGCTGAGAAAGAAGATAAAAATAACTGATTAGATTTTGCAATGAATCCAAAAAGAGTCAGCAGAACCGTCCCCGCTGACTCACTTTGCAGCTTGTAAAAAACTAATATTTTGGAGGCGTGAACCATATGGAAGTTTTTCATTTCAAAGCATCAAAAGGTATGGACAGGGATTTGTATGAAGCTGTATCTGAACTTGAAAATATCTGCAGAGACCACGATGATGTAAGGCTTAAGCTGGAGCTTGACTACAAGCTGGCAAAGGCTGACACCCCAGATGAAAATTCAGATGAGAAGCTGGATGATTTTACATGTTGGGATGGCCATAGGCTTGTTGGTTACTTGGGGATTGATGATTTCGGTGGTAGAACTGTTGAGGTAAATGGAATGGTTCATCCGGAGTATAGGAGAAGGGGTATTTTTAGGGAGCTATTCAGACAGGCTAAAATGGAGTGGGAAGGAAGGGATTCAAATGAGATGCTTCTTCTGACCGACAGGAAATCAAAAGAGGGGAAAAGCTTCATTAATGGTACAGGAGCCGCCTATGACCATACAGAATATGAAATGATACTTTCGGATGGTCTCTTTGAGGAAGCAAAAGGATTCTCAAAGGACTTGGTTCTAAAGGAAGCGACAAATGATGATGCAAGAGAAATAGCAAGACAGAACTCCATTTATTTCAATGAGGAGCTTGCTGACCAGGAACTTCTAGACATCGACCTTGAAAAAAAGAGAGGATTTCATGTATATATGGCTGTAGTTCAGGGTAATATTGTAGGAAAGGTGCATCTTCACCTGACAAATGGAGAAGGAGGAATATTCGGTCTTGGAATTATTCCCGAGTGGAGAGGGACAGGATTTGGAAGAGAGCTGTTGCTACGGTCAGTCCATAAGCTCAAGGAGCTTGGTGCCTCATACATATTTCTGCAGGTGGATGCTAAGAATGATACTGCACTTGGATTGTACCGGTCCTGTGGATTTAAAGAAAGCTATTCAATGGAGTACTATAAACTTAACAAGGAAAGGTAGGGTGGACTAATGGAAGTTGAAGGTAGAATAGTTGAGCTGAACAAGGATAACTTAAAAGATTTTACAGATTTTTGCAGAAAGCATAGGGATCAGGTGGATGATTCGCATCTATACGAGGAAGACCTGAACAGCTTTGAGTACAGTCCTGAAAATCCTACATTCCTGTACATGGAAGGAAAGCAGGTTGTGGCAGCTGCATCCCTTATAATTGATGAGTACAACAGGCGAGGAAACAGGGCAAGGTTTAGGATACTATATTCAGAAAAGAACAACAGGGCTGTTTATGACAGTATTTTTCACAGGATACTTATTCATGCAATCGATCTTGAGAAAGTGTACATTTTTGTACCATCATCAAATATTGAGCTGATGGGTCGCATTGAGGACCTGGGATTCAAGGCGGAAAGATTTGTGTATCTTATGGTTAGGGACGATGCTCCAGTTCCTGAGGATGAGATACCTGAAGGCTATGAAATAAGCTCAGTGGAGCTGGAAGAGGATTATGCAGGCTGGTGCAAGGTGAGGAACGAGGCATTTGCCTTTGTAACGGGAAATGAGATTCCAGTGTGCACTGAAATGATCATGACCTATTCCGACAAGGAAGACTATCTTCCTGGAGGTATGATGCTACTAAGACACAATGGAGAGCCTGTTGGAACTGTGAGATGTATAAAGGATGAGTATGAAGGTAAACCTGTTGTGAATATCGGTTCCCTGTCTGTTTTGCCAGACTACCAACACAAGGGTCTTGGAAGCATGCTGTTGAGGGAAGCCATAAGGTTTGCCCATGGTGCAGGATATGAAAGAACGATTCTTTCTGTAAATGAGAACAATAAGGGAGCAAGAAGCATCTATGACAGAGGAGGATTTACAGAGGTAGAGGGAGTAGTCAGCTACGAGTACCATATAAATAGATAATTATATTTATGCTTAGGAAACCATGGGATTTAAACTCCATGGTTTCCTTTTCGTAATCAGTTGAAAATGGCTTAAAATTAAGGTACAATGGACCCGACAGAATACAATTTGTAGCTTTCATGGAGGTGCCCAATGAAACTGCCCGATAACCTAATAGTCCTTGCAATAAAAAGGCTGATGTTTTTCACTTTGCCCATTGTCCTATTTCTATATGTCCTATATGAGATCGTTTTGGGATATGAGATGGAGAACCTGTGGAGAATCCTGATACCATACATTGTTATAGTCACAATCGCAACCATCAGCAGCTATACAGACAAAAAAAGAGAAGAAGAATTGGTGGATGTGGAGTGGCTGGAGAAGCTCCGACAGAATCCCAGGTGGAGAGTTCTTGAAGAAACTGGGAAAAAGCTTGTCCTTAAGCCAGGCTTTGACTTTCCCTACAACATGCTGAGCAAGGAAACGGTGAGTTTGGAGTATTCCGAGGAAAGAGCAACAATACAAGGCCCCCGCTACTATGTTGACCAGCTGGCCAAGGATCTGAAGGGTAGGGGCAGCAAGTGGATAAGGAGATTCGCCTCAGTTGGTGCTTTTATTGTAGCCATAATCATATTATCCATACCCGTAGTCTTTGAGTCTGGAATCTACTGGGATCTAAGGATAAGGTATCACAACTACACCATGAGAAAGGTGGAGCAGATTGAAGCAATAAATGGTGAAGAATTAGGCAATACTGTAGATAACACAAACAACTACGGAAATGGCGTGGAAAGCAGAAACCATTTTATCTATGTTGAGAATCACATGAATCTGGTTAAAACCGACAAGGATTTCCAGCTGAAGGAATACCTGATTCAGAAGGGCGGCGGATATGGGGTAAGCAGGCTCAATATCAGTGGAGACTGGGTTTTCTATTCCAGTGGTGAACCCTATAGCAGGATGAAGCTTGATGGAACGAAAAATCAGACCATTTACAAGTTGGGATATGTAATGGAACCCCATTTGATTGGAGATTGGATATACTTCATAAACTTTCAGGACAATCAAAATGTATACAGAATGGATCTGAATGGTCAGAATCTGGAGCGGTTTATCCAAAAAGGAGTATCGGATTTGGCGGTATTCGATAACCGCTTATTCTATAGCTATATGGATGGTGAAAGAGGCCGTGTGGAAAGTGTCCATATGGACGGAAGTGACAGAAGGCTGGAATTTGAAACTGACAGCTCCGTCAGGAACCTTTCCAGGTGGAATGATTACTGGTACTACATGGACGGCGATTATAGATTGATAAGAACCGAAGGCCAGGATCCAGACATATATCAGGTTCCGGTTGACGGCAATGTATCGGCCTATATAATAACGGAAGAGGGAATTTTCTACTCTCTTCAGGGTGAAGATGTTGGATATCCAGGAGAAGGTATTTATAGGATGGACCACTTTGGTTTGGACAAGACACTCCTTTCTGATGCGATTCGAGTAGAAGGATTTACTTATCTTGGAGGTTGGCTTTTGTTCCACTCTTCTGATGATTTACAACCACCGACATTAAAGAGACTCGACCTGGATTCAAATAGTATTGAATCACTTGAATAGACTTAAAATGGAAATATCCCCCGATCCGAAAAAGGATTGGGGGATATTTCTTTAGAATGTTGTTTTCACCTCAAACTCCGGTGGAGTCATCATGTGTTTTTTCACTGAGCAAAGCTCTATAGAGTTAATCAGAGCCTTCTCGTATTTTGCTGGGAAGCCTTCTGGAAGCTTCACATCATAGATTACCTTGCTGATCATTCCAGTCTGTCTGTTCATCTCAAGGTCCATTGAAATATCAAGACCCTCAGTGTTAATACCCTTGTTTTTGCAGAAGCCAAGTGCGAAAATTCCTGCACAAGTAGCCATCGAGCCCAGGAACAGTTCAAATGGTGTTGGGTCGCTGCCACCTTGGTCAGTTTTTATTAGGTGTCTTGAGGACCTTGCATCAACCCTTAGACCACCTGGAAATTCAACCTTCATATAAGACATTTTATCACTCCATCTAGTTATTTTATTCAATATGGATGTATTATATCACAATACCCCAGGGGTGTATAGGGGTAAATTGAAAATTATTCTGATTGATTCAGCAAAATATGTATAAGTGGACAAATGGGGTATATCTTATGTATAGAGATTTTAGATATAAGTGGAGGTGCAGATTATGAAGATAGATTTCAACCCTTTTCCCAAATTGGAGACTGAGAGATTGTTTCTCAGAAAGCTTAAGGAAGAAGAGGACATGTATGATGTATTCAATATGAGAAAGGATCCCTCGATGCATGAATATACAGATACCAGACCGGATGAAAGCCTGGAGGATTCAATTGACTACATCAGGCGGATGAACCAGGGAGTTGATGAGAACAAGTGGATCGTATGGGGGCTTGAGGACAAAAGGTCTGGTAGGATAATCGGAACAATAAGCCTGTGGAATATCTATCCTGACGAGGAGAAGGCAGAGCTTGGGTTTGGAATTGTTCCCGAATTCAGAGGCATGGGATTGATGACTGAAGGCTTGAGGGGTGTAGTTGAATATTCCTTTAAGGAGGCTGATTTCAAGAAGCTTGAAGCCTTCACCGAGGAAAGCAATGCAAAGTCCATAAGCGTTCTTCAAAGATGTGGATTTGTTGAGGACAGAAGGGTCATAGACCAGAGTCCATTCGATGGAAAGGAATACAACATGGTTGTTTTCAAAAGGACACACCCTGGACTTGTTGATTGATTTAGCACTTGATTTTACTTGAGTATAGGAGTAATATCTAATTGGTTAATAATTTTCAAACCGATGAATGAGTCAGAAGAACCGTCCCCGGTGACTCAAGGAAAGAGGTGAAGCATTTGAAATCAAAGACTGTGGATCAATCAAAGGTAAGCGTTGGACACCTTATGCAGCCTGACCAGGCTAATATTGAAGGTAATGTGCATGGCGGAGAGGTAATGAAGCTTATGGACAGCTGCGCTGGTATTGTGGCAAGAAGACATTCAAGAAGAAACACCGTCACTGCAATGGTGGATGAGCTTGAGTTCATGTATCCTATCCATGTAGGGGAGCTGGTAACATGCTATGGACAACTGACCTATGTTGGGAAGCAATCGATGGAGGTTCTGGTAACAGTTACTGTTGAGGACCTTCAGCTTAGCCAGCCTCCAAAGGTGGCCTTGACGGCATACTTCACAATGGTGGCCCTTGATATAAATGGAAATCCAACCGCGGTACCCGAGCTTGAGCTGAGAACAGACGAGGAAAGAAGACTTTATGAGGAAGGCGAGAAGAGATACCTTAGACATAAGGAGAATCGGCAAAAGAGAAAAGAGAAAGAGAAGGCTGAGAAATAAGTGGCCTTCTTCTTTTATTTTAGCATTCTCATCCTGTAGGAGTTCATTGCTGTTTCGCTAAGTTTTTTAAGGAGCTTATTGTTCACATAGCTTCCCACAAGGGCACCCACTACTGGAAGCATCTGAAGGAGCTTGGCGATATCAAGGTAATCACGGTACTCCTGCTGAAAGTCCCTCCACTCAAAATCATCCAGATTTTCAGGAAGGCTGTTTGAATACCCTTGCCAGTTTTCCATCCTGTTGAATACCTTGTTCACATGCTTCTTGCTTGAAAATGCCAGCTGAAAGATGTGAAGAATGTATAGTCTCTCCTTGTAGTCGTTTGTATCAAAACCATATATAGCAGCCACCTCAAAGAGGAATCTCATCTTAATGCCCATAAGAAGTGGAAAATCCGCAAGTCCTGCCATAAATCCTCCTGCACCAGTGGCGGCACCTTCAACAGTTGCAGTTGCAGCATACATCTTGGTCTTGCTCTTGAGAATTCGCTCCCTATCCTGGAGGGTATATCCCACCAGGGGAGGGTTTACCCCAAATTTTGACCCATAGAGAGTCGCTTTTGTCATATTCTTTATTGCTCCCGTTACGAATTCATGATATTTTTCTGGCAGCAGGGAGTTTATCCTCCTTTGTGTTCCCTTGGAGATGCTTTGGACTATGGAGGGTCTCTTTCTCATGACTCCCATCCACCGAAGCATTTCCCTTTCAGCCCATTTTTCATAGGTATTCATAAAATCACCAATCCAATTTTCAATATAGGTTAATAACTCGATCGACATCCTGTATAATACTATTATAGCAAGATTGGCAAGAAAGTTTATCCATTACATAAAATAATTTTGATGGACCGTGAAATGAACCGAAAGTACAGAAGGAGGATATAATATGATATTTTATTTCACAGGTACAGGGAACAGCTTGTATGCAGCCAGTGTATTGGGCACAGCTTTGGGTGAAGAAGTAAAAAACATAGTGGAATACCTTGATGGAAATAATGAAGTAATTACTATTGGAAAAGGGGAGATTCTTGGAGTGGTATTTCCGGTTTACTACTATTCACTTCCAACAGTGGTGCAAGATTTTTTGGAGAAGGTGGAAATAAAAATGGAGGAGGGTTCCAGAAGCTTTATACTGGCAACCTGCGGAGCAACAACCGGAGATTCCACTAAGATAGCCAAGGATCTGCTTCATAAGAAAGGTATCGCTACAGATTTTGTATTTGCCTTGGAAATGCCTGACAACTATGTGCTTTTGTATGATGTTCAGAATGCTGAAAAGCAGGAAAGGATGCTTACAAGCAGCAAGGATTCACTGAACCGTATGATACAGCTTATAAAGGATGACAAAAGGGGGAATCACAATAATATAAGGGGACCAATGCCTGGAATGATGAGTATGCTTGCAGGTGCCCTCTACAGGAAGGGGAGAAGGACTCAAAAGTTTCATGTGACGGATTCATGTACAAGCTGTAATCTTTGTGAGGAAATCTGCCCTGTGGATGCTATTGAAATGCGGGGAGGAAAACCTGTATGGATCAAGGATAAATGTGTTCACTGCCTGGCATGCATACACAGATGTCCCACAGGGGCCATACAATATGGCAGTAAAACCCGAGCAAGGGGAAGATATGTAAACCCGATGTCAGGACTCTAGAGGAATGATGTCAGAAAATTTGAAACAGTAAGAAAGATTAAGAATTGTTAAGAATCGCTTTAAAGGTTGTAATTGGATTGACAAAATGTTAACTTAATAAGGCAAAATACATAACATTCAACTGGAATTGGCCAGTGGGAGTTTATGATAAAAGACATAAGGAGGAAACAAATGAAAAAAATCGGATTACTGCCTAGGCTTATAATCGCCATTATATTAGGTATATTATTTGGAATGGTTTTGCCAGAGCCTGGAGTTAGGGTATTTGCGACTTTCAATGGAATATTCGGAAATTTCCTGGGCTTTGCAATTCCACTAATCATACTTGGATTCGTTGCACCTGGAATCGGTGACCTTGGAAAAGGCGCAGGTAGAATACTTGCCGTAACGGCAGGGCTTGCCTACACTTCAACAGTACTGGCAGGAACTATGGCGTTTTTTGCCAATACTGCAATCTTACCATCCTTTATAACAGAGGGAGCACTATCAACCGAGCTAGCTGAAGAGGGGGCTGCAGCTGCAGCATTTATAGAGATATCAATACCACCTGTCATGGGAGTAATGACAGCACTGATTCTGGCATTCACTATCGGTATAGGAATCGCTGCAACTGGATCAAAGACCATCAAGTCTCTGATGGATGAGTTCCAGGCAATTATAAGTAAAATGATATCAGAGATTATAATACCGCTTTTGCCACTGCATATAATGGGTATCTTTGCGAACCTGACATATTCGGGGCAGGTATTCCAGATACTGAGCGTATTCTCAAGGGTATTCGTGCTTGTAATAATACTCCACCTGACAATAATCATTGTTCAGTATCTTATAGCGGGAACACTTTCCGGAGCTAACCCGTTCAAGCTGATCAAGACAATGATACCTGCTTACTTCACAGCAATCGGTACGCAGTCATCAGCTGCTACAATTCCTGTAACACTTGCGCAGACAAAGAAGAATGGAGTGAATGAGGGCGTAGCTGATTTTGCAATACCTCTATCAGCCACAATTCATCTTTCAGGAAGCACAATCACTCTTGTTAGCTGCTCAGTAGCAATCATGCTGATTGCAGGCATGCCACTGTCATTTGGAACCTACATCGGCTTTATCATGGCCCTTGGAGTAACAATGGTTGCGGCACCTGGAGTACCAGGAGGAGCTGTAATGGCTGCAATAGGCCTGCTTCAGAGCATGTTGGGCTTCGATGCAACCTTGACATCACTAATGATAGCCCTTTACCTTGCACAGGACAGCTTTGGTACTGCATGCAATGTAACAGGAGATGGAGCAATTGCGATACTTGTAAACAAATTTTCAGGACATAAGCTACAACCAACTGCAGAATAATTGGAACAACGCCTTCTACGGAGGGCGTTTTTTGTTGTATAATGGGTAGTAGTACATTAACAAGATAGTTAGAAGAAGGAGGAGCTTATGAAATCATACAGAAAGGAATTGACCTTCAATATAAACAGCAGAAGAGGGTTTATAAACATAACACCCAAGGTGGAATCTGCTTTGAGGGAAAGTGGGATAAGGGAGGGCATCCTTCTGTGCAATCCAATGCATATAACCGCCAGTGTTTTTATCAATGATGATGAAAGTGGCCTCCACAGGGATTTTGAAAGATTGCTTGAAAGGCTGGCCCCTGAAAAGCCCCACAGTCAGTACGACCACAATGGTTTTGAGGACAATGCAGATGCCCACCTTAAAAGGACACTGATGGGTAGGGAGGCCGTAGTGGCGGTAACAGACGGCAGGCTGGATTTTGGAACCTGGGAGCAGATTTTTTACGGTGAGTTTGACGGAATGAGACCCAAAAGGGTCCTGGTAAAAATAATTGGAGAGTAGGATGGCGGGTATACAAATATCAAAGGAGGGATTGCTGTGAACATTAGGAGAGCTGATCCAAAGGAAAACATTACCTTGACTGAGCTTGCAGTAGCTTCAGAGGCACATTGGGGGTATGACAAGAAGTTTCTGGATGCATTCAGAGGAATCTACAGCCTTACAGAGGATTATATCATGAACCACCCCACCTTTGTTCTTGAGGATGAGGATGAAATAATAGGTTTTTACAGCTTGATAGAAAGTGATGAGGATGTGACACTGGAATATTTCTACATCGATTCAGTAAACATAAGAAAAGGTTACGGAAGCCATCTTTGGGAGCACCTCGTAGAGTTTTGCAGAAGCAGGGGTATTCTTGAGCTCCAATTCGTATCAAGTCCAGAGGCAAGACAGTTCTATGAAAAAATGGGTGCAGTGGTTGTTGGAGAGGCGAAATCAAGGGTTCTGGCAGACAGAAGAATTCTTAAATGGAAATTTGTCATCTGATTGTAAATGCTTAAGCAATTGGGTATATAATCCTCAATAACATAGGGGAGGTAAATGGATGTCAGAATATGATTTTACTCTAAAGGAGACAGATGGGCAGGAGATATCCCTTAAGGACTTCAGCGGGAAAAATGTTGTGGTATACTTCTATCCAAAGGACAACACATCCGGTTGAATTACCGAAGCCGTTGGATTCAGGGATCTGAATCAAGAGTTTGAGAAGCTGGACACTGTCATAATGGGAATTAGCAAGGACAGCCTCAGTTCCCACAAAAAATTCAGGGATAAGCAGGACCTTAACTTTTTGCTTTTAAGTGACGAGGAAGGAAGGGTGCATGAGCAGTTCAAGGTTATTGTGCCTAAGAAGATGTATGGCAAGGAATACATGGGAACAGAAAGATCAACCTTTGTTTTTGACAGGAATGGAGAGATGGTCAAGGAATACAGGAAGGTAAAATCTGCCGGCCATGCAGAGGAAGTTCTTGGGTATATAAGGGAAAACATGAAATAAAGCTACAGTGGGTTATGATATACTTAATGGTATGTTGTAACCTACTTTTATGGGAGTGATTAGATGAAATATGAAGGTACAGTATACAGACCGCCATCAGAGGCAAGGAGTTGGATATTGCAGGCTACAATAGGGTGTTCCCACAACCGGTGCACCTTTTGCAGCATGTACAAGGACAAAAGCTTCAGAATAAGAAAAACTGATGAGATCATCCAGGAAATCCATGAGGCAAGAAGTGTGTATGGAAACTTGAGGCGAATATTTATAGCTGACGGGGACGCTCTTATGATTAGCACTGACAATCTGCTCCATATCATAAGGGAGCTTAGGAATACATTTCCAGAATGCGAAAGAATTGGCATATACGCATCCCCTGGAAGCATTCACTTAAAGTCAAAGGAGGAACTCCAGGATCTCCGGGAGGCCGGTCTTGGAATAGCCTATCTCGGTCTGGAGTCTGGTAGCGATAGAATCCTTCAGATTGTCAAGAAGGGTGATAGGAAAGAGGGAATCGTCTCTGCAGGCAGAAAAGTAAAAGAGGCTGGCCTGGAGCTTTCAGTAACGGTAATTTCAGGACTTGGGGGTAGAGAACATTGGCAGGAGCATGCTAGGGAGACAGCCCATGCAGTCAACCTGATAAAACCAGATTACCTTGGATTATTGACATTGATGATTGAGCCTGGAACTGAGCTTTGGGATCAGGTTCAAGCGGGAGAGTTTTCCTTGCTCACTCCATATGAGATTGCTCAGGAGACCCTCCTTATGCTGAAGAACCTGGATAGTCCCGGGTGTGTGTTCAGAAGCAACCATGCCTCAAACTACGTTGCCCTGAAGGGAACCTTGAACAGGGACAGGGATGAAATGATCTCAACCCTTCAGAATGCACTTGTGGATGGTGATTTCAAGGAGGAATGGATGAGAAAGCTATAGGTTATATATTCCATATAGAGGGACTTGACTGGCGGCATACAACATATAGTATAATAGTCATAAATAATTAGCATATATTGTGGTTAGCTAATCGCTTTATATGCTTTTTTTTTGCTTTTTTTGCCTTGCTTCGCGGAGAAATTCTTAAAAAAATACTAATACTACGAATATATAGGGTTAGCTGGAATAATATATCCATTTTTGTGATATACTATACTAAAGACTTTTGTAGTTGGTACAGGTAGAATAAAGTATAATAACTGAAAGGTGGAAATATATTTGAAAAAAAAGCAAGACTGAATACATTAATATAATGGAAAATTTGAAGTTAAGGGTTGCTATGGTTGTAATATTGGTTTTTGCTCTTTTTGTGATACCTAATTGGATGGATAAAAACACGAATAAAACAATTATGGAGGATATAACGGAGATAGAGAACTTATTAAAAACATATCTAAAGGATAACGAAGGAATATCGGTAGGACTACGGACAGATATAGATGTAGAAGCAATGGTAATATTGAAACAGGTTTATAATTCAGAAGGTGTAATTGAGAGTCTTGACTTGAGTAAAGACTATAATCATGTTCCAGGTCTTATCAATGCATTAGTAGATACGAAACTTAACGGTAATTTTATATGTGATGCTGAGGGTACTGTTTACTATATCCATGACAGAGCACTCAGATAAATGTTTATAGTGTTTGATTAATATCGAAAGAAAGTATTGAAAAATAAGGAGTTGAAAAAATGTCGAAGAATGGGAATGTATTTATATTGATTTCAATTATTATTACAGTTGCTATTTTTGCTTTATCTTTTTATATCGATTGGATAAATAATCATTATGGTCAGATATTGAATGTAATGTTCATTGTTCTGTTAATTGCCGTTGGAATTTTTAATAGTAGGAAGTATAAGAATAAATAAAATTTGGTTTTTGGAGATTCTTTATTGTATAGAGGAACTTAAATTATGAGAAAATCATAAGGAGGGATAATATGATAGAATACCTACCATCTATAACGCTAATAGGGTTAATAGCTGTAGTAATAGTAATAATAGGAGCTATAATGATTGGCTTGTACTTCATGGCAAAGAAACTAATTGCCTATAATGCATCATTAAGAAATCAGAATAAAGATGATTAAGAATTTAAATGTTGATTGGGGACAAGATTAAAGAATGTAGCATCTTGTCCCATCAAAAAGATAATTTTCTAATGGTTAACCTCTATGACATTGAATATAATGAAAACTTATTACCTAAAACTATTACTATCTATCAAGTTCAGTCTGAGATAACAGCTGAAGATGCCAGGAAGCATCAATAACTTGTTGCGCAGACAAGAAGGAAGGACAGGAAAACCGTTTCTGACAGGAACACTGTCTCGGGAATCTATAAAAATTGAAGCTTTGTTAAAGGCTTCTTTTTTTGTCTCTTAAAATGTGTAGATATGGGCTCTTCAAAAAAAACATAAATTCTCTGCGAAGTAAATGGCTATTTTGCGTAAAACAGAAAAAGTAATCGCTAAATTATCAGTATTTAAGCAGGTCCCGATTATTGGAATATATAAGCTATAGGATATGAGTGTTTATTATTTGGTAAATTAGGGTAAAGTCCTTATTAGAGAATAAATACAAGGAGGAATAGGGATGACACAATATCATGAACCTGTTGAAAGACTAGATGACAAGACAATGGATATTACAAGGGCACTGGTAAGCCTTAAGGAGGAAATAGAGGCTGTTGACTGGTATAACCAGAGAGTTGCTGCCGCAACTGATCCTGGACTTAAGGAAATCCTTGCCCACAACAGAGATGAGGAGATCGAGCACGCGGTAATGACATTGGAATGGCTAAGAAGAAACATGGGAGCCTGGGATGAGGAGATGAAGACTTACTTATTCACCGAAGGAGACATCGCTCACCTTGAAGAAGGCGGGGAAGAGGAAGAATTCTCTGGTGATAAAGGACTGAACATTGGAGATCTAAAATAGGAGGGAAGCATATATGCTATACAGAGAACTGGCACCAATTTCAAGTGAAGCCTGGGGAGAAATAGACGAAAGGGCCGCTGAGGTCTTAAAGTCATATCTGTCAGCCAGGAAGGTAGTAAAGGTAAACGGACCCAAGGGTCTTTCGTTCAATGTCATTTCTGAGGGAAGACTTGGGGAAACCGAAGAGGATGGAGATGTTTGCTACGCAAACTACAAGGTACTTCCATTGACTGAATCAAGAATCGAGTTTGAGATGGACAGATGGGAGCTTGACAATGTTTCAAGAGGAGCCAAGGATGTTGATTATGGCCCATTGGAGGATGCCCTGGAAAAAATTGCGCTGTTTGAAGAGAATGCTGTGTACAATGGCTTGGAAAATGCGGGAATAGTAGGACTTGATGGAGCAGCTGAAGGAAAGGCAATCAAGCTTGGAGAAGATGCAAAATCCCTTATGGAGTCAATAACTGAGGGAGTGCTAAGACTTAGAAGAAATTTTGCAGGAGGATCATACACACTTGTTGTGGGAAAAGATGCCTATAAGAGGATAATCGCTCAGGATAGTGGATATCCTTTGAAGAAAAGAATTGAAAGCCTGATTGAAGGTAAAATCATTCTCAGTCATGTAGTGGAAGGAGCATACCTGATTCCTTATAACCATGATGACCTTGAACTTACAATCGGAAGAGACTTCTCAATCGGCTATCAGGAGCATGATGCGGAGAAGGTGAAGTTCTTTGTTGCTGAGACCTTTGCATTCAGAGTACTTGATCCAGCGTTGATAGTAAAATTCAGTCTATGATCTAGAAAATCCACATGAAAACACCAGCTGGTTAATCCAGCTGGTGTTTTTTGTCATGGATTCTGTCTCCCTTGTCGCAAGCAAGTCTTCTCAGTGTTTTGATCTGGTCCTGGGTCCCCAGGACAATCATTGTATCCCCAACCTCCAGAATCTCATCAGAATGGGGGTTGAACTGAAGTTTCTTTTTAAGGTTCTTTTTTATGGCAAGAACGATCAGTCCCGTCTTTTCGGGGATTCGAACCTCCCTAAGGGTTTGATTCATTATTGATGAACTATCGCATATTACAACATCCTCAAGATCAAGCACAACCTCTCCGGCATGGGTTATTATGTCCAGGAAGGAGATTACATTAGGTCTTAGCATCAGTGCAGCCATACGGCTTCCTCCGATTTCATCTGGGGAGATTGTGTTGTTGGCTCCTGCTCTCTTAAGCTTGTCATGGGAGTTCTTATCAATGGCCCTTGATACGATGTAGAGCTTTTCATTAAGCTCCCTTGCAGTAAGTACAGTGAAAACATTGTCTGAGTCCTTGGAGAGGGAACAGATCAAACCCTTTGCTCTCTCAATGCCAGCTCTTATAAGTGTTTCGTCCATGGTTGCATCACCAAGTATTGCAGAGACGCCTTCTTCATGGAGCTCCTCTATAACCTGCTCGTCCTTATCAATAACTACCAGGTTTACATTGCTCTTCTGAAACCTTTTCATGGCATGCCATCCTGTCTCTCCAGCACCACACAGTATGTAGTGATCATTGTAATCAGATATTCTTCGCTCCATCATTCTCCTCCTTATTGCTTTTCGGATGTCTCCCTCCATCAATGATGAGACTATCCTGGTAAACATATATCCCACTGAACCAAGACTTATAATTATTAGAAATATTGAAAACAGCTTTGCCTCCGGTGTCATGGAGGAAACCTCTGCATAACCAACTGTTGAGATGGTTATAATGGTCATGTACAAAGCGTCAATAAAATTAAGGTCCAGCAACAAAGTATAGCCAGTCACACCAATAAGTACTATAAATATGAGGGCAAATAAGAACAAAGCGAATCGGTCTTTTCTACTCATAACAGCCTCCCCCTTTAGTTCATTATAACCTATTTATACCTATTATGGGAGTTCTTCTACCATAAAGATATTTCGTGGGTCTAGATAAATTTTGGATCCAGTGGTATAATAATGTTTTGGAGGAGAATATTATGGCAAGTGCAGCATATAAGAAGAAAAGAGAATACTTATTGAACAATGATAACCTGTATAAGACTTCCATTTATCTGGCATGGCCTGTAATTATCCAGTCCCTTCTACAGGTTTCAGTTGGAACAATCGATATGAAGATGGTTGGTACCGTAGGAGTGGATGCCATTTCTGCAGTTGGAACAAGCAGAAATATCATAATGATCCTGATGGTACTGGTAATTGCAATCTCCACAGGAACCACCGCCATGGTGGCAAGGTTTGTGGGAAAGGATGACCAGGAAGGTGCAAGCATCGCTGCCGGACAGGCATTTATGCTTTCCTTGCTGCTATCAGCCTTTATTGTACCTGTTGGGCTGCTGACCAATGAGTTCAGCCTTAAGATACTGGGAGTAACTGACGGGGTCCTAAATTATGCAGTCGAATATATGCAGATATTTTTTCTGGCAGTACCTTTCTTTTTGCTTCATTTTATGGCCAGGTCCATATTTCAGGGGGCAGGTGACACAAAAACTCCCCTTTATATTGACATAATGATGAACATCATAAATGTAATCGGAAACTACATTTTCATATTCGGCATGTTTGGATTGCCAGCATTTGGTGTTGCCGGTGCTGCAATGGGAACTGCCCTATCAAGGGTAATAAGCGTTATGGTGGCCTGGGGAGCGCTCTTAAGTGGAAAATTTGATGTAAAGGTCAAATGGAGGGACATGTTCAAGCCAGTATGGAAGGCTTCAAAGCAGATAATTGATATAGGTATACCGGCAGGACTTCAGGGACTTTCAAGAAATGCAACCACATTTGTAATGTTTGCGGTCCTGGCCAGAACCCTGGATGCTGAATTTGCGATTCCAGCCTTTGTTATTGGAACAAATCTAAACCAATATGCCTTAATGCCTGGGCTTGCGGTGGGAACAGCCGCTGCAACCCTTTCAGGGATGAACCTTGGAGCAAAGCAGTACGATCGGGCTGAAGCCAGCGGAAGGGCGACTGCAATTCTCGGTGCAGGAATAATGTTTGGGATATCTCTACTGTTCATCATATTTGCAGGCCCCTTCATAAATTTCTTCCTGGATGCTCCAAATCCAGATGTTGTGAGGATAGGGACCACATTTTTGATAATAATCGGCATATCTGAACCATTCCATGCAATAGCAATTATTTTTTCCAGGACAATGCAGGGTGCAGGCTATACAAAGAAACCGTTTTTCATTACATTCTACAGCTGGGTTGTAATCAGGGTTTCCATGGCCATAATCCTGGGCTTGGTTTTTGGGATGGATTCAACAGGTGTCTGGCTTGCAATAAGCACTACGAACGTAATCTCCGGACTTTGGGCATACACCCTGTTTAAAAGGGGAGATTGGAAAAGCGTAAGAATTTATGGAGTAAGTTGACAGAAACTCTATACTTACATACCCCTTTCGGGTATAATGGGTATAGAGTTTTTAATTTTCGACAAAATGGGAGGTTGCCATGATAAATGCAGACGTATCGCTTCCAATAGCATTTGGAGCAGGATTTCTATCCTTTTTTTCGCCGTGTCTTTTGCCTATGATTCCGGCCTATATCATGTATATCACAGGGGTTGATATGGAGGATGACATTTCAAAGGTTCGAATGACAGCCTTGATGAGAACCCTGGGGTTTGTATTGGGATTCACTGTCATATTTATGATAATGGGATCATCTGCAAGCTTTCTTGGGAGGGTCTTCATACAGAACAAGACAATTTTCTTCAGGATCAGTGGAATTCTAATAATCCTGTTTGGATTAAATATGATGGGGGTATTGAATCTTAGAATCCTAGGAATGGAAAAGAGGGTCAAGTCTCCTAAAAAGGTTACCAGCTGGTTCAGCTCAATCCTTATGGGGATGGCCTTTGCAGCAGGTTGGACTCCTTGTTTTGGTCCGGTGCTTGCTTCTATACTGGTCTTCGCTGGAACATCCGCTACTGTATCGAAGGGAATGATGTTGCTTTTCGTCTATTCTGTAGGCATGGCAATACCATTTCTTATGACTGCCCTGTTTATAAACGTATTTATAAACTGGCTGGCAAAGGCTGAGAAATTTCTTAAGTATATGCCCTATATAAGCGGAATAATACTTGTAATATTTGGACTTTTAATATTCTTTGACAAGATGATGAGCATAAGCTCACTGCTACTTTAGAGGGAGGAATTATATGAAAAACAGTAAATTGATAATATTGATAGTAGCTATTGCATTGATTGGAGCTGGAGCCGTATATGTATTTTCCAACATGGGAGAAGGGGACCAGCAAGCCAGCCAAACAGAAGAGCAAGGCTTTGGGACGGACTCACAGACAGGAGAACCATCGGCGGTTCCAGAACAGAATGATACTCAAGCTGCTCCTGAAGGAGGTCATGACGGATACCTGGACCATGAGCATGCGGATATTGTAATGGGAGAAAAGGCTCCAGACTTTACACTTCTTGATATGGATGGGAACCAAGTGAAACTCAGTGATTATGAAGGGAAGATGGTGTTTCTGAATTTCTGGGCAACCTGGTGCACCTATTGTGACATTGAGATGCCTGACCTTCAGAAGGTGCATGATGACCATGAGGACCTGGTAGTACTTGCAGTAAATGTTAGGGAGGAGAAAGGTCTGGTACAGGATTATCTTGATGAGGGAGGGTATGATTTCCCCGTTGTACTTGACGATGATGGCCATATTGCACAGGTTTACCTTGTAAGCGGAATGCCTACAACCTATTTTTTAAGCGATGAAGGAATATTGTTGGGATATCAGCCAGGAATGCTTACTCTAGAGCAGATGGAGGATGTAATTGTACAGATGAGAGACCTGCAAGGCCAGCTTTAGCTGGTCTTTTCCATTGCCAGTTTCTCCCTAAAATGCTATATTTGTATGAGGAGTGTGATGTTATGACAGAAAATAGATTTTTACCCTATATGACCGCCCTGGGATATTCTATGATATTTGGAATGTCCTTTATGTTTACCAAGATCGGACTTGGCTACATGAGTACCCTGCAGCTTATTGCCTACAGATTTTTGGTTGCCGCAATTACCATGCAGATCTTGAGGGCATTAAAATTGATCAAGCTTGATTTCAAGGGGAAGGATTTGAAGCTGGTAATCATGACTGCCATATTCCAGCCTGTACTCTATTTTTTCTTCGAGGTGGAGGGAGTTAACCTCACAACCTCGTCACAGGCGGGATTGATGGTATCCCTTGTTCCTGTGACAACGGCCATAGGAGCAAGAATTTTTCTGAAAGAAAGGCTGAAGCTTGTCCAGATAATGTTTATAATCCTTTCTGTGGGTGGAGTTATAGTTATCAATGTCTTAAACGATTCCAGCGGTCTTGGGGGAAACACCCTTGGGCTTATATTTTTGACCATGTCAGTAATTTCAGGAACGCTTTACAGCTTAAGCTCAAAACGAGCCTCAAGTCAGTTTACACCTGTTGAAATCACATATACAATGATGTCTATCGGTGCCATTGTCTTCAATGGTACGCTTCTTGTGAGAAGCCTCTTTGAGGGAACCCTTGCAATATATTTTCAGCCACTTACAAATCCGGAGGTCTATGGGCCAATACTATATCTGGGACTCTTGTCTTCAGTTGTGGCTTTTTTCTTCCTGAACTTCACAATATCAAGGATACCAGTATCACAATCGGCAATTTTCGGCAATCTTGTAACTGTATTTGCAATACTTGCCGGAGTATTCATACTAAAGGAACCCTTCGGAACTAAGGATGTAATAGGTGCAATCATGATAGTGACAGGTGTTTGGGGCACACTTTACTTCGGCCCAAAGAAGAAGCGGGTAAGAGCTTAAGGATTTTGTAAGAAATCTATGGACTGTTTTGTAAGAATTACCCCTTATACTTTAAAGCAAGGTAAAGGATGGTGGAGAGTTCGATTTGCAGGTTGACGGAGATCAGTTCAATGTTTTTATGAAGTTCCCCTTGGGGAAAAATAGTTAAAAAATGACCCCTGTGGTGATCTTCACCACAGGGGTCTATCCAAGTTAATAACATCTAAACGTTGAATCTGAAGTGGACAACGTCTCCATCCTTCATGATGTAGTCCTTGCCCTCAATCCTCACAAGTCCCTTCTCTCTAGCAGATGCCATGCTCCCTCCATGGGCCATAAGGTCATCGTAGTGGATTACCTCAGCCCTGATAAAGCCTCTTTCTATGTCGGAGTGGATCTTGCCGGCTGCCTGAGGAGCTGGAGTGCCTCTCTTTATGGTCCACGCCCTTGACTCCGGCTCACCTGCTGTCAGGAAGCTTATTAGTCCCAGCAGTCTGTAGCTAGCCTGAACTAGCTTGTCAAGTCCGGACTCTGTAAGTCCAAGGTCCGCAAGGAACTCCTTCCTTTCCTCTTCGTCAAGCTGAGAAATCTCCTCTTCAATTTCTGCACTGACAACAACAACCTCAGCGCCTTCAGTTGCGGCAAATTCCTTCACCTGATTAACATAAGGATTTTCTTCCTCTGAACCCACATCTGACTCTGAGATGTTCGCAATGTAAATGATTGGCTTTGAGCTCAGCATGTTAAAGGATCTTAATAATGCAGCCTCGTCATCTGTCAGATCAAGAGTCCTAAGTGATTTTCCCTCTTCAAGGACCTGAAGGGCTTTCTTTATCACCTCAACCTCAAGTCTTAAGGACTTGTCGTTCTTGGCCAGCTTCTGTGATTTTTCAAGACGTCTTTCCAAAAGCTCCATATCCGAAAGCATAAGCTCCAGATTGATTGTTTCGATGTCTCTCAATGGATCGATCCCGCCGGAGACGTGGACCACATCCTCGTTCTGGAAGCACCTTACAACATGGACTATAGCCTCAACCTCTCTGATATGTGACAGAAACTTGTTTCCGAGTCCCTCTCCCTTGCTGGCTCCAGCTACAAGTCCTGCAATGTCGTAGAACTCTATGGCTGTTGGCACAATCTTTTTTGAGTTGTAGATCTCTGCAAGCTTATAGATCCTTTCATCTGGAACCGCCACGACACCTACGTTTGGTTCTATTGTACAGAAGGGGTAATTTGCGGATTCGGCTCCTGCATGGGTTATTGCATTGAACAATGTACTTTTTCCTACATTAGGTAGGCCTACTATTCCTAGCTTCATTTTGATTTCCTTTCCATATATAAATTATTTTCATCGTCTATCCACGAGTTAGAATTATACCTTAAATGGCCTTGGATTGCAACGAAAGTATTGCTCCTAGAAAGATTATATCATAAGGGGCAAAGGCTGCGGAGTCAAGTTTGCCATATGTGCAATAATCTTGTATTAAATGTATATTTGTTATAAACTAGTAATATTAGTTAGATGCACAAAGTAATTGTATAATAGATGGAGTGGATTAAGTTGAGTGAAAAAATTACGGACATAGCTGGAGAAGGTTGCGAAATACTGGTTCCTTTCAATGAAAGAAAGCCTTTGAAGGACATAGAAAGAAGCATAATTAAAACCTATAGAAAGCACATCTGGACAAAGTTCATCAAGGCTGTAAAGGAATATGAACTGATCCAGGACGGTGACAAGATCGCCGTTGCAATATCCGGAGGTAAGGACAGCCTCCTGATGGCCAAGCTCTTTCAGGAGCTGCACAAATATGGGACGCAGAATTTCGAGGTTGAGTTCATAGCCATGGACCCAGGCTACCATCCAGATATCAGGGAGCTGCTTGAAGATAACTGCAGATATCTGGATATTCCTGTACACATATACGAAGCTAATGTATTTGAGGTTGCCGACAAGATCGCCCAGGACTATCCCTGCTACATGTGCGCAAGGATGAGAAGGGGGGCCCTTTATGGAAAAGCACAGGAGCTTGGATGCAACAAGCTGGCCCTTGGACACCACTACAATGATGTGATTGAGACCACCATGCTCAATGTCCTCTGTGCAGGTAATTTCAAAACCATGATGCCAAAGCTCAAGGCTCAGAACTTTGAGGATATGGAACTGATAAGGCCAATGTATCTCATAGAGGAGAAATATATTGAACGTTTTATCCAGAATGCGGGAATATGGCCACTTAATTGTGCCTGTATGGTCGCTGCGAAAAAGATTGGCAACAAGAGAACCGAGATCAAGGAGCTGATAGAAAGGCTTAAGGAGGACTTCCAGAATGTTGACAGCTCCATATTCAGGGCTGCTCAAAATGTCAACATGGAAGGAATACTTGGATGGGAAAAGGACGGAGAAAAGCATTCTTTTCTTGATGAGTATTAAGAAGGGTTTGGGATGAAGCTGATATCCTTGAACCTAAACGGAATCAGGGAGATTGTGAGAAAGGGTTTTACTGTTACCTGGATGTAATGGTATCTGACCATAGCCGGTTGAATTGAAAATTAAGTGGAAAAGAAGGGGTAAAATGGTTTATACACCGAAGAGATTGCTTAAGGTAGTGGTGGGTTTGTTCATATTTGCCGTTGGAATAGTGCTTACAATTAATGCAAGTCTGGGAGTTTCTCCCTGGGATGTATTCCACCAGGGGGTTTCAAGGACAGTAGGTATAACAATTGGTCAAACCCATATAATAATGGGATTTCTGATAATAATTCTTGATATCTATCTTGGACAGGCAATAGGTTGGGCAACGATTATGAACATGCTGTTGATTGGTACCTTCATTGATATTCTTATGCTCAACAATCTGGTTCCCGTGGCCCAAACACCAACCATAGGACTAATCATGATAATTGCAGGCATAGCTGTGCAGGGGCTCGGATTTTCTGTCTACATTTCCCAGGGAATCGGAGCTGGTCCCAGGGATGGACTAATGGTTGTCCTCACAAGAAGAACCGGGAAGTCAGTGAGGTTCATAAAAAGTGCAATTGAGGCTTCTGTTGTAACAATAGGGATAATTCTCGGGGGCAGCTTTGGAATAGGAACCATTATTATGGCGTTTTTTGGGGGTGTAATATTCCAGAGACTATTCAGGCTCATTAATTTCAGAGTGGAAAAGGTGGAGCACAGATTTATTCAGGATGATCTTAAGGCAATCAAGAATCGAGTATAAAAAATGGATGGCATTGATGCCATCCATTTTATGTGACCTGAAATATCTGGTTTCGCTTTTGGACCTTATGGATATGTGTATTGTTGCTCATGGGAATGTTGATAAAGTCAGTGATTATTTCAAAGTTATCCCCAAAGTGGAGTGGGAAGAAATGTTTTGGATTGATACTATCAATAAAGTACTTCCCTCCCAGGTAATAATGCTCCCCAAGTCGTGGATCAACAGGGAAAAATGCTACGTCAATTTTATTCCCCCGGATTCTTTCGATTTCGCTTTTGAAATCCCTTTCCATAAGTGCTTTCTCCTCATTGGTATCCTCCTCCCAATGCCACCAGTGAAAATCCCCAGCAAAGAAGATGCTAATTCCATGAACATTCACAAGGAAGGATACGCCCTGGTCTGTGGAGCCAAAGGTATCAACAGAAAAATCCGTGAAGTCCAGCCTCTCATATGGACCCATAAGACGAATTCTGCCATTTGAAGGCACCATGATGTCGTCGCTTAGGATGTAGGTGATGTCACTGCTTGCCAGGGTCCATTTAAAGATGTCCTCGTTGAAATGGTCAGGGTGGGAATGGCTTACAAAGACAAGCACGGGCTTGTCAGGAAGTTCTATATCCCCCTTGAAATAGTCAAAAACCATAAAGTAATTTTCCGTCTCTATTGTATAGCCGCTGTGATATATATATTCCACTTTTACTTTTTTGCCCCTCATCTGATAACCTCCTCTAGAATATATTCATACTCTACCCATTTTTACATTTTTTCCACCTGCTTTTCATATTCCTTTCACATTAGGGAGTTAGAATTTAATTAAGAAAATAGGAAAGGAGAAATAAGAATGGACAATAACAATAATATAGACCCAGAAGCAAACATGGACCAGGAAGTTCAGAATAGCAAAGTGGTTGATGATGCTCAGCAGGGAAAGACTATCCAGGACAAGAAGGAGAAGAAGGGTCGAAATTGGTTGACGCTTGTCGCTGTGGTTCTTTTGATATCCTTTGTGGGAGGGTTTGCTGGAGCCTATCTGGGCAACGGCTATTTTGCAGACCAGGACAACCCCAATGATTATGTGCAGACTCCCATAACAATCAACCCAAATGACAGCATAACAGCAGTATCTGCAGTTGCCAGGAAGAGCATGAGCTCAGTGGTTGGGATTACAACGGTTGAGACGCAGGAGTTTTGGTTTTCCCAGCAGGATGTCAGTGGTGTAGGCTCCGGAGTAATAGTCCATGAGGATGGATATATACTGACAAACTCCCACGTGGTTGCAGATGGAGAGGCAAAGGAGATCACCGTGAAGTTTGAGGATGGGGAACAGTCTGAAGGTGAGGTCCTCTGGAACGATCCCTTCCTGGACCTAGCCGTGGTCAAGGTGGAAAGAAGCAACCTGCCAGTGGCGGTACTGGGTGATTCAGACAGTCTGGTGGTTGGAGAGCTTGCAGTGGCAATTGGAAACCCCTTGGGGCTTGAGTTTGAAAGAACCGTCACCAGTGGAGTGATTTCAGGTCTCAACAGAGCTGTAAGGGTTGATGCCAGCAATATCATTGAAGATCTTATCCAAACCGATGCATCCATAAATCCTGGAAACAGCGGAGGACCCCTGTTGAACGGAAACGGAGAGGTGATCGGAATCAACACTGCGAAGATGAAGACCGCCGAAGGGCTAGGATTTGCCATTCCAATAAATCTCACAAAGCCGATCATTGATGAAATTGTCCGGACAGGAACACATCAGACAGTTCTTCTTGGAATAACCGGTGTTCCACTGGAGGAGTATGAGGCAAGGCTTGGAATTGACCTGGAGCCTGAAAGCGGAGTGGTTGTTCTTGAGGTTCAACCAGGAAGTACGGCACAGGATGCAGGAATTCTTCCAGGTGATGTAATAATAGGAATCGACGATAGGGAGATTTCGAATATGGGTCAGCTAAGAAGAGCTCTGTACAAATATGGATCTGGAGACAGTGCCCAGCTAGATATTGTAAGAAATGGAGAGAAACAGACCCTGCTTCCCGAATTTAAGGACGCAAAAATAAATCCTGAGACAAATTGATGTCTCAGGATTTTTCTGTTTTTTTGCCAATAGGAAGTTTCTACTTCATGTAGAATTCTTCAATATACTCCTCATAGGTCATGGCTCTGTCTCGGAATCCGTCTGGTGTAATCTCTATGATCCTGTTTGCTATGGTTTGCATAAACTGGTGATCGTGGGATGTGAACAGGATATTGCTCTTGTAGTCCCTCAAGCCATTGTTTACAGCTGTTATTGATTCCAGATCAAGATGGTTGGTGGGCTGGTCCAGAATAAGGACATTAGCCTCCTTAAGCATCATTCTGGAAAGCATGCATCTAACCTTTTCACCACCGGATAGCACCTGTGCATCCTTCAAGGCCTCATCCCCTGAGAAAAGCATCCTTCCAAGGAAGCCCCTAAGGTATATTTCGCTTTGTTCAACGGAGAACTGTCTTAGCCAATCCACTAGGTTAAGCTTTACGTTGTTGAAGAACTGTGAATTGTCCTTGGGGAAATATGAGGTGGTTATGGTCTGCCCCCACTTGAAGGAGCCGCTATCCGCTTCCATTTCTCCAACCAATATCTGGAATAGTGCAGAAACAGCCATCTCATCCCCAATAAATGCGATCTTGTCATTCTTGTTCACCCTGAAGGAAATATCCTTGAGGGACACATCTCCATCAAGCTCTTTGCTGAGGTTTTCAACTGTAAGGATCTCGTTTCCAACCTCCCTTTCCATTGTAAAGCTGACAAATGGATACCTTCTTGTGGAAGGGGTTATGTCATCTAGGGAAATCTTATCAAGCAGCTTCTTCCTAGATGTAGCTTGCTTGGATTTTGAGGCATTGGCTGAGAATCTGGCTATAAACGACTGAAGATCCTTTATCTTGTCTTCCTTCTTCTTGTTCTGGTCTCTCATAAGCTGGAGTGCAAGTTGACTGGACTCATACCAGAAATCATAGTTACCAACAAACATTTTTATCTTTCCGAAATCTATGTCAACCATGTGGGTACAGGCTTCATTTAGGAAGTGACGGTCATGGGAAACAACGATTACGGTTCCCTCAAAATCGCCCAAAAAGTCCTGCAGCCATCTTATGCTCTTGACGTCCAGGTCGTTTGTCGGCTCGTCAAGTATCAGTATTCCAGGTTTTCCAAAAAGGGCCTGTGCCAGGAGCACCTTCACCTTTTCGTTTCCTGTAAGGTCCTTGACCTTTTTCTGGTGAAGGGAAACAGGTATCCCAAGGCCTTGCAGCAATGAGGAGGCCTCACTTTCCGCACTCCATCCGTCCATTTCCGCAAACTCACCCTCAAGCTCGGAAGCCCTTATTCCATCGGCATCCGTGAAGTCTTCTTTTGCATAAATCTCGTCCTTTTCAATCATTATGTCATACAGTCTCTTGTTTCCCATGATAACCGTCTCGATTACTCCATAGTCGTCGAATTCGTAGTGGTCCTGCTTGAGAACGCTCATACGGGTATTCGGTGCTATGTTTATCTCTCCTGAGTCAGCTTCGATATCACCGGATAGGATCCTTAGGAAAGTACTTTTTCCAGCACCATTCGCCCCGATTACACCATAGCAGTTGCCAGGTGTAAAGGTAAGGTTTACATCATCAAATAGTTTTTGGGAGCCAAATCTAAGGCTCACGTTATTTACATTAATCAATTGTTCTTCATCCTCTTTTCAATATTTTCATCAAGTCATTGTATCATGATGAACCTTTTAATTCAACAAAAAAGAACCTTTTCAGGTTCCTTATGAATTTCTTTATTGAATTATTGCCAAATTCCAACAGATTTTGACAAGAAGTCACTTTTTCTGGCCCTTGATGCCGCCTTGGCGGAATTTTTCAAACCCAACCAGGCAAAGCATGAAATTGCTGCAATGGTTCCAAGTCTACCACCAATTCCAGCATAGGAGGTAGCGGTTATTGTAAACAGGAGACCTATTATTGCTGAAATCATTACCATGTCAAGCAGTGTTGGAGCGTTCTTTCTGGAAACCATCCCTCCATATGAAGCACAGGCAGCCACCACCATAAGTGTTGAGCCCATGGCAGGAAAGAAGTAGGGGAAAATAATCCCTGAGACAAGGGTCACAGATGCTGATGCAAGTACAGCGCCCTTTTTAAGATTGTTCGCTATGAAATAAGTTGCAACACCTGCTGCAATGGCAGTCGATATGATCGTTAATGTGTTCATGGTTTTCCTCCTATCCTAAAAGTCCTGAAATCGCCCTGGTAACAAGAGCTGCGGCAGCAGCTGTGGTTCCACCCTTACCACCGATACCTGCATAGATTTCTGCTGTTGTGATAATTATAAATCCTGCAATCAATCCACCCACAAGTGCAAAGAGAACTGATGGAAGCACGGTCAACGAGCTCATTCCAACGAAGGATGAAGTGTAGGCAATCCCTGCGAGAGCTCCTGGCATAAATATGGCAGCTGCAACACCAACAAGTCCGTTTGCAACAATAGGACCAAGTCCCAGCTGATGGTTCAGGATCCAGGTAAGGGAAGTGCTTGCTATGGCCAATGATAGAATTCTTAGATTTGTCTTATTGATTTTCATCCCTTATTCACCTTCCTTTAAGTCCTTGTAGTGGTCTACAATACTTAGGGTAAAAAAGTAGCCCACAGCCATTAAAAATATTGTATTGAGTGGACCCATTTCGTTAAGTCCTACTGTAAATAGAAGTCCTGAACCTGTAGCTGCGAATGCTACAAGTCCAATCAACTTTTTAGTCATAATAAAACCTCCAAAAATACATTGTTATATATCTAACGGAATATTATCATGGTCTGAAGCATAAATCAATAGTATTTGGTAAAAAACATTAAGTATTTTTCAAAAAAGAATCACGAAATTTTCTAAAAATTACTAAAACAGTAGAGTATAGAGTAAATTAGCAAGAAATATTCATAAATTTAACAGTGTCAATTTTAAAGTGAAAAATATAACGAACATATGACTCTTTGAAGTCGTGGATAGGGTCATCATAGATTGGATTTCATACCTGCACAAATATGTAAAATCAGCCAATTATTTTTGAAAGATTTCAATAAGTGGGAGAAAGCCAAAGCGATTCGTGTTATAATTAACAGGAGAATAGTTGAAAGGGGATTCCTATGTTTATATATATATTAAAAAGAGTTGCCATGCTGGTATCAATAATGCTTATGCTGCTGGGTACGGTCTTTTATTTTTCGGATTCAATAAAATATGAACCAATGATAAATGTGATAGAGGAAGATTATCCTCAATATGAGTTCTACTCCACACAGCCTGAAGAGTATGAAGACCTTGAAATTGATTATAACCATATACTTGCATTCCATAATCTGGAATTTAACATGTTCGACAAGGACAGAGCTGTTAATGAGCCAAGGATTGAGGTTGAAGTCACAAGGGGGATGGATTCCCAACAGGTGATCGAGCTAAGGAACCAGATTGGACTGCTTTCAGGAGATATTCACGACTATTACTTTCCAAGGGCATTTTTCCGTTATGCAAGGGGACATTATGCTGTATTTTTAATAGTGGCAGCCTTTGAAACCATAAGGATAATGATGGCAGGAGACCGTGAAAGGAGAAGAAATGTCAAGAGATAAGAGGCACAGGCTTGAAGGCTTCAGAAACTTGGATTGGAAGGTATGTAGCTTAGGTTTAATAGTTTGATCGGGGGGGGATAGCCATGGCTGAAAAAATGCCAAAGAGAAGTGAGGTTGAAAAAAGTCTTACATGGGATTTGACTGGAATTTTCAAGGATGAGAAGTCCTTTAAGGACACCTGTGACAAGTATGTCTCCATTGGGGAAGGGATTGAACGGGATTTCAAGTCCAAGTTAAAGGGTGCAAAAGAAATCAGTGACTGCCTGGACCGATTGAGAGAGCTGGAAATGCTTGGAGGCTGGCTTGAGAACTATTCCTATCTGGATGCAGAGGTTGACCTGACCAATATGAAGGCTCAGGAGAGGCTTGAGAATATAAGCAACAGAATTTCTGCCATGGAAAGCAGACTGAGCTTTATCGAGGCTGAACTAATGGAGGCTCCAGAGGAAGTGCTAATGGAGGCTGCAAGGGAAAATTCTGAGAATCTTGGTTATTTCAGGTTCGTACTGAGAAAGAAACCATACAGGCTCCATCCCGAGGCTGAAAGGGTTCTTTCCGCCCTGTCCACAACCTTTGAAGCTCCCTATAGGGTATACAACATGTCAAAGCTTGCAGATCTTGCCTTTGAAGATTTTAAGGCCAAGGGAGAGGACCATGCCCTTAGTTTTGCATCCTTTGAAGGAGAGTGGGAGTACGAGAAGGACACTGAGCTTAGAAGGGAGGCCTTCAAGGCTTTCTCCAAGGACTTGGCGCGGTACAGAAACACAATGGCAACAGCCTATCAGGCACATGTAACCAGGGAGAAGACACTTTCTGACCTTAGAGGCTTTGAGTCTGTTTTTGAAAGTCTTCTCATGGACCAGGAGGTAACCCTGGACCTGTACAACCGACAGATTGACACCATAATGGAGCACCTTGCGCCCCATATGAGGAGATATGCAAAACTTCTTGGAAAAATCCACGGGATTGACAGGATGACCTTCGCAGATCTTAAGGTTGATGTTGATCCGGATTTTGAACCTGAGATATCCATTGAGGAAACACAGGACTATATATTTCAAAGCCTTGGAATAATGGGCGAGGATTACCAGGCAATGCTACAACGGGCCTTTGATGAAAGATGGATTGATTTCGCCATGAATGAAGGCAAATCAACAGGGGCATTCTGCTCAACACCCTACGGCTCGCATCCATTTGTGCTGCTGTCCTGGACCGATAAGATGAGGGATGTATTCACTCTGGCCCATGAGCTTGGACATGCAGGACATTTTCATCTTGCTCACAGGAACCAGAGCATCTTCAACTCAGAGCCGTCACTTTACTTTATAGAGGCACCCTCCACCATGAATGAAATGCTCCTTACAAACCATCTTATGAAGACTACGGATGACAAAAGGATGAAAAGGTGGGTGCTATCCTCCATGGTATCAAAGACCTACTACCACAACTTTGTGACCCATCTCTTGGAAGCCCACTTTCAAAGGGAGGTCTATAGAATAATAGACGATGGGGGTAGTGTAAATGCAGAGGTTCTGGACCGGCTCAAAAGAGAGACCCTTCAGAAATTCTGGGGTGAAGAGGTTGAAATAATTCCAGGAGCTGAGCTGACCTGGATGAGGCAACCCCACTATTACATGGGACTATATCCCTACACCTATTCAGCTGGCTTGACCATTTCCACTGAAGCAAGCCAGAGAATCCTAAGGGAAGGGGAAGCTGCCATAGAGGACTGGAGAAACGTGCTTATGGCAGGTGGGACCAAGAAACCGGTGGAGCTGGCAAGGATGGCTGGAGTGGATATAACAACCGAACGTCCCTTGCTGAACACCATTTCTTACATTGGCAGGATGATTGATGAGATTGAAAAACTAACTGATGAATTGGAAAATGAAATTCACTGAAACTAGACCCCTGGAGACAGGGGTCCAAATTTTGCCTTGATTTGGGACAATAAAATATATATACTGTTGATGAATTCAGAATTGAGGTGTTTTATGGAATATTTAAGTTTGGAAAATCTTATAAACAGGGTAGGTTTGATATTGATTCTGGCATTTCTCCTCTCCAGACTGGGAATGTTCAGGAAGCTTGTATCAAAGAGGAAGATCAGCCTTTTGGACAAGCTGGCATTGGCTTTGATATTTGGTTCCTTTGGAATCATAGGTACGTATACCGGAATACATATCCAGGGTGCCATTGCAAATTCCAGGGTCATAGGAGTTTTTGTGGGAGGTCTCTTGGGAGGCCCCTTTGTTGGTATCCTTTCAGGGATAATAGCTGGAGGACACAGGTATCTTATTGACATCGGAGGGTTTACAGCACTTGCCTGTGCGGTTTCGACCATATCAGAAGGAGCAATGGCCGGTTTCCTCAAAAAGAGATTTGATCATTCAAAACACAGATTCACATTTGCACTTATGGCTGGGTTTGCCGCTGAGGTCCTGCAGATGGTGATAATACTCCTCATGGCCAAGCCTTATGGAGATGCACTTGAGCTTGTTGAAATCATAGGTATCCCCATGATACTTGCAAATGGTCTTGGAATAGCTGTATTTATTGCAATGGTGGATAGCGTGCTGCATGGAATGGAGAAGGAAGCATCCTATCAGGCACAATTGGCACTGAAGATTGCCAACAGGACGATGTTCTTCAGGGATGGCTTCAATGGAGAGACTGCAATGAAGACAGCTGAAATAATAAAGGAAATGACAAATGTTGAGGCAGTGGCTTTTACAGACAGGGAAAGGATAATCGCTCATGTGGGTGAAGGTGAGGACCATCATAAACCTGGAATTGGCCTTATGACTGAGCTTACGAGGAAAGCCCTTCACAGCGACAGCTTTACAATAGCCGACAGCAAGCAGGATATAGGCTGTGACCACAAGGGTTGTAAGCTGAGGTCTGCCATAATTGTTCCAATAAAACAGGAAAGCAGGGTAATAGGAGCCTTGAAGCTATACAAGGCTGAAGAGAGATCAATCACCATGGTTGAGACAGAGCTTGCCCTTGGTCTTGCACAGCTGTTTTCAACCCAGTTGGAGCTAAGTAGGATAGATCAGCAGAGGGAGCTATTGGCCAAGTCAGAATTGAAGGCTCTGCAGGCACAGATAAACCCGCATTTTCTCTTCAATGCAATCAATACAATAGTTTCCTATACAAGGACACAGCCTGATGAGGCAAGAAAGCTTCTTGTTCATCTTGGAGACTTTTTCAGGTCAAATCTCCAGGAGCCATCTGACAAGGTGCCTCTTACCAAAGAGATTGAGCACATAGTATCATATGTTGAAATTGAGAAAGCAAGACATGGGGACAAGCTCAAGATTAATTATGAGATTTTGCCTGAAGTTGAGTGTGAAATTCCACCTTTGCTGCTTCAACCACTGGTTGAAAATGCCATCAAGCATGGAGTGCTCCACAGGTTGGAGGGAGGGAATGTCACCATATCAGCCAGAAACAACAATCAGGGAACCATAATTGAGGTTGTGGACAACGGCGTTGGGATCCCTGAGGATACACTGGATAGACTGCTAAACGACTGTGGTCCAAGGGATTGCATCGGTCTTAGAAATGTCCACGACAGGCTGATAAACCTATATGGTAAGGACTATGGACTTCAGATCACCAGCAGGGAGGATGAAGGCACCAGGGTTAGAATGTTCATCCCCAATGGTCAGGAGGTGTATGCACAGTGATAAGCTGTATAGTCGTCGATGATGAAAAGCCTGCAAGGGAGGAGTTGGCTTGGATGATATCCCAGAGGGGTGACTTCCATGTTGCTGACATTGCTGAAAATGGAATTGAAGCACTTGAGAAGTCTTGGCAAACAGATGCCCAACTGGTTTTTCTCGATATAAACATGCCCGGTATCAATGGGGTCCAGGTTGCTCAGGAGCTATCAAAGAGGGAGAATCCACCATACATTGTCTTTGTAACAGCCTATGACAAGTATGCAATCAAGGCGTTTGAGGTCAATGCTGTGGATTATCTGCTTAAACCGGTGTCAGCTGAGAGGCTTGAAAAAAGTCTGGAGAAGATTAAGAGAATAATAATACACAGAGAGAAGCTCCAGGCTGAGAAAATAGACAGTATCATCAAGGAGATGGGAATGGGAAGACCGTCCAGGATAGTTGGGTACAGCAATGACAGGTTGATTCCAATAGAGACCAGTGAGATCCTTTTCATTTCAATTGAGGACAAGACAACATTTGTCCACACTGAAAGGGGAAGATTCTCCATCAATTCAACCCTTGCTGAGATATACGAGAGACTTAGGGGAGAGTCCTTCTTCAGAAGTCACAAGTCATATATCCTGAATCTAGATCTGATCGAGTCAATAGAGCCATGGTTCAATTCAACCTACAATGTCAGGTACAAGGGTATCAAAGAGGGTATTCCAGTAAGCAGAACATATGTCAGGGAGTTTCGGGAGAGGATGAATATGGATTTGTAACTTGGAATCAAATTTTGCAACTTGACACCTGATTTGTGTATCATAGGACAAAGATAGACCTCCTGTATTTGTTTTCATATATATTAGATATGAAAATACATACAGGAGGTTTTACAATGACATACTTTATTATTGGTATCATTATTTTGGTGTTTGGTTACATAACCTACGGCAAGGTCGTAGATAAGCATTTTGGAGCGGATGACTCCATTGAGACACCAGCTACAAGGCTTCAGGACGGAATAGATTTCATGCCCATGAGCTGGAAAAGGATTTTTCTTATCCAGTTTTTGAACATTGCAGGTCTAGGACCAATCTTTGGAGCAATCCAGGGAGCACTTTTCGGTCCCGTTGCATTCATCTGGATAGCACTGGGAAGCATTTTTGCAGGTGGGGTTCACGACTATTTCTCGGGCATGCTTTCAGTGAGACACGAAGGGAAGAGCATTTCAGAAATTGTTGGAATGTATCTTGGAAACGGAGCTAGGCAGGTTATGAGGGTGTTCTCTGTGGTGCTTCTTGTTCTTGTAGGTACGGTATTCATGACAGGACCAGCCGGACTTCTTGCAAATCTAAATCTCTTTGGTCTGAACAGCCTTCAGGTATGGGTTATAATAGTACTTGGCTACTACTTCTTGGCAACTATTCTGCCAGTTGACAAGATAATCGGTAAGCTCTACCCAATATTTGGAGCATCATTGCTTATAATGGCTGCAGGAATTGGCGCAAAACTTGTGATTGATGGCTATCAGCTGCCTGCATTCACACTTTCCAACCTGCATCCTGGAGGACTTCCCATTTGGGCCATACTGTTCACGACAATTGCCTGTGGAGCGATTTCAGGATTCCACGCGACTCAGTCACCTATGATGGCAAGATGTATGACCAAGGAAAGCTACGGAAGAAGGGTTTTCTACGGCTCAATGATTGCTGAAGGTGTAATTGCAATGATCTGGGCTGCAGCGGGAATGGCATTCTTCAACGGAGTAGGCGGACTTTCAGAGGTCTTGGCAACAGGAGGAGGACCAGCTGGGGTTGTCTATACAATTTCCACATCATTGCTTGGTCCTGTAGGTGGAATTCTTGCCATGCTTGGTGTAATAGCATGTCCAATAACATCAGGTGATACTGCTTTTAGAAGCGCAAGACTTACCATTGCAGATGCCATGAACTTCGAGCAGGGCCCTATCAAGAAGAGACTACTGCTGTCACTTCCATTATTTGTAGTGGGCTTTGCATTGACCAGGATTGATTTCAATATAATCTGGAGATACTTTGCATGGTCAAACCAGACGCTTGCAATGATAGTTCTCTGGGCGGCATCAGCTTACCTTGTGAAAATGGCAAAGAGCCACTGGATGACAAGTCTTCCGGCAACCTTTATGACTGCCGTAAGCATAACTTATATACTTCAGGCACCAGAGGGCTTCAGTCTTCCAACAACAATTGCATACCCTGCAGGAGCAATTGCTGCAATTGCTGCAATAGGATTTTTCCTATATAAAACAAAGCTTGAGGCGGTACCAGCAAAATAATAATCATAATCCCCTGGAAGAACTCCAGGGGATTATGATTATTTAACCTTCTTGCCAAGCTTATAAACGCTTTTTACATCAAACAGAGCATCAATATTTTCCAGTGGGTCTTCCTCAAGAACTATAAAATCTGCAAACTTGCCTCTTTCAACTGTTCCGTAGTCCTTGTCTATTCCAAGGCACTCAGCTCCATTTCTTGTGGCGGCAACAATACCTTCCATTGGAGTCATTCCATTCTCCACCATAAGCTTAACTTCCCAAGGACCTCCATCATGCTGGTTGAAAGGCGTTCCTGAGTCTGTTCCCATGGCAATCTTAACCCCTGCCTTGAGTGCTCTTTGGAAGCTGTCAACGTGATACTTCATCACGTGTTCTGATTTGTCCACGGCGAACTTGGGAATGCCTGCTGCAATACCGTTCTTAACTATGAAATAGGGAGCTACCAGAGTTGGAACCAGATATGTACCCCTCTCCACCATCATCTGGATGGCTTCATCGTCAAGGAATATTCCGTGCTCGATTGAATCGATTCCAGCTCTAATGGCATTCTTTATACCAGTTGTACCCTGTGCGTGTGTGGCGGTCTTTTTGCCGGCCTTGTGGGCTTCAGCCACAGCGCTTTTCATCTCATCCTCTTCAAGCTGAGGACTTCCAGGTTCAACTCCAGGTGTCATTACACCGCCAGTAGCCATTATCTTTACAACATCAGCACCAGCCTTAAGCTGCTCCCTTGCTGCCTTTCTGGTTTCCTCAGGGCCGTCTGCCTCCCGACCCATCATCCAACCGTGGCCGCCAGTCATTGTAATCACCTTGCCTGAAGCGAGGAACTCGGGACCTTCGACAAGACCGGACATGACCTCATCCCTAAGTACTATGTCCATATAATCGTATCCACCCATGTCTCGGAAATAGGTTGTACCTGAATGAAGATGCTTCTTGAGGTTGGCAACTCCCCTTAACAGTGTCTTGTATTTTGACTCTGTCATAAGAAGCTTGTTTGGATCAGCCACAGGCTCCATAATTATATGAACATGGGCATTGATCATTCCAGGCATCACATATTTACCGTGCAGGTCAACAACCTCATATCCATTGGTTGATTCGGCATCAACAAGCCTGCCGATTCTTTTTATCCTTTTATCCTCAACAACCATAAATGCATTTTGGAGAGGTTTCCCTCCGGTTCCATCTATAAGTGTAAAGCCCTTGTAGAATGTCTGTTTCTTTGTCATATGCATCCCTCCCTAATTTTCAAATAATAAGTACGGCTAAATAGAATTATATTTAGGAAATCACTTTGTGTCAATGCAGGGAAAACCTATTCATGCAATAAAGTCATGGATATCCGGCTTGAAGCATTTTACTTATGTAATGGTCTTGTAACAATTAAATGGATTTTTGAAGGTATAATAGTAGCAAGGAGTTGATTCAATTGAGAAAATTATTCGTGGCCATTATACTAGCCAGCACGGTGCTTATTGCAGGATGTTCGGGAGAGGTGGAGAAAATCGCTGAAAACGTTGATGTGGATGGTTTAAAGGATAAGGCAGTAGAGATTGTAGGAGATCGCCTTGAGGAGACTGAGCAGGTTCAAATACTCAAGGAATACTACAGCTATATCGAGCAGAGGATGGATGAGGATAAAATTATCAATTTCCTGAAGGAAAATGTGGATAGCCTTGATGAGTTTCGGGTTGACGAAATGCTATTTCAGCTGGAAAACCATCTTTACGCTCAGGGCTACGACACTAAGGGAGTGCTCCAGAAGCTTGCTCCACATGTCCAGCATGCATCAGATGAGTTCAAGTCATACTTTAGAATATGGAACAAGGAGGTTGAGAATGAGACCACAGATGGTGAGAGAATAAACATTCCAGCCGAGGAAATTCTGGAAAGGGCCCTTCAGATCGAAAGTCATATGGAAAGCTACCCAGAGGGAAAAACCAGAACCAGATTAGAGGATCTCTATGACACATATATGAGCCTGGCCATTCAGGGTCTGGGCAATCAATACGTTTATGCCCAGGAGGGAAAGAGTGAGATCAGGGATGACATTCTTCAGCTTTATGAAGAAACAATAAGGGAAAATCCTAACACGAGGACAGCAAGGATTCTACAGGAATATCTGGATGAAATAGAGAAGGATGAAATGAAGCTGGATGGAGAGAACGCTCTTTACTTTTACGATAACCTTGAGAGGATAATTGAGAATATGAAATAGGATGGTCACTTGACCATCCTAAAATTTTCTTCGAACCTTTATCCTCAAATTGTCGCCCTCATATCCAACTTCGCCATCGTTTACTAGAGCACCCAAAAGATGCAGCTCAGAAAAATCATTGCTTCCAATGAGATTCCAGTAATACTCCTCCGCTTCATCCTTTCGGGGTGAATTGATGATGCTGTCCAGTTCCCGGATTTGCTTATCTGATATTCTTGTGCAGCATCCTTCCAGGATAATAACACCTTCATGATCATCAAGGTCCATCTGGATATTGATGTGGTGATTGCCCGCCTTTAAGAAAAATCTTACCAATTCATTCATGATTTTTAAAAGCTTGGATTTTTCGTCCTTCATAGATTCCTCTCCCTTTTGTAAGATTCAAATATTGGAACCAGAAAAGCTGCAACAAACCCTCCTGAAAAACCATTGTTGTAAAGATTCATGCCCCCATGAAGATATCCAAGATTGGATACCAATGCGAGATGAAGGAATCCTGCGAGTATACCTGCAAAATAACCATAATGTCCAGATATTGGGGCTAAAGTTGTGGCAAAAAGGACCGTTAGCAAAAATCCTGTAGATGAGAACGGCAGTCCGGCAATTAAGCCTGCAACAAGAACACCCACCATTATGGGAAGTGAATTGCCAGGGTGTTTTCCAAAGGATCCAAATCCCACCAGTGTAAAGATACCCCCTATTATGGGACCATTTATGGGACCTTGCAGAAGGGATACAAGAAGAATCCCCAACAAACCAAGAACTCCCATATTTAGGATAGATGTTGAGAACCCGTGAAGTGACACAAAGTCTGTAACCAATCGCCCGGGATTCTTTAGAAGGGATCTGTATTCTTTCCAACTGTTTTTCGAGGTTATCAGTCCAACAAGTATCATTGAGAAGAAATACAACACCAGTAGGACCAATAAAGGAATGCTTGTCTCAGTAACTATGATTTGATTCAGTGAATGGTCATATCCACTGAGTCTAAATACTGACATTAGTATCATGCCTATGATTCCGGATGTGAAGCCGATATTATATAGATTGAAGCCTTGATGGAACCTTACGAAGCTGCTTGCCAAAGGCGGGAGGATCAATCCGATGACTAAGCCGGCACCTACTCCCAAAACTATCCCCGGAAACACACCAAATCCCATCCCAAAGCTGACCTGACTGACAATTGGTGAAAGCGCAGTTCCAAAATAAGCTATAATGATGTATTTTGTAAAATGGTCCTTTTGGATCCGGCTAAAAATATATACTCCCAGGAGAATTCCTTGGATGTTGTAAATGTTTTTCCCGAAAAAAGCAAAGCCTCCCACCGTAAATACTGCTGCTATGAGAGGACCATTCATAAGGGCATCATTCCTGCGGGCGATGAAAATTGTCAATAGCATTAGAACGCCGCTGTTCAAGAGGCTAGCTCCAATACCACCTATGGCCAGATAGTCCGTCAATAGAAGTGTTGGAGACATTGCTATATGGACAAGCCCATTTACAAGCCCATAAAAGGAGTCAAAAAGAAACGATGCGAGGATAAATGCAATTGAGTACAGGTACATTATCCTATATTTTATCTTTTCGCTGAACTCCAGCGATTTGAGAATTGCATTCTCCATCCCATCACCTAATTTCAATCTAGATTATTTTTGAAATGATCTTCTTGTACCTGTCGGTGTATTTCACCAGGTCATAATCCTGATTCTTGATTACATTGCTAATAAAGTTTTGTCGCTGGTATTCGAAGCTCATGCTGGGATTAAGGTTCTCAACCAGATAGAAGAACTTGTTTTTTGACAGATCCAAATCGGAGTTTTCGTTTTTCAATGCCCAATCAACATATCTTTCAATATAGTCCAGGGTTCTGTCCACATCCTTTTTCACAGCATAGATGTCTGCAAACATAAGTATGTTGTTTCCCATAAGGTAACCCTCAAGGTTATAATCTACAATCATTTTTCTCTGGAGGGTTGCAAGCTCCATTGCAAATTCAAGATCCCTCTCCTTAAGAGCGGTGCCCCACATGCTGGCAAGTGCAATAATTGAGTTGTTGATATTGTTGAAAAGACTTTCCTGTTCCACAATTTTGGCACTTTCACTGTCCCCAGTTATGGAATATATTGTCGATAGCATGAAGTCAGTATTTACGTTAAGCTTTGGAAGTGTATTGAGAACCTCAATTGCCTTGTCATAATCTTCCTTCATGGTGTACAGACTGCTAAGTACATACAGTGAGGCCTGCTTAACCTCCAGGTCATCAATTACAGAGGCTGCTTCAAGTAAAGAAATGGATCTGTCCAGAACAGTGTTTGCCTGATCCTCGGTTTCAGCCATCTGGATATATTCCTGCAAAAGGCTACCCATCCTGAATTTCAGGAAAAGACTGTTTGGGTATGCCTCCAAATAGTTTTCACATACCAAAAGGGCATCGTCGTAATCGCCAGTTTCGAACTTTTCCGCACAAACCTTGTAGATGTTTGTTACATCATCTGGACTTATTTCTGTTTCAAACATCAAAAGTGCATCCAGTGAAGTTCCCAGGAGCCTTGCTATTGGTGAGAGCATAGTGATGTCCGGATAGGAGGAACTGTTCTCCCACCTTTCAACAACATCTGGTGTTGTACCAAGCGCATGTGCAAACTGATCTATCGAAATTCCTTTGTTCTGTCTCAGTTTTTGGATGGTGCTTCCTATTGATAGTTTCATCTTTTCCTCCTTGTTTAGTAATGTAATTGCTGAATTTACCTATACTCAATTATACCCTTCAGACCAGAACTTAATTAAGAAAATTACTCAATTTCCGGTGCATCCCATTAACAGATTATGGTAATGGGTTTTAGACCAAAACCTGCGGGGTAGAAATATAAGGAAGCTTAAATATGAAAAGGAGGGATTTTATGTTTTTCAAGAGGATTGAAACTGAAGGACTGGCGCACTATTCCTACATGGTGGGTGATGGTGATGATATTGCTGTAATAGACCCAATGAGAGATATCCAGGTGTATATGCACGAAGCAAGAAAAGCCGGTATGAGAATAAAATACATCCTTGAGACCCACAGGAATGAGGACTATGTAATAGGGTCCATGGAGCTGGCTGAAAAAACAGGAGCCCGGATATACATATCCGACCATGAAGATCTTGGACATGTCTATGGAGAAAGAATCAGGGACGGCTTTGAAATTGTAATGGGTGAGATAAGGATAAAGGCCATACATACACCAGGTCACACCCTAGGTCATATGAGCTATGCTGTGTATGAAGAGGGAACAGAAAAGCCATACATGATCTTCACTGGAGATTGCATGTTTATGGGTGACTTTGGAAGAACGGACTTTTATGGAGAGGAAAATCTTGAAAAGATGACAGGTCTTCTGTACGATAGTCTGTTTGAGAAGATTCTTCCTCTTGGCGACCACGTTCTGCTGTTACCGGCACACGGCGCAGGGTCTGCTTGTGGAGATTCCATGGATGAGAGGCCATATTCCTCACTGGGGTATGAAAAGGCAACGAATGAACTGCTTCAGGTTGGCTCAAAGGAGGAGTTTGTCGAGAAATTTGCCAAAATGAGAATCAAACCAAGATACTTTGAGCGGATGGAGGTCCTTAACGTCAAGGGAGGGGACTTTGTTGGCGATGAGGTTGTACTAAACGTACTCACAGTTGAAGAGATAGAAGCCATCAAGGACGATGTGATACTTGTGGATGCAAGAACAAAAGAGGGATACATCGGTGGGCACATACCAGGGTCAATATTTCTGTCAAAGGGAAACCTTACGGCATTTCTAGGATCCATGTACTTCCCTGATGACAAGTTGGCCTTTATAATCGATGGTTCAATGGGTGAGATGGAGGAAATATACTGGTACTGCAGAAGAATCGGCTTTGACAACATGATGGGGTATCTGCCGGAAGGGATTGAAATGTGGCAGGAGAAGGGAAATGACATAGACAAGCTACCGACGATAACAGCCAGGGAATACAAGGAAATGGACAAGGGTGATGACTTCATTCTTCTGGACATAAGGGATGCAGAGGAGATTGAGGATGGGGATCCAGCTGAGAACAGGGTAAACATCCAACTTAAGAGCCTCTATGAGAATCTTGACAAGCTTGACAAGAGCAAGACCATATACGTTCTTTGCGGTTCAGGGAACAGAGCCACCACTGCTGCATCCTATCTTAAGTTCGAAGGATTCCATGCAGTCGTAATAACCGGTGGAATAAGAATGTACAGAAATATTTCATAGAAACGAAGAAACTGGAAAAGATCAAGCAGGCTCAAAGGGGAGGCTGCTTGATTTCTAAATCAGGGGAGGATTGCCATGAGTAACGATGTAATGATTGTTTTTGTTATACTTTTTGCTGCAATCATCATGTTCTCCACAGATAGAATTAGGAATGACGTGGCATCCATTATCATAATGCTATCCTTGGCATGGAGTGGAATAATTCCACTTAACCAGGCATTTGCAGGATTTTCATCAAATGCCGTAGTGGCAATAATGGGAGTTATGATCATAGGATTTGGCATAGAAAAGACAGGTATAATGGACAGCTTTGCCAACATAATCATGCAGAGGGCTGGAACCAAGGAAAACAAGGTCATTGCAGTGGTAATGGCAGTAGCAGGCATGATTTCCTCGTTCATGCAGAACATAGGAGCTGTGGCACTTTTTTTGCCGGCAGTAAAGAAGATTGGGAATAAATCTGGAATAAGTAATCAGAGACTGATAATGCCCCTTGCTTTTGCGGGGATTCTTGGTGGAACCATCACAATGGTTGCTTCAGGTCCTCTGATTATCCTAAATGACCTATTGAACAAGGGAGGTTACGACAGTTTTGGACTTTTCAGTGTAACACCAATCGGACTGGGAGTACTGTTTGCAGGCATCCTATACTTCTATCTACTTTCTGGGAAGGTTTTGCCTGGGGGAGGAGAGAAGAGCCAGGAAAGAAAGGACGAGCTTTTGGATATTTACAACCTTCCAAGGGAAATACATGAGGTGGTAATAGAGAAGGATTGTGAATTGATTGGAAAAACCATTGAAGAATTGGACATTTGGAGAATCTATGGTATCCATATTCTCGCACTTTGGGACTCGGGAAGCAAGACCTTTATACCATGGAGAAAGACAACCTTCAAGGAAGGCCAGATATTGGCCATATTTGGGGAAGATGAACACTTGAGTCAATTCTTCAAGGCCTTTAATCTTGAACACAAGCATGAGCTTGTAGTCTTCAGGGAGCTTGCCGATGAGAAGGAAGCGGGCTTTGCCGAAATAATTCTGCCTCCGGATTCAAATCTCAAAGGGAAGACCCTGGAGGAAATTGCCCTTAGAAAAAACTATAGGATTGAACCAATAATATACATTAACACAGATGGAAACAGACTGAACCTAATGGATTGGGAAATGGAGCCCGGGCTTAAGGTCATAGTTTTCGGCCGATGGGAGGACCTGAACAGCCTGAAAAAATCAAAGGATTTTGTTGTAATAAGTGATGTCAAGCCTCCTGAGGAAAGCTCAAGGGCGGATAAGAAAGTTCATGCTATGGCGATACTGGGAGTGGGAATACTATTGATACTATTTGGAGTTTCCTTGCCTCTTAGCTTCCTTTCTGCAGCCATATTGATGCTATTCACCAAAGTTATTTACAAGGAGGAGCTATACGAGGCAATTGACTGGAAAACAGTATTTTTGCTGGCTGGTCTAATACCATTGGGAACCGCATTTGAACAGACGGGAGCCGCCAGATTGACGGCGGAAGCAATAATTGGTGTGGTTGAATCATGGAATGTGTTTTTCATCCTAATTGTTATCGGATTAATCACATCCTTCTTCTCGCTGTTTATGTCAAATGTAGCGGCAACGGTGCTGTTGGTACCTTTGATACTTATAATGGGTGAGAGCTTCGGTATAGACCCAAGAGGTCTTGCTCTTCTTGTTGCAGTTGCTGCATCAAATTCATTTGTCATTCCCACCCATCAGGTCAATGCGTATGTTATGGGTCCCGGAAACTACAAGACAGGGGATTACATTAAGGCAGGAGGGATAATGAGTGTAATATTCCTTCTTGTATCTACATTGATAGTTTATTTGTTCTATATTTAACATAATGAGTGAAGGAGGAGAAAGATGGATTTTTTGATGCTTGAAAGATGGTCACCCTACGTTGTGGGGATTTTGATCGGACTTTTGAATGTGGGTTCACTTCTTGTTTCAAAGAAGCCCCTGGGTGCCTCCACAAGCTTTATGAAGCTTGGAGGGATAATCTACAGGTCCTTTGACAAGGAGAAGGTTCAGAACAACGAATATTACCAAAAGAACGAATTGAAGCTGGACTGGGGTATGATGCTTGTGCTGGGGATAATCATAGGAGCATTCGTATCTGCAATGCTGTCGGGAGATTTCAGTCTAACTGCAGTTCCAGAAATGTGGGCCAGTGAAGTGTCAGGAAGTTTTATGCTAAGGTTTGCTTCTGCAGTAGTGGGAGGAATATTCCTGGGCGTAGGTGCAAGATGGGCTGGTGGATGCACCAGTGGACATGGAATCAGTGGAACCAGTTTTCTTTCGGTTATTAGCTGGGTGGCTGGAATTGCCTTCTTTATCGGCGGCATAGCTGTGGCCTTCCTGATTTATGGAATGTAGGGGTGATTAAAATGACTAAGAATAACAGAACCTTAATGCAGGGACTAATAATAGGAATACTCTTTGGTTTCTTTCTCCAGAAGGGAGGGGTGACCAAGTATGATGTTATCGTTGGACAATTGAGGCTCATTGATTTTACCGTTATAAAGATAATCCTGACGGCCATAGTTGTGTCCATGCTGGGAATCAGCTATTTTTACCCTAAGGATATGGTTCCGGTGAAGACCAAGGCCGGATCCATAAAGAACGCAACAATAGGGGGACTACTATTCGGTGTAGGCTTTGGACTGCTGGGCTATTGTCCTGGAACAATAGCCGGTGCAATCGGAAACGGCTACATCGATGCAGTTACAGGAGGACTCATTGGAATTGTCCTTGGAACAATGATCTATGCGATGATGTATGGCAAACTGAAGGAAAAGGGAGTCCTGACACAGGACAAGTACAGTGAATACAGTCTTTTCCATCACATAAAGGGCAGTCCATTCAAGGTGACCATTCCCTTTGGAGCCCTAATTGTGGCAGTACTGTTGTTTATGGAAATAGGAGGACTGTAGGAGGCGAGAAGATTTCGCCTCTTTACAATTGGAAGGGGGGAATGGCATGAATCAAGAGGTCGTGATAATAGGTGGAGTTGCTGCAGGAATGAGCTGTGCCGCAAAGCTATCAAGAGAAGACTCAGAAGCAAGAATAACCGTGTATGAGAAGGGAAAACACATATCCTATGGAGCCTGTGGCCTGCCATATTATATAGGTGATGTGATAGAAGATCACAATAGGCTTGTAATAAAGGAGCCTGAGGATTTTGAAGGTAGCAATATTGATGTAAGGATAAAGCACCAGGTAGTCAAGGTTTTGCCAGATAAAAAGAAGGTGGTTGTAGAAAATCTTGAAACTGGAGAGGAATTTGAAAAGAACTACCACAAGCTGGTCATTGCCACAGGGGCTGAGCCCGTGAAGCCACCCTTTGTGGATGAAAATGTGGGAAATGTGTTCACCTTAAGGACGGTTGAGGATGGACAGAGGATCAAGGAGGCAGCTCTTTCAGATAAGGTTGAAAGAGTGGTCCTGATAGGTGCTGGCTACATCGGCCTTGAGCTGGTTGAATCATTTCACAATCTTGGCAAGGATATTTCAGTGATAAACCGGTCAGCAAACATTATGAAGCCCGTTGACCAGGAAATCAGGGAGATTCTAATGGAGGAACTGAAGGGAAAGGAGATCCGGCTTAACTTCAACGAAGAGGTTGAGAAGATAACCCAGGGCGGGGATGGAATGGTAAAGTCGGTCATTACAGACAAGGGAGAGCATCAAGCAGATCTTGTTGTTGTTGCCATAGGAGTCGTACCTGCTACCAGATTTCTCGATGGAACAGGAATAGAGACACTTAAGAATGGTGCCATTGTAATAAATGATAGGATGGAGACCAACATTTCTGACATATATGCAGCAGGTGACTGCGCCACCCTATACCACAGGATCCTCAAGAAAAATGTCCACATACCCCTTGCAACCTATGCAAACAGACAGGGAAGACTTCTGGGAGAAATTCTTTCTGGAAAGGACAGCAGGTTTCCTGGAGGAATAGGAGCATCTGTGGTTAAGATAATGGATATGACCATAAGCGCAGCTGGAATAAACGAGAAACAGGCCAAGGATGAGGAGTTTGATTACGGGACGGAATTCATTAAGGGCTACAGCAATGCAGGATATTACCCAGGAAGCAAGCCCTTGTATGTAAAGTACATTTTCGATAAGAACTCCAAGATTCTTCTCGGTGCCCAGCTTGCTGGTGAAAAGGGTGCCCAGCATAGGATAGACGCACTTTCCATTGCGATTCAGAATGGGATGACCCTAAGGGAGCTTGCCTACAGTGACTTTGCATATACACCTCCATATTCAGGAGCATGGGATCCCCTTCAGGTTGCAGCAAATGTGGCTGAATAGTTTCAATCGATTGGGGAATAGATGGACAGAGGTGAATATATGGATAACAGAGATTATAATGAGCTTACAAAAAAAGAAAAATTTGGGCGTCTCAAGGAGATCTGGATTCTTTTCACAAAGCTTGGATTTCTAGCATTTGGAGGTCCTGCTGCCCATATAGCCATGCTTGAGACTGAAGCCATTGAAAAGAAGAAATGGCTTCAACGGGACAGGTTTATGGACTTTATGGGGGCTACCAACATTATTCCAGGGCCAAACTCAACAGAAATGGTCATGCTGGTTGGTTATGAGAGGGGCGGCATACCTGGACTTTTCATAGCAGGTGGAGCCTTTATCATCCCTGCCATGCTTTTGGTGTTGGTGTTTGGGGTAATGTATGTGACCTACGGATCTCTTCCCGAGCTGACAACGGTACTTGACGGGGTCAAGGCAGTCATAATGGCTGTAATAATCAATGCACTCTACAGACTGTTTAGGAATGTAATAAAGAGCAAGGAGGCTCTATTGTTTGGTGTATCCATCGCCGCTGTTTATCTTCTGGGGATAGGGGAAATTCCACTGCTGTTCATTGCTGGAGCCTTGATGATGCTATGGAAGAACAAGGACAGGATACTTGGAAAGACCTACTCTCTGGCGCTGCCGATGATTTTTCTAACCTTCCTAAAAATAGGAGCGGTGCTCTATGGAAGCGGATATGTACTTCTGGCATTCCTGGAGGCAGAATTTGTGGAGACTCTGGGTGTTCTAACCGAGCAGCAGATTCTAGATTCTGTGGCTGTTGGCCAGTTCACACCAGGCCCTGTGTTTACAACGGCAACCTTCATAGGATACATTCTTGGAGGGTTTCAGGGAGCAATCCTTGCGACAATCGGTATATTTCTGCCTGCCTTTATCTTGGTCATATTTCTGAAGCCCCTGATATACAAGCTCAGGGAGAACAAATGGCTCTCAGGTGCCCTGGATGGGGTAAATATAGCATCTTTGGTGCTGATGGCGGTTGTCAGTGTAAAGCTTGGAATGTCATCCATCATAAGTGTTACAACAGCCCTGATTTTCATTGGAAGCATGGTTGGAATAATGAAGTATAATATCAACACCGCCTGGCTAATAATAGCAGGAGGGGGGCTCAACTGGATAGTTCAAATGATCATATAAAAAAGAACCCATCGGGGTTCTTTTTTAGTACAAACCATAGGTTGAATCAATATCCTGTACAAAGATGATACCATTGCCTGGTTCATCTATTTTCATATCAGTGCTTATGGAGGATACTATTCCGTCTGTCAGATCCCTTTGGGAGATTATCAGTACGACTTCCTTTTCGGGTTCAATCTCCATGCCAAAGACCTTGCTGGTCTCATGGATTCCAGATCCCCTGCCGTTGATTATGGTGGCACCCCTTGATCCTGCCTTGTTTGCCGCATCAACCACCATTTCTCCCTTTCCCTTGTCCACGATTGATATTACAAGATTGTATTCTGCCACCTCTTCACCTCTTTCCACATTATCATTGCATTTCATGGCCTTTGTACCGAAAATTCCCCTGATGGAAGTGCTAAAGGCAATTCCATGATTTGGTTTCCTGAAGTTGAACCTTCTGTCCAGCTCTTCAAGTGCAGCTTTGGAGGTGTTGGAATCTGAGGCCATTAGGACAATTTCCTTTCTGGCTTCATTTATTCCAAGAAACTCCAAGAGCTGGTTTTTGATTGTTCCTGTTCCCAAAAGAACGGTTCCACCGGTGACACCATGCTTTTTTGCATGCTTCATTATCTTGCTGGCCATACCGAAATTGACAATAACTGTAATTAGATTTATTTCATCAAAGCATTTTCTGTCATCGATCACTTTCAACCCCCTCCTTTCTGGAATTTATACTGAAGAGCATCCCTAGTATCTGCAGGGTTAGAATTGGCATAAGCGCAACCATTGCAATCATGCCAAAGCCATCCAAAAGGACATCGGCCCAGGGTATGGCCTCAGCTGCCCCCTGTGTGAAGGCAAGGATGAAGGTTGCCGTCATGGGACCTGTGGCAACCCCACCGGCATCAAAGGCTATACCTACAAACAGCTTGGGGACAACATAGCTTAGGCCGATTGAAAGTGCATAGCCCGGCAGCAGATAGTGCCAGAGCTGGATGCCAGGTACCACAATCCTAAGCATTGACAGGCCAATTGCCAGTCCTCCACCAAGTGCTAGGGCAGTTAGAACTGCTCTTCTTTTTACATAACCGCTTGTGACCTCCTCAATCTGATGTGTTAGAACATAGACTGCCGGTTCTGCCAACATGGTTACAATTCCCAAAATGGTTCCCATGAGTATGAGAAAATAGTAGCTTTCCCGGGATGCCAGGGTGTATCCAATAATGGTTCCAACATTCATAAATCCACCATTAACCCCCATCATAAACAGGACCAGCCCCAGGAAAGAATATACAAATCCCTTGAGAAGCCTCCCGAAAGCTTTTTTTTCAAGCTTAAAGCTTATCTTTTGTAGGAGTACAAGTAAAATCAGCAAGGGAGCAAGAGACATCACACTATCCTTGGTGATGCTTAACAGTTGGGATGAGAAGGGTTCAATGAGTGACTTGGTTTGGGGCATCGTAAAGGCGATTGTGGAGCTAAGCTCACCGGTGTCTGAAAAGATGCTTAAAATCATCACTGACATTATTGCCCCCACAGATGCAATTGATACCAATCCAAAACTGTCCTTCTCTCCAGCCTTGCTGTCCTTCTTCAATGCCGAAACACCTACAGAAAGTGCCAGTATGAATGGGACTGCAAGAATTCCAGTTGTCGCCCCTGACGTGTCAAAGGCTATTGTCAAAAGCTGTGAAGGCGTAAATATTGCCAGAAGGAATGTGATCCCATAAAGAACAGTCAAAACCTTGTAAAGGGGAATGTTGTATACAATTCTCAGCATTCCCAAAGCCACCATCACTGCAAGTCCCAGGGATACAACCACCAAAAGTGTTGTGCTGGTTATGCCACCGTTTGTTACCGCATCCACTTGGCTTGCAAGCACCAAGAGACCTGGCTCCGCTATTGAGATGAGAAAGCCCAGGACCAGTCCGGCCAATACAACAAGAAACACCTTGTTTGAGGCGGAAAGGGTTGCCCCCAGCAGTCTGCCAAGAGGAGCGATCCCAATATCCACACCAATAAGAAACAGGGTAAGTCCCACCACTATTAGAAAGGCACCGAAAATAAAGGTCAGAAGCATTGTTCCATCCAGTGGGGTAAGTGTAAAGTTAAGTAGTATCACTATTAAGGTTATGGGAAGCACAGACAAGGAAACTTCCTTGAATTTATCCAACAACAGGTTCATTTGCTCACATCCAGTTCTATCCTAAAGGACCTTCAGGTCATCTGAATAGTTATATACCCAAGTTCCCCCATAAGTACCATTTGAATGGTACAATTTGAATTTGTCCATCAATTGATAACAAAAATCAAAAACGTAACATTTGTTACTGAATCTATGATATATATTAGTGTAGAATGGACAGAGAGAATAAGGAGGTTTTTAATATATGAACAAATACTTTGATCCCAAGGAGAAAGTATACGATATAACGGAAAGGTACCCGGAGACCCTTGATGTATTTGCAGCAAACGGCTTTGAGCACCTTAAGAACGAGGTGATGCGAAAGGCAATGGGCAAGACAATAAACCTTGAAACTGCCTGCAAAACCAAGAAGGTCAACCTGCAGCTTTTTGAGCAGAAGCTGGTGGATGTGATCGAGCAGACCAGGGGATCTGTTGATGCAACCCTTAATCAGGCAAGGGAAAAGGGTGATGGTGAAGTGAGCATCCTTGGAGTCTTACCATGTCCCGTAAGGATCCCATTGATGGAAAGCTTCACAAAATGGCTCCAGGACCACGAAAAGGATCTTGACTACAGGATTGATTATGAGCTTAAGGCAGCCAACATAGGCGTTGATTGGATAAGGGATGAGATGGAGAAGGCTACTGCAGATGATATAGCCGACCTTTTCATGTCAGCCGGATTTGACCTTTTCTTTGACGAGAAGCTTATGGGCAAGTTCAAATCACAAGGTGTATTTAAGGACATGTCAGGCTTTGAAAGCCTGAACAGGAATTTTGACAATGATAGGATATCCCTTAAGGACCCCAAGGGTCAGTACACAACACTGGCTGTTGTGCCTGCTGTGTTTCTGGTAAACTCCGAAGAGCTAAAAGGAAGAGCGATGCCCCTATCATGGGAGGACCTTTTAAGTGGAGAGTTCGAGAATTCAATTTCACTGCCACTGAATGACTTCGACCTTTTCAATGCCCTTCTCTTGAGCATACACAAGGAATTTGGAGAGGATGGAATAAGAAGGCTTGGAAGGGCCCACATGAGAAGCATGACTCCAGCTGAGATGGTTAAGTCCAATGTTAGAAACACATCCTCAGGAATACCTGCCGTTACAGTAATGCCCTATCTGTTTGCCAAGATGGTAAGGGAGGAAAGTCCACTTAAACCGGTATGGCCCAAGGAGGGTGCAGTCATTAGCCCCATATTCCTTCTTTCCAAAGAAGCCAGCAGGGAGAAGGTAAAGCCCCTTGTGGACTTCTTCATGTCAAGGGAGGTTGGTCAGATGCTGGCCACAAGCGGTAAATTCCCTTCAACTCATCCGGAGGTTGAAAATGGGCTAACAGAGGATCAGGGCTTCATGTGGATTGGCTGGGACTATATCAACAGTCATCCTGATCTGGGAGCATTGATCAGGGAGTTGATGGATATCTTCAATGAGGAAGCAGGTGTGAAATAGATGAATCTAGTTATATTTTCAGGTCCTCCCTCATCAGGGAAGACCAGTATAATACTAAAGACAATTGAAGCCATGAGAAAGAGGGACCTTCAAGTAGGTGTTGTAAAATTTGACTGCCTGAGTACAGATGACGACGTCCTTTATGAAAAGGCAGGAATACCTGTCAAGAAAGGTCTTTCAGGAGCATTGTGTCCTGACCACTATTTTGCCTCGAATATCGAGGAGGTTGTCCAGTGGGGAAGGAAAACAGGACTGGACCTTCTCATAACGGAGTCCGCAGGACTTTGCAACAGATGTTCACCCTACATCAAATCCATCAAGGGGGTGTGTGTGATTGACAACCTTTCAGGGATAAACACACCCAAGAAGATTGGGCCTATGCTCAAGGCTGCAGACATTGTTGTGATCACCAAGGGAGACATCGTATCCCAGGCTGAAAGGGAGGTATTTGCATCAAAGGTGAATTCCGTAAATCCAAAGGCCATGACAATGCACATAAACGGCCTTACAGGGCAGGGGGCATTTGAGTTAAGTACCCTCCTATATGATGAGGATGAAGAGTTGGAGACGGTGACGGGAATGGAGCTCAGATATCCGATGCCATCGGCTCTTTGTTCATACTGCCTAGGGGAGACAAGGATCGGAGACGACTTCCAAATGGGAAATGTTAGAAAGATTGAGCTGGGTGATATGGATGAGTAAATTGACAATTGGCCAAATTCTGGATAAGTATCCCTTTGCCATGAGCTATTTTGTTGAGAACAAACTGGATATAGAAGATTATAAGGATAAGACATTTGAGGAGTTCCTGAATGGATTCACCCATGAGCAGGTTGAGGATCTGGCAATGGACAAGGATGAGCTTCTAGGGAATCTTGATATTTTCATAAATCAGATGAAGGAGTTTCTTGGAATAAAGGAGGAGGTTGGAGTAAGGTCACTGACTATCCTCCCAGGGTTTGACAAATCAGGCGAACCGGAAGGTTTTAATGAACTTACAATCAACACCTCGCAGATAATTTCAATCGTTGGACCCACTGGAGCAGGGAAGTCAAGGCTTCTGGCGGACATTGAGTGGACGGCACAAAAGGATACCCCAACCGGAAGGAGCATCCTTATAAATGATGAGCTTCCAGACAAGAAATGGAGATTCTCATCAAACAACAAGCTGGTAGCACAGCTTTCACAAAACATGAACTTTGTCATGGACCTTACAGTAATGGAATTCCTGCAGCTCCATGCTGAAAGCAGGCTGGTTGAGGACATAGAAGGGACCATTCAAAGGATAATCCAGGCAGCAAACAGTCTGGCAGGGGAGAAGTTCCAGCTGGACACTCCAGTGACAGCTTTGAGTGGAGGTCAATCCAGAGCCCTTATGATTGCAGATACTGCAATACTTAGCTCCTCTCCTATCGTCCTAATCGATGAAATTGAGAATGCAGGTATAGACAGGAGAAAGGCACTAAATCTTTTGATAGATGAGGACAAGATTGTCCTAATGGCAACACACGACCCCACATTGGCCCTTATTGCAGACAAGAGGATAATCATCAGAAACGGTGGGATAGCTAAGATCATTGAAACGACAGAAGAGGAAAAGGAGATTCTGCTCAGGCTTGAAAAGATGGATACCTACATCCAGAATATGAGATCAAGCCTTAGGAATGGGGAATCCTTGAGTATATAGCTGAAAGAAAAATAATCGGAAGAATAATAGGAGGAGTAATATCATGCATGACGGATGTACAGGAAGTTTTGGAAGCGGTAAGGCAGTAGTTGATAAAATAAGATCAATGGGCTTTAACACAAGACCCATGCCACCAGGAGTTACAATTAAGTGTATAGAGTGCGGCAACGATTTTGAAATGACCCACCTTGAAACAAAATGCCCAAGCTGCGAGATGGTCTATGGAGTGACGCCATGTTCGACAGCCTATCCTGAAAGGATTAAGGCAGCAGGAAAGAATTATTAGGCTTGTCATAGCTTGATAAGCGCGGAATTGATTAATTCTCCCCCATATCTAAGGATAGGGGGAGTTTTGTGTTTCTTTCAACCATTGTCTAGGAGAATCAAGTCTGGAGGGCTTTAATGGGACTTGGGAAAATAGGGGTCAGGTCAAGTTATATGTTCATTTAAAGGCATTCTGTTGTATAATTATACAAAGGAGGGATTTGATGGAATTAAAATTAGACCAGAAAATTGTCTTGGAGTTGAAGGAGAAGGGTTATAATGTTGAAGAGATGAAAAGGATAATTTTTGACGAGCTTATGGAGTATGATTTTGAGGGTTCCCAACTATTTGACCTGTTTTTTGAGCACAATGGAGAACAAATGTTAGCTCAAGGTAAAGTTGGTGAAAATGGTGTTGCACGCTGCTACGGTGTGTTCACAAGTATAATGGTAATTGAATCAGAACAATAGCCAGTAAGCCCATAAGAAGATTTTTTGTTCAACAAAGAAACAAGGGGTCCAAGAATCACTTGTTTTTATGAGCTTTGTTGGTATGAGTAGCTTAGGGTATAAAACTATTCTTATAAAGCAAGCGGTAAAACAATTCCAACTGAATCTAAAAATGGCTAAACACCGTAACCGGTTACCTGAAAAAAACATGGCATAACCAAAAAAATGAGGTTGTGCATGGGTGTATTTTTCCACACAACTTTTTTCACCAATGGTAACGTGTGTTACGGTGTTTGCACTGGGTATCTATTATAATAGTCCTTGTGAGTAACGTTAGAGAAAGTTTTTAATAAGGAGGAATTGATAATATGGCTGAGAATAAGATGTTTTGCTATCAGTGCCAGGAAGCGGCTGGTGGAATTGGATGTACAAAGGTAGGTATGTGTGGAAAGACAAGTGAGGTTGCAAACCTTCAGGACCTTATGATCTACGGACTAAAGGGACTTTCAGAAGTGGGCTTGAAGGCTGATGAGATCGGGTACAAGATGGAGGGACTTGACAGACAAATAATTGATGGCTTGTTTATGACAATAACCAATGCAAACTTCGACAAGGACAGATTCTTTGAAGGTATCAAGCTTGTACTTAAAAAGAGGGATGAACTTAAATCAGTACTTAAGGAAAAAGGCGTGGACCTGGGAGATTTGAAGGATGCAGCAACATTCACCGTAAACAGTGACGATGAGATTGTATTCAAGTCAAACAGCGCTGAGGTAAGTGTTCTTGCAACAGAAAACGAGGATGTTAGATCACTTAGGGAGTTGATAATCTACGGACTGAAGGGAATGGCAGCATATGCTGAGCACGCTGACAACCTAGGCTTCGAGGATGAAGAGATTTCAAAGTTCATAAGAAAGGCACTTGTTGCAACCATGGATGACAGCCTGAGCGCTGATGACCTAGTTGCCCTTACACTTGAGACAGGTAAATTCGGAGTTCAGACCATGGCACTTCTTGACAAGGCCAACACTTCAACCTACGGAAACCCTGAGATAAGTGAAGTTAACATCGGAGTAAGAAGCAACCCGGCTATTCTTGTATCAGGCCACGACCTGAAGGATTTCGAGGAGCTTTTGGAACAGACAAAGGACAGCGGAGTTGACATATACACACATAGTGAGATGCTTCCAGCAAACTATTATCCATCATTCAAGAAATATGAGCACTTTGTAGGAAACTACGGAAACTCATGGTGGATGCAGAAGGAAGAGTTTGAGAAGTTTAACGGAGCAATCCTGTTTACAACAAACTGTATCGTGCCTCCAAAGGCAGAATATGCTGACAGGGTCTACACAACAGGGTCATCAGGATACCCAGGCTTCAAGCATATTCCAGACAGGGTGGACGGGCAACCAAAGGATTTCTCAGAAGTCATTGAGCATGCAAAGAGACTTCCGGCACCCACTGAAATAGAGACCGGCAAGATAGTAGGCGGATTCGCTCATGCACAGGTATTTGCCCTTGCTGACAAGGTTGTTGAGGCTGTAAAGACCGGAGCAATAAAGAAATTCTTTGTAATGGCTGGTTGTGATGGAAGACAAGGCAAGAGAAGCTACTATACTGACTTTGCATCCGCTCTTCCAAAGGATACTGTAATCCTTACTGCAGGCTGTGCCAAGTACAGATACAACAAGTTGAACCTTGGAGACATCAATGGAATACCAAGAGTACTTGATGCAGGACAGTGCAACGACTCATATTCACTTGCAGTGATTGCCATGAAGCTTAAGGAGATATTCGAACTAAACGATATAAACGATTTGCCAATAGCATACAACATTGCATGGTATGAGCAAAAGGCTGTTATTGTATTGTTGGCACTTTTGTCCCTTGGAGTGAAGAACATTCACCTTGGACCTACATTGCCGGCATTCCTGTCACCTAATGTTGCTAAGGTATTGGTTGATACATTCGGAATAGGTACAATATCAGATGTTGAGAACGACATCAACATGTTCCTAGGAGAAGCAGCAAACGCATAATCTCCCCTTATTTATAGAAAACCTCACCGAAATACTTTCGGTGGGGTTTTTGTGCTTTACAAATATCTATTTTCATCATATAGTACTATTGTTGTCACAAATATAAGAGAAGAAGGTAAGAAAACAAGATGATACTCAGTCAAAAATTAGAGATGAACAAAACCAAGGTTTTCAGGAAATTGTTTTTCATAGTACTTGGAAATCTCATGTGTGCAGTTGCTTTCAATGCATTCTTTATTCCCAGCCAGTTACTAAGCGGGGGTGTAGGTGGTATTGCCCTAATGCTACGGTATCTTTTGGACTTTCCAACTGGAGTAACCGTGTTCCTGATTAATGTCCCAATTTTTATCATTGGGGCTAAGATGGTGGATCGGGAGTTCATAGTCTATGCTTTTATTTCAATGATGACTTTTTCTACACTGCTTACAGTGACAGAAGATATCGGAAGGTATTTTGTTATTGAGGATATTATTCTTGGAGCTGTATTTGGCGGGGTATTGAATGGAGTGGGCATGGGCTTGATGTTTAGGAACAGGCTATGTCAGGGTGGATTGGATATAATTGCAACCATAATAAAGAAAAAGTTCAATCTTAATATCAGCACAGGACTGATGATCCTAAACACCACCATCGTTTCTATCTCCTCAGTGCTGTTTGGATTTTCATCGGCAATGTATACAATAATCGCCATGTATGTGGGCTATCAGGTGGTGGACAAGGTTCAGATGGGTTTAAACGTTAGAAAGAACGTGTTCATAATATCGGATAAATCTGAGGAATTATCAAGTGAGATTTTAACCAGACTTCACAGGGGAGTGACTCTGCTGGAAGGGACAGGGGCCTATACAAAGCAGGGCAAGAAGGTTATCTATTGCATTGTAAACTCAAATGAGGTTGTTAAGCTAAAAGCACTTGTGGATAAAATTGACCCTACGGCATTTCTAACCATCAATGATGTGGTTGAAGTCAGGGGCAGTGGTTTTGTGAATGAGGGAATCTAGAAGGTCAGGATGCTAATATCCTGACCTTCAATTTTTATTTTTAAAGTAAGGTCTCACTTCATCCCTAATGGACAAATGGCGGCCATTGTTCAAAATCAGCTGTTATCAAACTGCAAGATAAGGGTAAATACACTAAGATAAGCAGCAAAGACTGGAGGATAATATGTTCACTAATTGGTTACTTAAAAAAATTCTCAAGGACAAAGTCAACTACCAGGATCCCGGAACAAGAAGAAGCGTAGGTTATCTAGCAGGGATTGTGGGAGTTATTGTAAATATATTGCTTACAATCATTAAGATAACAATTGGATTGCTCATATCTTCCATTGGGGTGGTGGCTGATGGAGTCAACAATTTGGCTGACTCGGCGTCATCCATAGTCACCTTGGTGGGCTTCAGGATTTCAGGCAGGCCTGCAGACAAGGAACACCCATATGGACACGGAAGGGTGGAGTACATCTCCGCAATGATAGTGGCATTTATGGTTATCATAGTTGGGGTTCAGTTTATTCGTTCCTCTGTGGAAAGGATCATTGAGCCCAAGGCTGTGCAGTTTGAGATAGTAACATTCTCCATACTGGTGGTCTCAATTCTCTTTAAGATATGGCTGGCAATATTCAACAAGGATCTTGGTGATAGGATCAATTCCAAAGGATTGAAAGCTACGGCTACAGATGCCATGGGTGATGTTCTAATAACCTCTGTGGTTGTGTTATCCATTTTGCTTGGCCAGATCACCACACTGCCGGTGGATGGGGTAGTTGGAGTGATTGTATCTCTGTTCATAATATTTGCAGGATACAATCTGGTAAAGGATACCATGAGTCCCCTTATTGGAGAAGCTCCACCTGAAGGAATGATTCAAGGAATATATGAGGATATAATGAAGTACAGATACATTACTGGAGCTCATGACCTGGTTATTCATACCTATGGGGCAGGCAGGACAATGGGCACCATAGATGTTGAGTTTCCCGCATCAATAGATGTAATAACCATACACGATGTTATAGATCAGGCTGAGAGGGACATTGGAGACAAGTATGATATGACCCTGGTAATTCACATGGATCCCCTTGGACCTGAAAGTGAAGAGAGATACCAGCTGAGGCAGAAGGTAAAAAAAATCATCAAGGAAGATGACAGGGTGCACTCAATCCACGATTTTCACATATTGGGCGAAGGGAAGGATAAAACTGTTGAATTCCATGTTGTTGTAACCGACGGCAAGCTTTCAGGAGACCGAGATTATAACAGCCTTAAGCAGGAGCTGGAAAAAGCTGTTGATGATGAGATTGATGGATTTGGTTGCAGAATAATTCTAGATATTGATTTTCATGGGGAGAGGGAAAATGACATATAAAAAGAAATTGGATATGATTGAAAAATATATACGAAGTGGTGAAAAAAAGAAGGAGGAGTTTAGAGTCGGAGTCGAAATGGAGCACTTTGTAATCTGGAGGGACTCTCTGAAGTCAGTTTCCTACTACGGAAAGGACGGAGTCGAGGAAATCCTCTTGGAACTTTTACCAAATGGCTGGGTAGGAACCTATGAAGATGAACATCTTCTCGGACTCAGGAAGAATGATATTGCAATAACTCTTGAGCCAGGCAGTCAGCTTGAGGTTAGCATAGACTCCGCAAGGGATATAAAGGATCTGGAGAAGGGCTATCTTGAGTTTTTAAATGAAATAACACCCCTTCTTGAAAGGAGAAATCAGGTGCTTGTAACTCTTGGGTATCATCCTGTGACAAGGATAGACGAAATCAAGCTGCTTCCAAAAAAAAGATATGACCTAATGTTCAATTATTTCAAAACAAAGGGTTCACATGCACATAACATGATGAAGGGAACAGGTGCATTCCAGGTGACCATTGATTATTGTGACGAAGAGGATTACCATAAGAAATTCCGGGTGCTCAATGCTCTGGCTCCGGTATTCTATGGAATTTTTGAAAATGCCCTGTTTTTCGAGGGAGAGCCCTGTAAAACTCACAATTTAAGGGCCTATGTCTGGATGAACTGCGACAACGACAGGGCAGGGATTGTGGAGGGAGCTCTGGATGAGGGTTTCGGCTACAGGGATTATGCAAGATATATACTTGAGAAGCCTCCAATATTCACCGTTAGGGATGGAGAGATAATACCAACTGGAGAGGATAAGGTCAAGGACATCTTGGACCCTGAACAAACGGAACTTGATGAGCTGGAGCATCTGATGACAATGTTCTTCCCAGATGTCAGGACAAAGAAATATATTGAGATAAGAATGATGGATTCCATTCCATATCCACTTAACTTTTCAGCGGTCGCACTGGTTAAGGGTCTATTATACAATGAGGACAACCTGGACAAGCTGGTTGAATTTGTTGAGGGAATAACCATTGACAAGGTACAGGAGACAAAGGTTGAGATCCTTGAAAAGGGTATGGATGCCACCCTTGATGGTAGAACATTAATACAGATAGGCAAGTGGATGCTTGAGCTGGCAGAGGAAGGACTTGACCTGGAGGAGAAGGAATACCTCAAACCTCTTGAAGACCTTATCACCCAGGGGAAGAATCCATATATCCACACAAGAGATAGATTTGAGAAGGGTGACAGGCATTTTGCAATAGAGTGGGCAATGCACAAATAATGGGGTGAAGCAATGACAGGAGAAAAATATCAGGAGATGTACCTCCAGATGGTTCTGAACAATCAGGAAAGGTATAAGGAGGATTATAAGAAGACAGTTGAGAGTGTAGCCAGTTCAACTGCCATATACAAGGGAAAACCGGTGCCATTTCTATACAACCCCATGTTCTTTTCCAAAAAAGAGGAAGAGGATTTGGAATGGATTGGCAAAATGATGATGGAAATAGGGGAAAGTGTAACCGACAGGTATATTCAAGACGAGGACTTCAGAAAAAAGTTCGGCTTTCCAGACTTTATCGAAAGAATGATTTTAAGGGAAAACAAATATGGGGTTCATGTACCAATAGGAAGATTTGATGTGTTTTACGGGGATAGGGAAAACTTCAAGTTCTGTGAGCTTAACACCGACGGTTCCTCAGCCATGAATGAGGATAATACCATTGGAAAGATACTCCTCAGATCAAGAGCCATGGAAGATTTCGTCAAGGAACATCCGGTGAGAAATCCGGAACTTGTGGAGACTTGGGTTAATGAGAGCATAAAAATCTACAAAAAGTGGGACAACACTGGGAGGAAGCCAAGGGTAGCAATTGTGGATTTTACGGAAAGTGGAACATCAGCAGAATTTCAGCTGTTCAAGGAAACCTATGAAAAGGCCGGTTACAGCTGCATCATTGCAGATCCCAGAGACCTGAAATACATGGATGGAGGTCTCTACCACCAAGACTACAGGATAGACCTTGTGTACAGGAGAATTGTTACTTTTGAGCTTATTGAAAAATATGAACAGGCTAGGGACTTTGTGGATGCCTACATGGATGATGCAGTCTGTGTGGTGGGGACAATACGATCTCAGGTGATCCATAACAAGATTTTCTTCAAGATACTTCATGATCAGGATACCTTGGAGGGCCTTGAGGAGGGGCAAAGGGAATTTGTAAAAAGACACATTCCTTTTACAGGTATTTTCCAGGGGGAAGAGGAAGTATTTGAAGAGGTGCTCCTGAACAAGGATAAATACATTATCAAGCCCATGGATATGAATGCCTCACAGGGGGTATATCCAGGAAGGGATTTTAGGGAGGATAAGTGGGAATCAATACTTAAAGATACCTTCAACAAGGACTTTATCTACCAGGAGTTCGTTGACCCCTATCAAAGGGAATTTGTCGTATATGAAGATGGAAGATTCAAGAAAGAGAGTCTAGGTTCCATTGTAGGGATATTCATGTATAACAGGAAGTACAGTGGACTATATACAAGACTTGGGAAAAACAATATCATATCTGGAGTTACAGATTACTACTGTGCACCGAATATGATTGCCAACACGTAGAAATGACCGGGAAATCCCGGTCATTTCTACGTGTTAGAATATACATCAATGATTGTGGTCCTCGCAAAGAGAGCCTGTGGACTGGAGAGTGTTATCCATATATTTCTCGGCGACCTTTTCAATTGGCCCCGAGGCACCACAGATTACCTTGATTCCATTTCTAGTGAACAGGTCTGCAGCACTTTGACCCATTCCCCCTGCAATTATTACATCAATGCCCCTTTCGTGAAGATACACTGGGAGAAAACCTGGTTTGTGCCCTGGGTTTTTAATCGTATCCCACCCGGTCACGCCATTCCCATCAGTAGTAAAGCACTCAAAGGCTTCACAGTGTCCAAAATGCTGAGCTACATTCTTATTGTCGGCTGCTATGGCTATCTTCATATTTCGTCCTCCTTTAAATTGATCAATCCCAATACCCCTGTCAAAATCTCTTCTATTGCATCCCTTGCAGGTCCCTTCTTATCAACCAGGGTTTTACCACTGTTCAACAGACTAACCGCATCAGAGTCAAATGGTATCCTTCCAAGGAATGAAATATCATTTTCCATACAATATTTTTCTATTTTTTCAGTATTTCCCAAATGAAGATCATATTTGTTGATACACACTGCAATTTTTGCAGGAAATCCTCTTGAGGTCTCAACGATCCTCTCCATGTCGCTGAAGCCGGATAGTGTGGGCTCCGTAACCAGAAGGACCAAATCAACACCGCTTATTGATGCGATTACGGGACAGCCTATTCCAGGTGAACCGTCAATTATTGCCAAGGTAGCCTTTTCCTTCCAGTCTTTGATACCTTTCTTAACTTCAGTCACCAGGAGACCTGAATTTCCACTGCCCATACAAAGCTCAGCTGTCGAGAATACATGATCATTTTGGTACAGCTGCAGATGACCCGTAATTCTCGGAATCATCTCTATGGCATCAGCCGGACATACAAGCTGGCATACTGCACAGCCTTCGCAAGCATATTTGTCAACAGAATAAACATCTTTTACATTGATTGCATCAAACCGGCATTTCTGCCTGCACAGGTCACAGGATACACATTTTTCACTATGGATCTGTGCAACCGGCAGTCCGTAGAAGTCGGAATTTTTTGGTTCCAAGGTTTCCTCCAATGCCAGATGAAGGTTTGGAGCATCAACATCGCAGTCGGCATATGCCTTTGCTCCGGAGAGTTTTATCATTGAACTGGAAAGTGTGGTCTTGCCGGTACCACCCTTTCCACTAAGTACCAATACCTGCTTCATCCCTTCACCTCCTCTTTTATTCGGTGGAGAAGGTCGGAAAACATCTGCCAGTATTCATCCTTTTGCTCAGCCGCAATCATTCCTTCTGCGTTATACCTTCCAAGCTCGTCGCTCCATGGAATCCGGAGTAGAATATCCAGTCCGTTCTCCCTGCAGTAGTCCTCTGAAGGGTTTTCATCTCCCAAGGTTTTATTCAGGACAATTCCCAAGGGTTTTTCAAAGAGCTTAACCAACTGGTGCACCATTTTCAGGTTATGGGCCCCGAATATTGAAGGTTCGGCAACAAGAACGCAATAATCAGCATCCTTAATGGAATCCATAACAACACAAGAGCTTCCAGGAGGACAGTCAATAACCACTGAGTCCTCTTCAGAAACCTTCTTGAGCAGGTCGCCAATAATTGAGGTTCCTGACTCTTCACCTGTGTTTAGCATTCCAGTGTAAAGTGTTGTATCTTCATAGGACCGTTTTTCAATTTTCCCTATTTCTCTGGGAATCTCCTTGATTGCATTTTGAGGACATATAATCTCACAACCACCACAGGAATGACATATCTTGTCAAAAACAATAACCCTCTGTCCAGTATATGCAAGAGCGTTGAACTGACAAAAATCCACACACTTTTTGCAACCGTCACAAAGCTTATCATCAACCACAGGTATAGGGAGAGCAACTGGATCGGTCTCAAGTACCGGACCCCTTAGAAACAGATGGCCGTTTGGTTCCTCCACATCACAGTCCAGATATATTGAGCTTTCAATAACTCTGGCTAGATTTGTGGATACAAAGGTCTTTCCAGTGCCTCCCTTACCACTTAAAACCGCTATTTTCATTTCTAGTGCTTGTGGAATCCTTCATGGATATTATTCAGCTGCTCAAGCTTGCCATCTTTAAACAGGAGCACATTATCCATAAGACTTCCATCCTCTGGCATGAACAATTCAATATTTGCATCCCGCAAGACCATGGCTGCATTTTCTCCAAGTTGAGGAGATATGGCCACTTCCACCTTTTGATCCACAAGGATCTGTGCAGCCTTGACACCAGCTCCACCCTGTGCGTTGGCCGCGGTATTCTGGACAAAATGTCCTATTTTTTTCTCATTGTCATAGATAAAATAATATGGTGCTCTTCCGAAGGAACCGCTAACGGGTCCATCCATGTCCTCAATATCTGCTGGTATACCTATTATCATTCCATGACCTCCTATTCAGTGTCCATTTTTGCTAGAGCTTCCTTGACTGCGGCAAGTTGCTCTTCAAGAAATGCCTTATCCTCTTCCAGTAAATCCTTTTCGGTTCCTGCGGGCATATCGTAATAAGCCGGACCAAACACTGGTCCTCTTCGAAAACCCATGCCACGTCCATAGCCAACGTCTCTTCCATATCCCATACCACGTCCATAGCCAACGCCTCTTCCGTAGCCCATGCCTCCATAAGCTCTTTGAGCACAATACCCCATACCTCTACCGGTAAATGGGCCAGCGCCAATTGGTCCTGACATATCAAATCTAGGCATAATTAATCCTCCTTTTGTAATTGATAATGATTATCTACCTCTACATTCATTATACCCTTTTATGAACATATGTCAATATCAAACACAAAAAAGATATCCTTGGAATGGAGTTGGAATCTTGGCTGCTATATAGTATACTGTAAGTGACAAAGTATGTAACAAAACATAGATGAATTTAAAATAGGCGGGTGTTAAATGCACCGCCTGTTATTTTAGTGTACAAACAAAATTTATGATGTATGTTCGGGAAAATATTATATATAAATATGGTGTTAATACCTGAAGGGGTGAAAAAATGAAGGCAATGATAGTCGGGGCTGGAAAACTCGGTGCTAAGCTGGCTGAATTCTTGATTGCTGAGAATATTGACGTTACAGTGATGGATAGCAACACAAGGGTTCTTGAAAGGCTCAATGAGCATCTTGACGTACTTACCGTAGTTGCAAATGGAATTGATATAAGAATGATGAGAGAGCTGGGGATAGAAGGCTATGACCTTTTGGTTGGCAGCACCGAAAATGATGAAACCAATACCCTCATATGCACCCTTGCAAAAAAGCTGGGCTGCAAGCAGACCATCGCAAGAATAAGAAATCCTGAGTATATGCAGCAGATTGATTTCATAAAGACTGAATTGGGAATAGACCACATAATTAATCCCGACCTTGCAACTGCAATTGCAATGGAAAAGTATCTTCTTAAGAGCTACAGCTTCTACACGGATGAATTTGCCAGCGGAAAGGTCCAGATGGTTGATTTCGATGTTGCTGACAACAAGGAATTTGTTGGAATGAGAATAATGGATCTCAAGGGTCTGGACACACTCCTTATAACAGCTATTTCAAGGGATGGAAATCTTATCATTCCAAACGGCTCCACTGAAATCCTGAAGGGGGACATAATCCACATTATCGGGAAATCCAATGAAATCGAAAAGGTGAGCAAAAGACTGGGGGATGATTACAGGACCAAGCTAATCAGGTCTGCAATGATACTTGGGGGAGGAAATGTGGGGTATTATCTTGCCCAAAGACTGGAGAGAAACAAGATACAGGTAACCCTTGTTGAACAGGATAAGAAAAGGTGCCAGGAGCTTTCCGAGCTACTGGACAATGTTTTGATAATACATGGTGACGGTACTGACATTCATCTTCTGGAGGAAGAGAACCTCAGTGGGATGGATGCCTTTATAGGAGTGACTGGATTTGATGAAGAAAATCTTCTGATGGCACTTATGGCCAAGCAATCGGGAGTTAGAAAGTCAGTTGCAAAAATAAGCAGATCCAACTACATTAAGATAATTGACAGATTAAAGATAGATGCTGCAATAAACCCGGTATATATAACCGCAAGCAGCATACTGAAGTATGTAAGAGGCGGGAAGGTGGTCTCGGTATCACTGCTTCTGGGAGGAAATGCTGAGGTTACAGAGATAATAATCGACAAGGAGCTTCCTTGTGTAGGCAAAAAGCTTATAGACCTTGGTATGCCTAAGGGGATGATAATTGGAGCCATCGTAAGGGACAATGACGTGATCATTCCAAAGGGCAATACTGAGCTGATGGCCAACGACAGGATTGTTGTATTCTGTCTATCGGAAAATCTTGCAGGCTTGAAGATGTTCTTTAAACCGAAAAAGGGAGGTCTGTTCGGTGAACTATGGAATCGTAACAAGAGTGCTGGGAAGCCTGCTGATAGTTGAAGCGGCCCTCATGCTTCCGTCATATTTGATAGCTGTTTCAAGCCAGGGACCCGACAGGATGCCCTTTCTTATAACAATACTTCTAACAGCAATAATAGGCGGACTAATGACCAGTAAAAAAAGTGTACAATCCTCAATTGGAGCCAAGGAAGGACTGGCCATCGTTGCGCTTGGATGGGTTTTTGCTTCCATAATGGGGGCCCTTCCGTTGTATTTTTCCGGATCGACAGCAACATATGTGGATGCATTTTTTGAAATAGTATCAGGCTTCACAACTACAGGAGCAACCATTCTAACGGAGATAGAGGGACTTCCCCAAGGGATACTGTTTTGGAGATCCTTTACCCACTGGATTGGAGGGATGGGCATACTCGTGTTTACCCTTGCCCTTATGCCTGCATTGGGAATTGGTGGATTTCAGATATTCAAGGCAGAAGCTCCCGGACCTGTTGCGGGAAAAATTGCCCCAAGACTTAGGGACACTGCCAAGATACTATATATAACCTATGTTACCATCACATTGGCAGAAGTGCTCCTTCTTACAATTGGTGGAATGAGCATATACGAATCCTTTATCCACACCTTTGGTACGGTTGGAACTGGAGGTTTTTCCAATAGAAATGGAAGCATTGGAGACTACAACAGCACCTATATCCACATGGTCATAGCATTTTTCATGGTTGCATCAGGTGTAAACTTCTCACTGTACTATTCTTTCTTTAGGGGAAAGGGGACAGAGTTTTTCAGGGATGAGGAATTCAGGCTGTATATCAAGATCATCGCGGTTGCTACCATAGCAATTGCTGTAGACCTGTGGCTAGTAAGCTACCATAATGTTGGTTATTCACTTAGGGATGCCTTCTTCCAGGTATCTTCGATAATCACCACAACAGGCTATGGGACAGCTGACTTTGACATATGGCCCACCTTTAGCAAGGGAATTCTTTTGATACTGATGTTTGTAGGAGCCAGTGCAGGCTCGACAGGTGGAGGTATGAAAATCATTAGAATTCTGGTAATGATGAAGCTTGTAAAGCGTGAGGTTGGCAAGCTCTACCATCCCAGGGCAATGTTGCCGGTCAAGGTTAACAACAAGGTGGTATCTAATGAAACGGTTGCAAGAATCAACAGCTTCCTTGCCCTTTATTTGCTCCTGTTCCTTTTCTCTACTCTTCTGGTCTCCCTTGAGCAGGTGGACCTTCTAACAGCGGGAAGTGCAGTTGCAGCAACACTTGGAAACATAGGGCCTGGACTTGAATTGGTAGGACCAACCCAGAACTACAGTTTCTTTTCAATACCGACAAAATTGTGGCTGTCAGTGCTTATGCTATTGGGGAGACTTGAGTTATTCACCATAATAGCACTTGTTGCGCCCAAGCATTGGAGAATCGACGTGTAGTCGAACAAGTGTTTGCTTAAAAGCTTGTAATATGATATAATCACCTCAAGAAAATCTTTCTTGAGGTGTTTTTATGCTGGATACAATATCTAAACTTAAGATACTTTCAGATGCAGCTAAATACGATGTTTCATGCTCTTCCAGTGGAAGCTCCAGGGCTAACAGGAACGGGGGGCTCGGAAATGCCAGCGAGGCCGGTATATGCCACTCCTGGACTGACGATGGCAGGTGTATTTCCCTACTTAAGATTCTCATGTCCAATTCCTGTATCTACGACTGTGCATACTGTGTAAGCAGGACCTCAAATGACCTTCCAAGAGCAACCTTTACACCTGATGAAATCATTGACATCACAATAAACTTCTACAAGAGAAACTACATTGAAGGACTTTTCCTGAGCTCGGCAGTGGTGAAGTCACCAAACCATACAATGGAAAGGTTCCTGGAAATAGTAAGTCGATTGAGGGAAGAGGAAAACTTCAACGGCTACATCCACCTTAAGGCAATTCCTGGTGCTGACAGGGAGATTCTTGACAAGGTGGCTGTACATGTGGACAGGCTAAGCGTAAATATTGAGCTGCCAACTGATGAAGGGCTGAAGCTCCTGGCTCCTCAAAAGAAGAAGGAGGATATCCTTCTTCCAATGACCCAGATAAACCAGGGAATCACAAGATACCAAGAGGAGAGAAAAGTGTTCAGAAGCGCTCCAAGGTACGTACCAGCAGGGCAGACCACCCAATTGATTGTAGGAGCTACCAGGGATTCTGACTACAGGATTCTGAACCTTTCAGAGAATCTTTATCAGGGATATGGCCTAAAAAGGGTCTACTACTCAGCCTTTGTGCCTGTATCAACAAACCCGCTTCTGCCACAGATCAAGACACCACCTTTATTGAGGGAGAACAGACTCTATCAGGCTGACTGGCTCTTGAGGTTCTACGGGTTTCAGGCAGGAGAACTTCTAAGTGAGGCCAAACCAAACTTTGACCTTCTTCTTGATCCAAAGTGTGATTGGGCGTTGAGAAACATGCAAATTTTTCCATTGGAGATTAATAGGGCTGAATACGAACTGCTGTTGAAGGTGCCGGGCATAGGGGTCAAATCAGCCAGGAGAATAATCAGCAGCAGAAGGTTTGCAAAGATCGGGTATGATGACCTAAAAAAAATGGGAGTGGCCCTAAAGAGAGCAAAGCACTTCATTACAATAGATGGGAGACACTATGGAATATCCTCCATGGATGATATGAAGATCAGAAGTGCAATAATTGGGGGCAGCTCGTTGGGAGTGGAACAGCTGTCAATATTTGATATTTCCGGGGGTGCAGACAGTGGAATCAAGACTGGCATATCTGTATGACGGGTCCTTCCAAGGACTTCTTACAGCTATATATCATGCATATTACGACAAGGATGACCCTGTGGCCATTCTTCCCTTCTGGGAGGAAGGGTCCAATTTTTTATATTCATATAAGGCAATAGAGACCGATAGTGAAAAGTGGAACAAGGTTTACAATGCCGTTCAGGAGAAGATTTCCCAGTCTTCCCTAAGAAGGATATACAATGTTTATCTTTCAGATATGGAGGATAGTGGTATAATTATCTTAGGATACTTAAGGGAAGGATTCAGGATCGGTGGAGAAATTGATGATTATCAGACCAATCCAGCCGTTAGGGACCTGGAGGAGATATATCACAAGGTTAGGCTGGAGGTGCATAGGCTTTTGGGACTTGTAAGGTTCAAGAAGCTGCAGAATGGAATATTCTACTCACAGGTTGAGCCTGACCATAATGTGGTTTCGCTTTTGGCTCCTCACTTCGTGGAAAGAATCCCCTCGGAGAGATGGATAATTCATGACATTAAGAGAGGTGTAGCAGTATTTTACGACACCCGGGAGTGGACCATCAGAAACATAGTGAGACCAGAAACAATGGTTCTGTGTGAGGAAGAGGAAGGATACCAGGACATGTGGAGGGAGTACTACAGGAGCGCCACCATACAAAGTAGAAGAAACACACGTCAGCAAAGGGCATATATGCCTGTGAGATACTGGAAGAATCTTATTGAGAAGGGGGATTAGATTATGGATTTGACAAGACCTGCATGGCTGGAGATTGACCTTGATAATCTCCACTTCAATTACAAAGAAATCAGAAAGCTTGTAAGGGACACAGCGGACATAATGGCGGTGGTAAAGGCTGATGCATATGGACATGGAGCTGCAGCAATAGTAAGGGAACTTATGGACCTTGGAGTAAAGAGATTTGGGGTGGCACATCTCTCAGAAGCCATTCACATAAAGAATCACTCTCCACATGCCCAGGTACTGGTAATGGGCTACACACCAGATTATCTCGCGGAGAATGCAATAGAATGGGGAGTAAGGCTCACTGTCTATCTTGAGGAACAGGCAGAGCATTTTGCAAAGGTAGCAAAATCACTAAATAAGGATGCGGTGATTCATCTAAAGATTGAAACAGGAATGAACCGCCTTGGATTCTTGCCGGATGAAAATACCCTTAAGGCTGTGGAAAGGATAAAGGAAATGGATAACGTCATCATTGAAGGAATGTTTACACATTTTCCGGCGGCAGATGACGATCATGAATACACAGAGCGGTCAATGTCTAAATTCAGGAGTTTTTGCAGGATGCTTTATGAAAGGAACATAGACATACCGGTAAAGCATGTCAGCAACAGTGCTGCCATCATGAATTTTCCACAATTTGGACTGGATATGGTCAGGGCAGGGATTATACTCTATGGAATATATCCCTACCCAGAAGCAAAGCGGGAAACCCTGCCCCTTAAGCCCTGCATAAGCCTTAAGGCTCAGATATCCCACGTAAAGACCATCGAAGAGGGAGAGAAGGTAAGCTATGGATTGACCTTTGAAGCAAATTCCAGGACCCAGGTGGCTACTGTCCCCGTAGGGTACGCAGATGGCTGGAGCAGGGATTTGAGCAACAAGGGAATTGCCCTTGTAAACGGTAAAAGGGTACCGATAATCGGGAAAATATGCATGGACCAGCTAATGCTTGATGTAACAGGTATGGATGTAAAGCGGGGAGATGAAGCCGTACTTATGGGAAGCCAAGGTGGGGAGCAGATTACGATAGAGGAAATTGCAGACCAGATAGGGCAGATACCCGCTTCGGTACTATGCATGCTCACCAAGAGACTGCCAAGAGTTTATGTAAAGGAAAGACGAGTACCTGAGGTGGTGGATTATCTCCTGGAGATCTAAGGGGTGAATTATGAAGAAAATATTTGAAAACAGCTGGCAGGAACTGCTCCATGATGAGATGGAAAAGGATTACTACATGGACCTGAGAGAGTTTCTGATCCAGGAATACAAGACCAAAACCATATATCCGGACAAGCACAGCATTTTCAATGCCCTTCACTACACAGATTACAATGATGTGAAGGCTGTGATATTGGGGCAGGACCCCTACCACGGACCTGGACAGGCCCATGGGCTTTGCTTCAGTGTAAAGCATGGAATTGCTCCTCCTCCTTCACTTGTAAACATCTACAAGGAACTGAGGCATGATTTGGGATATGAAATCCCCAATCATGGCTATCTGGAAAAGTGGGCAAGGGAGGGTGTCCTTATGCTCAATACAGTTTTGACTGTAAGGGCCGGTATGGCAAATTCCCACAAAAACAAGGGATGGGAAATATTCACGGACAGGATAATTCAGCTTCTCAATGAAAGGGAAAAGCCCATGGTGTTTATCCTTTGGGGAAGCCAGGCGATATCAAAGGAAAAGATGATAGATAATGGCAGGCATCACATAATCAAGTCCCCCCACCCAAGTCCTTTGGCTGCATACAGGGGATTCTTCGACTCCAGACCATTTTCAAGGACAAATGAATTTCTCAAGTCAAATGCTATGGAGCCAATTGATTGGAGAATTGAAAGAGTATAGCAGGTACACCCTAAAGAACCCCCTCCTGAAAACAACCAGGAGGGGGTTATTGCTAAATCAATCCTTTTTTTATGAATTCCTTTATTTTTGGTATGGCACCAGGTCCAAAGATCTCCGATGGACTACCACTATCGATTATCTTCCCCTCGTTCATAAATGCAATCCGGTTGCAAAGCCTTTTGGCCTGCTGGATATTGTGTGTGACCATGAGTATTGTTGGCTTCTCTTTTCTGTAGTAATCAAGAATCCTTTCTTCCAGTAGCATGATGGATTCAGGGTCAATGTTTGATGTGGGTTCATCGAGAATAAGAATTCTCGGTTTAAACACAAGAGCCCTTGCAAGTGCAACCTTCTGGGCTTCTCCCCCGGAAAGGGTCCAGGCCTTTTGATCACGGATGGATTGGATCCTAAAGGATTCTATAAGTTCATTCACCCTGGAGGAAACCTCTTGCTCATTGATATCTCTGATTCGCAAGGGGTAGGCTATGTTTTCATATACTGTGGACCTTATAAGGTATGGCCTCTGAAATACAAGAGTCATAGCCTTCTTAATTGAGTCGCTGTACTTGTCACCCTGATATAGTACATTTCCTGAGCAGGAATCAAGTATTCCCGCTACAATTCTGACCAAAGTGGTCTTGCCAGAACCGTTTGGACCAAGAATGCCCCATAGGCAACCCTCTTGAAATTCCATCTCAGGTATATCCAAAACTGACTTGTCATTATATTTTTTTGTAAGTGAGTCGATTGTAATATTCATATCAACGCTCCTGTTGCCAATGATATAGTAGTGAATTTATTAGAAAGGATATCAGCAATAGGACAATTCCAGTTGCAATGGCAAGGGAGTACTCACCCATATTTCTAAGCATTGCAATGGTGGTTGTCATGATTCTGGTGTGGCCTTTGATGTTTCCGCCAACCACCATGACTGCACCTACCTCAGACATTGCTCTGCCGTAGCCAGTAACAACAGCTGAAAGGATATTTATCCTCATTTCCCTTATTAAGAGCCAAACCGTTTGGATAGGACTTGCCCCCATGGTTCTGGCAAGAGCTTGAATATCAGGACCCCTCTCCTTGGTTCCATTGAATACCACGCCTGTTATGATTGGTGTTACAAGAACAAATTGGGCTATAATCATTGCCGTTGCAGTGAAGTTTAACCTGAATTCTCCCAATGGTCCATTTCTAAGGAACAGCAGAAAAAGAACCAATCCTATTACTACAGGCGGCATGCTCATTAGGGTATAGATTATCCTTACCAGAATTCTTTTTCCTGGAAATTCCTTTATTCCCAGCCACGTGCCAAATGGTATCGCGAAGATTGCAGCAAGTAAGGTGGCTGTAAGGGACACAACCATTGACAGTCTTACTATTTCAAAGAATTCAGGGTCCAGAGTGATTATTAGCTGAAATGCATCCTTAAATCCACTTACAAAGTTATCCATAAAAAACTCCTTAATACTGCCCCGAAAGGGGCAGCATCCATATCGTAAAGTTAAATTGCTTTGCTATGTGTCAAAATCATAATCATTTAGCGTTTGGGAAGAAAAGCGGCTCACCGTATTCCTCAACACCAAACTCTGCTATTAATTCCTGAGTTTCTGGTGCCAATATCCAGTCTACGAATCTTTCTGCTGCTGGATAGTTTATATGATCTCCCTTGTCAGGATTTACAGCCATGACTCCGTATTGGTTGAAAAGAGTCTCGTCACCTTCCAGTACGATATCAAGCTCCACATCATCCTTCATTGCAAGGTAGGTTGCCCTGTCAGTCATTGTGTATGCTTCCATTTCACTGGCCATCAGGATAACATCACCCATTCCCTGACCAGCCTCAACATACCAATCTTCTGAAGGCGCTCCAACACCTGAGGACTCCCATAATGAAAGCTCCATTATATGGGTTCCTGAATTGTCTCCTCTTGATACAAAGGGAGCTTGATTCTCAGCTATCAATGCATAGCCGGCATTTACATCAGCTGGTGCGTTCTCTGAAAGACCTGCTGGATCCGATGGAGGTCCAACTATAATGAAGTCATTATACATAACATCAAATCTTTCTAGAGTATCTCCATTGGCTACAAGTTCTTCCTCATTGGCCTTTGCATGGGCAAGGATCACATCCGCCTCCCCGTCAACGCCCATCTGGAGGGCTGCGCCTGTCCCAACTGCTACAACCTTGGTCTCAATACCAAACATCTCATTGAAGATTGGCAGGATGAAATCCAGCAATCCGCTGTTTTCCGTACTTGTTGTGGTAGCCAGTATAAGCTCAGTGTTTGTGAGCTCTTCGTATTCGTCAGCAGCCTCAGGTTCTTCAACTGGTGCAGGCTCCTCAGCCGGAGCTGGTTCTGATCCATTGCTGCAGGCTGTAACCAAAGGCAATGTAAGTAGAATAAGTAAAATCAATAGGTTTAATTTGTTGAATTTCACATGATCATCTCCTTAATTTTAGCTTGTTTTTGTGATCTTGAAAAGGATGAATGGCTCAAATTTCTGGATTATCACCTCCGATAAAAAAACTCCTGAGTATAATAAAAGGAGTTGTGTCAAATGAAGGCAATATTGATCTACAATGCCAAACACTCTCCTTTCCGCAATGGGAGGCAATACGGTTTCCCATATTACCCTGCCGGTCTTTGATTCATGGCATGGTATTGCTTTAGAAACAAGGACTCGGAGCATGCAAATACTCGTTTAATTACTTGTAATTATAATTAATACAAACCGATATGTCAATCAAAGCATAACGAATGGTGGTTATTTTCATAAATTTGCATGAGATTAAAACTCATGGGCGTGCTATTGATTTTAGTGACTAAATGGCATAGAATCAAATAAAAGGATTCATAAGGGGTGAGTTAAATGGACAGCGACCAACTGGATGGATTTCAGCTATACATACAGCTCAAGAACAAGAAACAGATTTCAACGGATAAGCTTTTCCTATTGCTTGAGAACATTGAGAGGGAGGGTTCCATCTCAAAGGCTGCCACAGATATGAAGATATCCTATCGTTATGCATGGGGACTTATAAACGATACTGAAGATTTTCTAGGGATAAAGCTCCTGGACAAGAAGGTTGGAGGTGCCGAAGGTGGAGGGGCTACCCTGACCGAAGAAGGGATGGATATGCTTGAGCATTATCATGCCATCAGAGATTCTGTTGACAGCCAACTGACCGCACTTATAAAAAATAAGGTTGATGACCAAGGAAAAGATCAGAATGCCGAGGACGGTAATTACTTCAGGTACCTCTTGATGGCAAGTACAATGGAACCCATAGAAACAGGGCTTATGGATGCACTGGAAAAGGAATATTTCCTAAAGACGGGGACACTTGTCAGGCATATTGCCGTTGGTAGTGGCAAGGCCCTTCAAATTGCAAGATCAGGAGGTGTTGACTTGGTATTTGTTCATAGCCCCATGGAGGAAGATGATTTCATGTCTCAAAGCTTTGGGGTTTATAGAAGAAAAATCATGGCAAACAGGTACTATCTGGTTGGACCGGAATCTGATCCCGCGGGGTTAAAGTATTTAAAAGAGGAAGCCGGAGTAGAGGTGTTTTTCCGACAGATTGCATTGACAAAATCCGTCTTCATAAGCCGAGGGGACAGTTCAGGAACCCATGAGAAGGAGCTTGAAATTTGGAATAGCGCAGAAATTCCTCCGGAAAAAAGAAATATAACCATCGGCGGCAGCATTGCCAGCAATATGGATTGCCTTGGAAGAGCATATGAGGAATCAGCATATACCCTTGTGGATTCAACAAGCTACAAGCTTTCAGCATATAGTAATGAGTTAAAGGTCTATGCAGGGAACAAGGATGGTCTTGATCCAAAGCTTGATAACATATTCTCTGCCATAGCCGTTAGAAGGCGCCCGGAAGAAGCGATCAAGTACACAGAGGCTAAGAAGTTTATAAATTGGATGAGTGGTTCAGAAGGCAGAGGTATAATAGGAGGATTTTCAGAAGATGAAGGGAAGCACCCATACTTTAATTTGATTGACTAAAAAAGACCTTGGCATCAAAATCAAGTCCAAGGTCTCTCTCATATTCTCGATTGGCGAAATTAGAATGGTAGCTTCCTAATCATTTAATCCTATCATTACATTTGAAGCCTTCACCAAGGCAACAACTTCCTTGCCCACCTTTAGGTCAAGGGATTTGATGGAGTCCATGGTTATGGAGGATGTTACAATGTTTCCTCCACCGATATCTACAGTTACAATACCAGTCACAACTCCTTCAGTGATATTGGTAATGGTTCCTTTAAATTGGTTCTTAGCGCTTAAATTCATAGAATCCCTCCTTAGATTTTGTACGTTATATACCCATAAACATAACGGGTATTCAACCCTGTGAATTTTTGATAAAATACATTCAGGAAAACTCTAAGGCAAACAATTTATTTAACCTAATATGACCAGTCAGGAGTGAAGAAAATGAGAGAGAAGGATTTTAGGTTTACATTGGATGAGATTGCAGGGGCTCTGGGGGATTTTGGGACATTGTTACCCATTGTGGTAGGTGTATCGGTAGCCACTGATATGGACCTGTCCAGGATGCTTTTCTTTTTTGCACTTGCATATTTTGGGACAGGGCTGTACTATAAAATGCCAATGCCTGTGGAGCCCATGAAGGCAATAGGTGTGGTTGCAATAGCAGAGGGACTGTCTTCGGCTGAAATAGCAGGCGCGGGTATAGGAATGGGAATAATCCTTCTTTTAATTGCCTCAACTGGCCTGATGGGCTGGATAAAGAGAATAATGCCTACTCGCCTGATCAGAGGCATACAGTTTGGTCTGGCATTAACCCTTGGTTGGCAGGCAATCAAGATGATTTGGGGTGACCCCATTATGGGTGTGATCTCTATGCTCATAGTAATATTCTATGCTAAATCAACTAGACTGGATATTTCAGCCCTTATTGTATTTGCACTGGGGATAACGGTTGGGATTTTTCGCTTTGGTGCACCTGAAATATCAATGATGACCATGCCTGAACTTATGATACCGGATGCTGGTTCAATGATTAATGGGATTGTGAAAGGAACACTTCCACAGATTGCCCTAACCATTGGAAATGCTGTTCTTGCAACGGCTCTGCTCATAACAGACCTCCTTGACAGGAAGGTTAAGGAAAAGCAGTTGCTTCTTAGCATGAGTGCAATGTGCCTCCTCTCTGCTCCTTTTGGGGGATTTCCAATGTGCCACGGCGCAGGGGGCCTTGTGGCACAATACAGGTTTGGGGCAAGAACCGGTGGGTCCAATTTAATATCCGGAGTAGTACTTTTGGTGGTGGCAGTACTTTTTGCCACACCGCATCTGGAATTGATCATACCATTTGGAGCACTTGGCGCTTTGTTGTTCTATTCGGGAATCTCCCTGTATAGAACATCCACCAAGACTGAAGATATGACATTTACAGCCATAACGGGAGCGATTGCTTTTGTTTTTGGAATGGCCTGGGCATTTGTGATAATGCTTCTTGCACACAACATACAGAAGAGATTTAAAGGATTGGATAATGAATGACATTGGTATATATTGAATCAGAGACAAGTATTTTTGAAACCAGGAGGATGAAAATGAAGTTTATTAACATTACGAAGGCAAACATAGATATTGATGGAGTTCCGGCCATTGTCCTCAAGCCAAAATTGGATATGGACACCTATCCTACGGTTGTATTCTATCACGGCTGGAGTTCAAGCAAGGAGCACCAGGAATTTCGGGGCTCGGTGATTGCAGGTCTGGGATATCAGGTTATCATTCCAGATGCCATGCACCATGGTGAGAGAGGTGAACTTGATTATGCCGCTTCTGAAAACTCAGGCTTCTTCTGGAGGGTTGTGTTGAACAACCTGAACGAATGGGAGAAAATAAAGACCTATGCCGTAGAACAGCTGGAGGCTGATCCAGAAAGAATAGCTGTTGCAGGTCATTCCATGGGAGGATTTACATCAGCTGGAATCTTTACTGAGAACAAGGATATCAGAACCTGCATTATCCTAAATGGATCCTTCAGTTGGCTGGAAAGCAACGAGGAATTCAAGAGGAGTTTAAATGTCCATATGACCAAGGAGTTCAAGGAGCTTGAGCAGGAGATTGAGGACAGGAACCCCTTGAAAAGCATAGACAATCTTTTGGACAGACCGATTCTTATACTCCATGGGGAAGCCGATTCAATGGTTGAAATAACTCCCCAAAGGGATTTTTACGAGAAGCTCCGTGAGCTTCACAGGGTTGAGGGTGGTCTTAGGATGGTTTCCTACAAGAATCTGGATCACTTCGTTACTACAAATATGCTTGAGGAAATGGGGAAATGGTTGGATATTAAAATGGCGGAGGTGTAGGATGAAAAAGCCCTTAATCGGTATTACATGTATTCAGGCAAATATAAAGGGGAAGAAGGTCAATACGATCAATGACTTTTATTTTAATGCAGTTCTTAAGGCAGGTGGTGTGCCCCTTATTATTCCTTCGGTAACAGATGAAAAGACCATATCAGAATATGGCAAAATCCTTGATGGAATTGTATTCACAGGGGGGCATGACGTTTGGCCACAAAGGTTTGGGGAGGAGCCAATCAAGCAGGTTGTTGAAATTACCCACGAAAGGGACCAGCTTGAGCTTGTCCTCTTTGACAAGGCATATGAGGCAGGAATTCCTATACTGGGTATTTGCAGGGGACTTCAGCTTGTAAACATAGCCCTGGGTGGGACCCTCTATCAGGACATCTACAGTCAGGTGGAGAATGTTGGTGGCCACTCGTTTGGCTACAATCCAGAGGAGGTTTATCATTCGATCAGTATTGAAGAGGAGTCCATAATGAAGGAGATCTACGGGAAAGATACTGTCCACGTAAATTCAGAGCACCACCAGGCAATCAAGGATATTGGCAGGGACCTCAAGGTCACATCAAGGGCTCCTGATGGAATTGTAGAATCCATTGAATCCACCAATGAAAGGTTTATTCTGGCAGTGCAGTATCACCCAGAGGCAATTGCACCAAAATACCCTGAGCATCAGGAAATCTTCAACTTCTTTGTAAGAATGTGCAGGTAACAAAAACAGTAGGGACGGTTCTTTTTGTTTTAATTTGTTCTAAACCCAGATACCAAAAAACAAAAAGAACCGTCCCCGATGTTTGTCCCCGATGTTTGCAAAATAAGATAGCTATACCAGATCCTTAAGAACCATCATAACAAGGACCACATTAACTATTGCAATCAAGGGTAGCCCCAGCTGGAAGGCTGCCTTTTTTGTTTTGTGGGAGAAAAGATGCATCCCAAGGACAGCGCCCGGGCCTCCGCCGAGGATGGCTGATAAGAACAGGGTTTTCTCTGCTATTCTTCTCTTCCCCTTCCTTGCAAGTTGCTTATCCGTCCTGAAAAGCAAAAGTGACACCAGGTTTATAAATATCATATAGATAATGACAGTGTAAATTAAGTACTGATCTAGCATTCTTACAACTCCTTTTTGCACCTAAAAAGCGCTCTGATGGCTTAAACAAGCAATATACAGCCGAATTTATAAAATTCAGATATCATTGACAATCTCTCCCTAATATTATACGCTAAAAGGGTATATAATTTTCAACTAAATGAAGAAAAATCAAATTACATTACATATTTATGAGGAGGAGAAAAAATGGAGTTCAAGTTTGACATGGAAGAGAACAAGGAACAGATTCAAGCCTTCAGGGAATTTCTGGATTCTAAGAAAGATACTCCCGGGCCATTGATGCCTTCGCTGCAGCGAGCACAGGATGTGTTTGGTTACCTGCCAAAGGAGATGCTGGAAGTCATTTCCCGTAAGCTGTCCATTCCAATGGCTGAGATTTACGGGGTTGCAACCTTTTATTCACAGTTTTCATTTATACCAACAGGGAGGAACAAGATCAGTGTATGTCTTGGGACGGCCTGCTATGTAAAGGGTGCCCAAAGCATCCTTGAGGAAATAGAGACCCAGCTTGGGATCAAGTCCGGAGAGACCACAAAGGATGAGATATTCTCAATCGCATCAGCAAGATGTGTTGGAGATTGCAGTATAGCGCCTGTAATTTTGGTGAATGAAGACGTATACGCAAAGGTAAAGAAGGACGATATTAAAGAGATACTTTCTAAATACAATTAAGGGGAGAGTGCCATGATAACAAAGGAGAAGCTGTTTGAAATAAGGGGAAAAATCAAGCCATCCCTGGTAGAAAATCTGCTGGAAGGTGACAGGGTTGAGTTTAGGGGAGAGGATATTGTATTAAAGGGTGAGTATTACAAGAAGCAGGTGAGAATTGCCCTTAAGAACTGTGACATAATCGATCCCACAAATATTGATGAATACATAGCATTCGATGGTTATTTTGCCCTTCTGAAGGCTCTGACAGAGCTGGAGCCAGGAGATGTGGTGGATGAGATTACAGAATCTTTGCTTAGAGGTAGAGGAGGAGCAGGATTCCCCACAGGAAGAAAGTGGAATGAGGCATACAAGTACCAGGCTGACAAGAAATACATAATCTGTAATGCAGACGAAGGAGACCCTGGTGCATTTATGGATAGGTCAATCCTTGAGAAGGACCCACATAGCGTGCTTGAGGGAATGGCTCTTGGAGGCTATGCAATAGGCTCAGACCAGGGCTACATATATGTAAGGGCTGAGTACCCCATGGCGGTAAAAAGGCTCCAAATAGCCATAGACCAGGCCAGGGAGTATGGTCTTTTGGGCAAGAACATCTTCGGTACAGGATTTAATTTTGACATAGAGCTGAGACTGGGCTCAGGAGCTTTTGTTTGCGGAGAAGGAACAGCCCTCATGGAGTCTATCGAGGGAAGAAGGGGAATGCCTCGTCCAAAGATACATAGGACAGCCCACAAGGGGTTATGGGGCAAGCCAACAATAATCAACAACGTTGAAACCCTTGCCAATGTACCAGTAATAATGAATAAGGGTGCAAAGTGGTTTAGGGGAATAGGAACCGAGGAATCTCCTGGAACAAAGGTCTTTGCACTGGTTGGGAAGGTTGAAAATGCAGGACTAGTTGAGGTGCCCATGGGAATGACCCTTAGGGAGATTGTTTTTGACATCGGTGGTGGAGCTCAGGATGGAAAGGAATACAAGGCTGTTCAGACTGGAGGACCATCTGGAGGCTGTATACCTGCAGAGCTTATAGATACTCCTGTTGACTTTGAGTCATTGGGCAAGATCTGGTCCATAATGGGCTCGGGCGGCATGGTTGTAATGGATGAAAACACCTGTATGGTTGATATTGCAAAGTTCTTCCTTGACTTCAGCGTTGAGGAATCCTGTGGAAAATGTGTTCCGTGCAGGGAAGGGACCAAGAGGATGTATGAGATACTTGATAGGATCACAAAGGGTGAGGGAGTGGAAGGTGACATTGAGAGACTTGAGGAGCTTTCTGAAACCGTAAGCTCAACATCACTTTGTGGGCTTGGACAGACAGCACCAAACCCGGTAATTACAACAATAAAGTACTATAGACATGAGTACGAGGCCCATATTAAGAAAAAGAGCTGCCCTGCCAAGAGCTGCAAGGCCCTTATAAAATACGAGATAACTGAGGGATGTATAGGTTGTACAAGATGTGCCAAGGTATGTCCTGTAGTAGCCATCACAGGAAAGGTCAAGGAAATGCACCACATAGATCAGTCAATATGCATAAAATGTGGGGCGTGCTACGATGTGTGTCCTGTGGATGCCATTTCAATAATATAGCATTGGAGGAAGAATATGAGTACAGTAAAGCTAACAATAGATGGTAAAATAGCTGAGGTATCAAATCAGCTGACCGTCCTGCAGGCAGCGAAAACTGTGGGAATCGATATTCCTGCCCTATGCTATGATGAGACCCTTGAAATATTCGGGGCATGCAGGATGTGCATTGTTGAGATAGAGGGAAGCAAGAAGCTTCAGACAGCCTGTTCCACCCTGGTTAAGGATGGAATGGTTGTTCACACTGAAACTGAAAAGGTGGTCTGGAACAGGAAGCAGACCCTACAGATGCTTTTGGACAGCCATCCAAATGACTGCTTGACCTGTCACAAGGCAGGGGAATGTTTGCTGCAGGGCTATGCATACAGATATGATGTGAATTTTAGAAAACACGAGGGTGAAATGAGACCCCAGCTTCTGGATACAACCAGTCCATACATATTGAGGGACAACAGCAAGTGTATCCTTTGCGGAAAATGCGTTATGACCTGTGCCCAGGTATCCGACAGACAGGTGCTATCATTTGCGGAAAGAGGCTACGAGACCAGGGTCATATTTGGAGCGGATGAGTCAATTGAGGAATCTCCTTGTGTTTCCTGCAACCGCTGTGTTGCAGTCTGTCCAGTGGGTGCTCTCGTTGACAAGAGGGACATGGGAAAAATCAGATCCTGGGAGGCAGAAACTAAAATTGTGGGTTGTAAGGCCTGTGAATACGGATGTGAATTTGAAGTGAGATCCATGGACAGAAAACCTGTTTCAGTGGTTGCTAAGGCACCAACAAACGGGAGACCATTGTGTCTGAAGGGAAGACTTACAACTGAGCTTAAGTATCTGGATAACCCGGATGCGCCATATAGAAAGCTGGACAAATCGTTTGAGAAGACAACATGGGATAAGGCTCTTCAAATCACTGAGCTCCTTGAGAAAATAGAACGACTTGAAGGATCCAACAACAGTGGAGAGGGGGAAGAGTAGATGCAGGTAACAATAAACGGTAAAGACTATGAATTTGAAAAAGGCACAACTGTCCTTAAAGCCTGCAGTGAAATAGGGATAGATATCCCCGCACTGTGCAATGATGAAAGGCTTGTTCCCTCCGGATCCTGCAGACTTTGCCAGGTGGAGATAGAGGGCTGGGGAAAGCTTCACACAGCCTGCACAACCCAGGTGAGGGAAGGAATGGTAATACATACTCATAGCGAAAGGGTTGTAAAGGCAAGACAGGACTTACTTGACATGCTAATATCCAACCATCCGCTGGAGTGTCTCACCTGTGAGAAATCGGGTGGATGCAAGCTTCAGGACTACTGCTACGAGTATGGAATCACAGAAGGAACCTACAGATGGGAAATGAGCAAGCCATATTTTGATGACACAAATCCCTTTTATACATTTGATGCCAGAAAATGCATCCTTTGTGGCTTGTGTGTCAGGGTATGCGATGAGCTTCAGGGAACCAATGCCATTGGTTTTGAAAACAGGGGATTTGATACCCTTGTATCCACTCCTTTCGGAGAAGGGCTTGAAAATTCAACCTGTGTATCCTGCGGAAACTGTGTTTCAGTTTGCCCTGTGGGAGCCCTTGAACCAAAGAGCAAGAAGAAGTTCAGACACTGGGAGACCAGGACTGTCAGAACAACATGCTCCTACTGCGGAGTGGGCTGCCAAATGGACCTTAAGGTAAAGGGAAACGAAATAGTTGAGGTTCAGCCTGCGTTTGATGCCCACAACGAAGGACTGTTGTGTGTTAAGGGCAAGTTCTCATATAACTTCCTTTCTCATCCGGACAGGCTTAAAATGCCAATGGTGAGAAAGAATGGAGTCCTTGTTGAGACGACCTGGGAAGAAGCCTTGGATGTGATCACCTCAAAGATGAAAGAGGTGAAGGGAGAATTCGGCTCTGATGCATTTGCAGGTCTGACCTCGGCAAGATGTACAAATGAGGATAACTATATGTTCCAGAAGCTGTTCAGGTCAACCCTGGGTACCAACAACGTTGACCACTGCGCCCGCCTCTGACATGCTTCAACGGTTGCAGGTCTTGCAATCACACTGGGAAGCGGAGCAATGACAAACAGCATTCAGGAGATCAAGAATACAGATGCAATATTCATAATAGGTTCAAACACATCAGAAAACCATCCAGTAATAGCTGCCATAATGAAGCAGGCTAGAAAAGCTGGAGCAAAGATGATAGTGGCGGACCCAAGAAGAATTGAGATGGCGGAATATGCTGATGTTTTCCTTCAGCTAAAGCCGGGAACAAATATCGCCCTGTTGAACGGGCTTATGCATGTGATCATTGAGAAGGGGCTTCAGGATGAATCCTACATCAATGAGAGAACAGAGAACTACGAAGAGTTGAAGGAACTTGTCAAGGGCTACACCCCTGAAAGGGTTGCAGAGATTTGCGGTTTGAATCCCCAGGATATCATAAAGGCTGCAGAGATATATGGTGAGGCTGCCAAGGCCGGAATCTACTACACCATGGGAGTGACGCAGCATACAACAGGGACCCATGCTGTAATGAGCATTTCAAACCTTGCTCTACTTTGTGGAAATGTGGGAGTTGAATCAGCAGGAGTCAATCCCCTCAGGGGACAGAACAACGTTCAGGGAGCTTGTGACATGGGTGGACTACCCGCGGACCTTCCAGGCTACCAGAAGGTGTTCAAGCCTGAGGTACTGGACAAGTTCCAGGACAGTTGGGGTAGCAAGCTATCCAGCAAGGTGGGACTTACCATAACGGAAATGTTCAAGGCAATCCAGGAGGACCAGGTGAAGTTCCTGTATATCATGGGAGAGAATCCAATGGTATCAGACCCTGACACCAACCATGTAGACCACGTTCTCCAGCATGTAGACTTTCTGGTTGTTCAGGATATATTCCTGACAGAGACTGCAGCAATGGCAGATGTTGTCCTTCCAGCTGCAGCGTTTGCAGAGAAGGATGGAACCTTCACAAACACCGAAAGAAGAATCCAGAGGGTCAGAAAGGCAGTGGATGCACCGGGAGAAGCCAAGGCAGACTGGATAATCCTTATGGATATAATGAACAGGATGGGAGATGAAACTAGGTACTCACATCCTGCCAGGATAATGGCAGAGATTGCATCCCTGACTCCATCCTACAGAGGGGTGACATACAAGAGGCTTGAGAGGGAGAGTCTTCAATGGCCGGTTCTTGATGAGAATCACCCCGGTACAAAGTATCTTCACAAGGCTGCAATCGCAAGGGGGAGGGGACTATTCATGCCTGCAGAGCACGTGGCAAGTGCCGAGATTACAAGTGATGAATATCCATTGATCCTTACAACCGGAAGGATATTGTACCATTACCATACAATGACCATGACTGGTAGAGAGGATGGCCTGAACAAATTGGCACCTCATTCATACGTGGAAATAAATGAAGTCACAGCCAACAAGCTTGGAATTGAAGATGGCGACAGAGTCAGGATATATTCAAGACGTGGAGAGGTTGAAACAACCGCCCTTATAACTGACATAATAGATGATGGGGTTGTGTTCATGCCATTCCACTACACTGAAGGAAAGGCCAATATACTTACCAATAGTGCGATTGACGAAATAGCCAAGATTCCTGAACTGAAGGTAGCCGCAGTAAGAATTGAGAAAGCATAGAGGTGAATAGGATGAAATACGAGCAGGTAATTAAATATGCAATGCAGATGGAGCTTGATGGGAGCAACTTTTTCAAAGAGAAGGCTGACAAGTTTTCAAATGCCACCACAAGGAAGCTGTTCCTCACCTTGGCAGAAACTGAAATGGAGCATTACGAGTACCTTAAAAAGCAGCTGGACAGCTACTTGGAAAACGAGACCTTCGATACAAGTGACCAGGTGATGGAACGGGAAGAGGACATCTTCAAGGCCAGAGAGGAATCGGAGCACATAGAGGCAACCCTAAGGGAGTCCGATATCCCAGACCTGACTATTCTCAGGATGGCCTACCTTATTGAAAGGGACTACAAGGAGTTTTATGAAAATGCAGCCCAGAATGCTGATGATGAAGGTATCAAGAAAATATTCCAAAAGCTTTCCAAATGGGAGGAAGGTCACGAAAGGCTATTCAAAGCAGAGTATGACAGAAGAATGAAGGAGTATATGACACTTCCGTGGGGAGGCTAGAAATGTTTAGAGTGGGTATAATAACATCAAGCGACAAGGGAGCAACTGGACATAGAGAGGATGTATCCGGAGCTGTAATAAAGGAAATGGTGGAGCAGAAGGGCTATCAGGTCATCAGGCAGGTGATCCTGCCTGATGAAAAGGACCTTTTGGCGGAGGAAATGATCAATATGGCTGATAACCTGGATGTTGAGCTGATACTCACAACAGGGGGAACTGGCTTCAGCAAAAGGGATGTTACGCCAGAGGCCACTATCCAGGTATGTGAAAGGATGGCACCTGGAATCACAGAAGCCATAAGATACTTCAGCCTAAAGATCACCCCAAGGGCTATGCTTTCCCGTGCAACTGCCGGAATCAGGGGTAATACTCTCATAATAAACCTACCTGGAAGTCCCAAGGCTGTCAGGGAATCCCTGGAGTTTTGCCTTGACAGTGTGGACCATGGACTTGAAATCCTGACGGGCAGAGATTCGGAGTGTGCCAGAAAAGAGGACTAGATATGAAAAAATTTGGTAGTGCCATAATACTTGCAGGTGGAAAAAGCACAAGGATGGGCTTTGACAAGCAGCTGATAAGATTCCAGGAAAGAAGCCTTGTGGAGACACTTATTCAGAAGCTTCGCGAGGAATTTCAGGAGATAGTCATAGTAACCAACAAGCCTGAGTACTATATCGGTCTGGCTGATATCATTACCGGAGATGTGATTGAGGGTAAAGGTCCGCTGGGGGGGATACATGCGGGGCTTTTGATGGCTTCCTCCAGGTATTCCTATGTTGTTGCCTGCGACATGCCTTCAATTGATTTGGAATATGTAAGGTATATGAAGAACAGAATTGCCAATTCTAATCCTTTGGCTTGCGTCACAAGACTTGGGGAATGGATTGAACCCTTTAATGCATTCTATAGAAAGGACCTATCAGGTCATATTGAAAGATTTTTGACTTCAGGTGGAAGGGCAATTCATAGAATGCTGGATGAACATTCTGTTGAGTATGTTCCTGAGAAGGAAGCAAGAAGGTTCAGTCCTGATTGGAACATGTTCTACAACCTCAACACAAGAGAGGATGTACAGGAATATCTGCAAAGGAATGAAGGCAATGGTGCATGATATGGAAAACAAGATAGATGTTGAAATAATAAGAATCAAGGGTAATCACAGGGATACTGTTATGGACAAGGTCATAAGGGAGTATCCCTTTACCTTATATATGAACGGCCAGGAGATAGTCACTTTGCTGTGCACTCCGGAGAACCTCCGGGAGCTGGCGGTTGGATTTCTAATTTCAGAGGGATTTATTGACTCCTTCCAGGAGGTATCCAATATGGATCTTGATAGGGAAAGGGGAACCATCCACATAGCGGCAGATGTGAGAGAAAAGCCCTTGCGAGACAGGCTGCGAGGCAAGAGAACAATAACCTCAGGCTGTGGAAAGGGCTCCTCCTTCTACAATGTTTTGGATTCATCAAAAAGTAGGAAAATAAAGAAAATTGTGGGAATTAGACCTGAAACTGTGGTACAATTAATGAGAGAATTCAATAGGCACAGTGAGCTTTTCAATGAAACAGGAGGAGTTCACAGCTGCGCTCTCTGCAGCAGGGATAATCTTCTTGTACACAGGGATGACATTGGAAGACACAACGCATTGGACAAGATTCTTGGGTGGGGACATATCAACAACCAGAGCTTTGAGGATAAGCTGGTCCTTACCACCGGAAGGATTTCCTCAGAAATGCTTATTAAGATAGCAAGACGGGGAGTTCCTGTTGTAATATCAAGGTCTGCACCAACATCTTTGGCGGTGGAGCTGGCAAGAGAGCTTAATATAACCCTTGTGGGATTTGCAAGGGGAGTAAAAATGAATATATATACAAATTTTCCGAGCATTGATTTCTAAAGCAGATGCCATGAAGCAATGCCGTTGGGTAAAGGAGAAATCCTGAAGCCTCCCGTTTGGAAAGGAAGATGTTTATTTGACAACCTTCCTTTCAGGTTGTTTTTTTTTCGCACATGAAAGGTGGAATTACATGGAATTCTTTAAGGTGGTGTCAGTAGATGATGCCAGGGAACTCATAAAAGATGAATTTGGGCAATACCAGTTGGAATCTGAACTTGTAAGCCTGCTGGAGTCTCAGGGCAGGGTGCTCTCTGATGATATTGTTTCAGAGATAAATGTGCCTGAATTCGACAGGTCAACTGTCGATGGCTATGCAGTCCTTGTTGAGGATAGCCATGGTGCCACAGAATCAATACCAAGCATTCTGGAGGTACTTGGAGAGGTCCTTATGGGTGAGACCCCAAAACATCAAGTAGGGAGCGGTCAAGCCGTGTATGTGCCCACAGGGGGCATGATGCCAGAGGGCGCAACTGGAATGATAATGATTGAGAATACTGAAAAGATGGATGAGGAAACCGTGCTTCTCTTCAAACCCATAAGCAAGGGAGAGAATATGGTTTTTAGGGGCGAGGACATAAAAAAAGGAGAAGTGGCCCTCCAGGCAGGTAGAAGGATCGGACCCAATGAGATTGGAGTGTTGGCAAGCCTGGGGATTAGTCATGTCAGAGTGATAAAAAAGCCCAAGGTATACATACTCTCCACAGGGGATGAGGTAATAGATCTGGATGAAGAACTCAAGATAGGTAAAATAAGGGATATCAACTCCTATGCACTTTCTGCAATGATAAGGGAAATAGGGGGAGAGGTGGCAGGACGTGAAATAGTGAAGGACAACTATAACCTTCTGCTTGAGGGTGTGAGAAGAGCTCTCCAGCATGCGGATGTTGTGCTTCTTTCAGGTGGCAGTTCAGTGGGGACCAGAGACTACACCCATAAGGTCATAACAGACCTTAAGGGAAAGGGGGTTCTTGCACATGGGATCTCCATAAAACCTGGAAAACCTACAATCATTGGAGATGGGAAGGGCAAGCTTATTGTGGGTCTTCCTGGACACCCCGTATCATCAATTGTAGTGTTCAAGGCAATCGTGCAGCCCTATATTCAGGGTCTTCTGAAAGCTCCCTATGATGCTAGAAGGGTTGAGGCAATAACAACACACAACTTCCCATCATCCCCTGGAAAGGAGACCTACCACATGGTGAGGTTGAAAAGAGAGGATGGAAAGATGTTTGCCACACCAAGCTTTGGCAAGTCAGGAATGATAACCCTCCTTTCCAGCTCCGACGGGTACATTGTAATAGCTGAACACGAGGAAGGGATAAACAAGGGCGAGACGAGAGAGGTATATCTGTTTTAGCACAGGGAGGTGTGAATATGGAAAGAAATACTTATATAGACAATGTAGCTGTTGACAAGGCCATGGACACCTACCTGGATGAGCTCTCAATCAAGGGGGAGATGGAAGAGGTTCCAGTCCATGATTCCCTTGGAAGGATAACCTGGGAAGCTGTTTATGCCAAGGTATCCTCACCTGCATACAACGCATCGGCAATGGATGGAATAGCGGTTACCTCAAAGGGGACAGAGGGTGCCAATGAAAGCAATCCCTTGACTCTTATGGAAGGGTCTGATTTTAAATATGTCAATACCGGCAATCCCATAAACGAGCCCTATGATGCCGTGATCATGATAGAGGATGTCCTACAGCAGGATGAGGGGAAGGTTCAGATACTAAGGCCGGCCTATCCCTATCAGCATGTGAGGCAGATCGGAGAGGATATTGTGGCAACGGAGATGATACTTCCCTCAAGGCACAGGATACGTCCTATGGATATCGGGGCTCTCATTTCAGGTGGGATTGAGAAGATAGGTATCTATAAGAGTCCGAGAATTGGAATAATACCAACCGGATCTGAAATCGTGGAGAACATATCCCAGGTAAGGGAAGGGACCATAATTGACTCCAATTCACATGTTTTCAAAGGACTAGTGGAATCATTGGGTGGAATCCCAAGAAGGTATCCACCCATGGAGGATGACTACGAAAAGCTTAAACAGCTTCTCTTAGATGCTGTGGAAGAAAATGATATGGTCATCATTAATGCAGGCTCGGCAGCTGGAACAAAGGATTTTACCGTTAACCTAATTCAGGATCTTGGAAAGGTTGTGGTTCATGGGGTTGCAATGAAGCCTGGAAAACCTACGATCCTTGGAATAATCAAGGGTAAGCCGGTAATGGGGATACCAGGGTATCCGGTTTCGGCATTCATGGTGTTTGATGTCTTTGCCAAGCCATTGATACTTAAGTTTCAAGGGGATCAGGGTGAGATTTACGATACCACTGAAGCCACACTAAGCAGAAGGATGGTTTCTTCATTAAAGAACAAGGAAATGGTACGAGTAACTCTTGGTATGGTGAAGGATAAGCTTGTTGCAACTCCTCTTTCAGGAGGGGCAGGAGTCAGCATGAGTCTTGTCAAGGCTGATGGAATTGGTATCATACCCAGGAATGTGGAGGGATACGAAGCAGGAGACAGGATAACAGTCGAGCTCTTAAAGCCGATCTCATCCATCAGGGACAAGCTTCTTTCAATTGGTAGTCATGACATTGCAATGGATGTGATTGCGGACATGATGAAGCTAGCCTCATCCCATGTGGGAAGCATGGGGGGGATACTTTCACTGAGAAGGGACGAGTGTCACCTGGCACCGATACATCTGTTGGACATGGAGACCGGTGAATACAACATAAGCTATGTGAAGAAGTATTTTCCTGGCAGGAGGATGGCTCTGATTAAGGGGATACAACGGAATCAGGGCTTCATAGTCCAGAAGGGAAATCCAAGTGACATTAAGGACTGCAGGGACCTTATCAGGGAAGATGTTGTGTTTGCAAACAGGCAGAGAGGTGCAGGCACCAGGGTCCTCCTGGACTACAACCTGAAGAAGGAAAACCTTAAACCTGAAGAAATCAGGGGCTACCAGAGGGAGTTCACAACCCATATGGCTGTTGCCGCAGCTGTCAAGAACAATACAGCAACAACAGGACTAGGAGTCTATTCAGCAGCGAAGGCCATGGACCTTGATTTTATTCCACTTGCAAATGAGGACTATGATTTTCTGGTACATGGAGATTCCTTGGAAATGGAGAAAATAAAGGAGTTTATCCATTTGATTAAGTCGGAGGAGTTCCAGACTCGGGTACGCCAACTTGGTGGATACGGATTTGAAGAGACAGGTAAGATAATATGGATAGGATAGGGATGATCATATGAGGGACAGATTTGGTAGAGATATAAATTATTTAAGAATATCCCTAACAGACCGATGTAATTTAAGATGTGAGTATTGTATGCCAGAGGATGGGATCAAGAACAAGATTCCCCACTGTGACATGCTCAGTCTTGAGGAGCTTTATGAGATAACAGAGGCATTTGTCAGCCTGGGAATCAATAAGATAAGATTTACAGGAGGTGAGCCTCTTGTAAGGGAGGGGGCTGTTGACCTGATAAAAAGAGTTAATGCCCTTGAGGGAGTCAGGGAGGTTACTTTGACGACAAATGGAATATTGCTGGATGATTATTTGGACGAACTCCTGGATGCCGGTGTGAAGAGACTGAACATAAGTCTTGACACCCTGGATCCGGTAAAGTATATGGAAATAACCCGTGGCGGAGATATTGCAAGGGTGCTGAAAGCCATTGGGAATGCCAAGGCAAAGGGAATAAAACCCATAAAGATCAATACAGTATTGATTGGTGGCTTCAACGATGATGAAATACCTAAATTGGTTGGAATGACCAGAGATGGAGGCGTTGATGTGCGTTTTATAGAACTTATGCCAATTGGTGAGGCAGCAGGATTTGCCAGGTCAAGATTCATTTCAAATGAGGAAATACTAAGAAGGATTCCGGAGCTTGTAGAGGTTGATAGAGATGATCCATCATCGCCAGCAACCTACTACAAACTGCCTGAGGGCAAGGGAAAGGTTGGTTTGATCAATCCAATCTCCTGCAAGTTCTGCACAAACTGCAACCGTGTAAGACTTACTGCAACCGGTAAGCTGAAGCTTTGTCTTCATTCCAACAGGGAGATAGACCTGAAAAAGGTTCTCAGAAATGGGGAGAATCTTGAAAAGGCAATCAGCGAGGCCATCCTCACAAAGGAAGAGGAGCATCATTTGGAAGACCAGAAATATATCACCAGAAACATGAATCAAATAGGAGGTTAGACAATGGACCTAACTCACTTCAATGAAGAAGGCAGGGCCCACATGGTTCAGGTGGGCGACAAGGAGGATACAAAGAGGACGGCAACTGCATATGGAAGAATAAACATGAAAAGGGAAACGGCCAGGAGAATAAAGGAAGGTCTTGTAGACAAGGGAGATGTATTAAGTGTTGCCCAGGTAGCTGGAATCATGGGTGCCAAAAGGACAAGTGACCTGATACCAATGTGCCACAATATCTTTCTTACAGGTGCAGACATAACCTTCAATGTTGGAGAGGAATATGTTGAAATAAAGGGCCAGGTAAAGACCACAGGCAAGACAGGGGTTGAGATGGAAGCTCTTTCAGCTGTCAGCATTGCCGCTTTGACCATTTATGATATGTGCAAGGCCATGGACAAGGAGATGACAATAGAGGAGATAAAGCTTATGGAAAAGACTGGAGGAAAGTCTGGAACCTTTAGAAGAAAGGGCTTCGGAAAGGTTCTAGCGGTAAACATATCAGAGAAGAAGGGTGTGGTGAAGGAGTCTGTTGGACATGGTGAATTCAAGGTAGACCATGGTCTGGTGGGGGATGCACACAGTGGTGACTGGCACAGACAGGTAAGCCTGTTGGGCAAGGAGAGCTTCGATAAGATGAAAGATGCTGGAGTCCAGGGACTAAAGTTTGGTGATTTTGCAGAAAATCTTACAACGGAAGGGATAATACTTTATGACCTTCCCGTTGGAACCAGGATGAGAATTGGGGAGACACTCCATGAAGTGACCCAGATTGGAAAGGAGTGTCACTCAGGCTGTGCCATCTCAAAAACCGTTGGCAAATGTGTAATGCCAAAGGAGGGAATTTTTACAAAAGTACTTAGAGATGGCGTAATCAAGCCGGGAGATACCATAGAGATTCTAGATATGCCAGGACTTTAGTCCTGGCATTTTGTTTAGGTCTTATATTTTAGGGAATATAATACATATACTCCTATTTACATAAAAAATTAGGAGGGATAGTAAATGTTGAGATGGTCAATAATATTTATAGTAGTGGCACTTGTAGCAGCAGTGCTGGGATTTGGGGGAATTGCAGGAGCGGCAACTGAAATTGCTAAAATCTTGTTCTTTGTTTTCCTTGTATTGTTTGTTTTATCCTTGATATTCGGGAAAAGACTGAATCCTTAAATGTATATTATAAAGGAAAACTCCAGGTGGATTACCTGGAGTTTTCCTGTAAGGAGGAGTATTGAACATAATCCAATGATTGGTCTCTGTGAAGCCTGTGGCCAACAAATCCGGCCTCCAGAAGCTCCTTTTGCTTTTGGATCATTGTCATTGGTACATTTACCATTTTATCAACTACAAAGTCTTCTTCTCTATCAATTCTTTCGTGAAGGATGTAACGCCAGATTCCATCACTGTTATCGGGAAGGGTCCCGTATTTTTTCTTCAGGTCCTTGATCTTCAAGCCATGTCTCATAATATTGTTGACACTGAAATAATTGTATGGCGATATGGTGCATGCCATATGCTTATAGCCCTCGGCTGCAACGATGGGCTTCATCAGCGAAAGGGTCATATACTGAAGGTTGTTACCCCTATAGGGAGGATCAACAACAGTTGTCTCCAGTTGACAGAGCTTCTCCAGTTCATGCTCAGACAGTCCCACATCACGGCCGAGATTCCTTTCCTGAAGTCCTGGGAAGCTAACATAACGATATGCAATCATCTGATTTTCCTCTCCGTAAATGCCGATAACCTTTGCACCCTCGTCAAGGTCCTGCTTCATATCCTCATAGGAATCCACAAAAAGCACTTCCTTGTTTGGTAATGCATTGTATACCCTCTGTATCAAATCAACCATGTGGTCAAGGGCTTCGTATGAAACCAGCTTTGCCACGTAGCTTTCCATCTCCTGTGCTCCATGTCTTTCCCTGATTAGTCTTCCTTCCTCAATTATCACAAAATCACCTCGATCATTAATATAAGAATAGCATCCCCACAAATCATCAAGGAAGCTTTTTCTGTAACTATTAGACTTGAATCATCTTTTTATAATTAAAAAAGCCCGCTACGGCACTAACCGCAGCCGAGCTTTAAATATTGGCTTTCTCAAACTTGATGTAGTTTAGCTGTTGGTCTTTCTTATTAATTTCGTAGCCAATGTATCCCTGCTCAATCAGATCTCTTTGCATCTCAAGGTTCGCCCACTTGGAAATTACAAGATCAACTGGATTAAGAACCTGTTTTTTCATGTCGCTATGAAGAATGAATCTCCACAGGCCATCGTCTCCGTCCTCTGAGGAACCGTATTTTCTCTTAAGTGCCTTTATCTTTAGGCCGTTCTTCATTATATTGTACAGACTGAAGAAGTTATAAGGTGATACAGTACAAAGGAAATGATTGTAACCTTCCTGGGTGACCATCTTCTTGGCTGCCCCCAGAGTAAGATTTTGCAGGTCGTTGCCCCTGTACTTGGGATCCACAACAGTTGTTTCAAGGTGCACCACCTTGTTCAGCTCCTCTGGACTCAAACCTATGTCATAGCCCATATTTCTTTTATCCTGCCCAGGAAATGCTATATATCTGTATGCGATTACACGGTCTCTGCTGTTCAAAACGCCGATGACCTTTGCCCCTTCTTCCATATCCGAAAGCATGTCCTCGTAAGAATCAATGTAGAGTACATCCTTGTTTGGAAGATTATCATATACATGTTGCTGAAGATCAATGACCTCTCTTAGTCTATCTTTTCCCAATAATTTCATCTTATATTCTTCAAGCTCCATGTTGGTGTGTTTGTTTTTTAATAAATTTCCCTTTCCAAGCACCATATATATGTCCTCCTTTCCATAACGCTCCAACCAACAACCTACAACTCGTTGTCAAGTTGTAAGTTTATTATATACTATGGGTTTAGTATATGTCAACAAAAATAATTTGCCTAAAAACGTGTATTTGAAGAGGCTAGGAGGATAAAACTGAGTAACTGCACCCTGGAAAACGTGTAAAAATGGGGGTGAAAACATTTGCATAAAACAGCTTGAGTTCATTAATAACAGAATATTCAAACTATATTAAAATTAATATTTTGGGTATAAATCAACCTAGGAGGTGGAAACAAGTGAGTGATAATATATACGAAAAACCATCTAAGAAAGAATTGAAAGAAAAACTTAGTGAAATATCCTACAAAGTCACACAGGAAAATGCCACTGAAAGACCATATTCAAGTGAGTATGACAAATTCTCGGAAGAGGGTATCTATGTGGACATTGTATCCGGCGAACCACTTTTTTCATCACAGGATAAATACGATGCTGGTTGTGGCTGGCCAAGCTTTACAAAGCCAATTGAAAAGGAGAATATAAAAGAGAAAAAGGATCTGAGCCATATGATGGTAAGGACAGAGGTAAGAAGCACCAATGGAGATTCCCATTTGGGTCATGTATTCACAGATGGTCCAAGGGAGAAGGGAGGGCTCAGATACTGTATAAACGGTGCAGCCCTGAGATTTATTCCAAAGGATCGGTTGGAAGATGAAGGTTACGGGGAATACCTGGAGCAGTTCAAAAAATAGTATAAAGGGAGGCTAGCCTCCCTTTATACTATTTTTTTACTCCAGCCTTCGCAATTCCACACCTCGGTTGCTACATCCCGATAAAAGTCAGGCTCATGGGATATTAACAGGATTCCGCCACGGTACTCCTTGAGGGCTCTCTTAAGCTCCTCCTTTGCATCTACATCCAGATGGTTTGTAGGTTCATCAAGCAGAAGAATGTTGGTCTCCCTGTTCATTATCTTGCAAAGCCTTACCTTTGCCTGCTCTCCACCGCTAAGAACCATTACCTTTGATTCGATATGCTTTGTCATCAGACCACACTGCGCCAGTGCTGCCCTGATTTCAAACTGGGTCCAACCTGGGTATTCCTTCCACATTTCCTCGATGCAGGTGTTTTGGTTATCACTTGAGGACTCCTGCTCGAAATATCCGATTTCAAGATTCTGTCCAAGCTCCACCTCTCCTGAATAGGAGGGTGTTAGACCTAGGATTGACTTCAAGAGAGTCGTCTTTCCAAGTCCATTGGCTCCGGTTAGGGCAATCTTCTGACCTCTTTCCATCACAAGGTCAAGCGCCTTGGTAAGAGGCTCGTCATATCCTATTACAAGGTCTTTGGTCTTGAAGATTTCCTTCCCTGCAGTTCTTCCCTCCTTGAAGTTGAATTTAGGCTTTGGCTTCTCCTTTGAAAGCTCTATCACATCCATCTTATCAAGCTTTTTCTGTCGGGACATGGCCATGTTTCTTGTGGCTACTCTGGCCTTGTTTCTGCGGACAAAGTCTTCAAGGTCTGCAATCTCCTGTTGCTGCTTTTTGTAGGCAGCCTCCAGCTGTACTTTTTTGGCTTCATACACCTTTTGGAAGTCGTCGTAGTTCCCAACATATCGACTCAGTTCCTGATCCTCTATATGATAGACCAGGTTGATCACGCTGTTGAGGAACGGTATATCGTGGGAGATAAGCAGGAATGCATTTTCATAATCATTCAAATACCTTTTCAACCATTCAATATGGTCTTCATCAAGGTAGTTGGTAGGCTCATCCAGCAAAAGGATATCAGGCTTCTCAAGAAGAAGCTTTGCCAACAGAACCTTGGTTCTCTGTCCTCCGCTGAGCTGATTGACCTCCTTGTCAAGGCCGATGTCCGTAAGGCCAAGTCCCCTTGAGGTTTCATCTATTTTTGAGTCTATGATGTAGAAGTCATTGTGGTCCAGGATATCCTGGATGGTGCCAACATCCTCCAGCATTTCAGCCAGCTCATTCTCGTCCACATCGGCCATCCTCATGTATAGGTTTTGCATCTCTTCCTCCAGATCGAAAAGGTACTTGAAGGCTGTCTTAAGAACATCCTTAATTGTCATGCCCTTTTGGAGGACAACATGCTGGTCCAGATAACCAACCCTAACCCTTTTTGCCCACTCCACCTGACCCTCATCAGATTCAAGCTTACCTGTTATTATATTCATAAAGGATGATTTTCCTTCTCCGTTGGCCCCAACCAAGCCTACATGCTCTCCTTTAAGGAGGCGGAAGTTGACATCCTTCAAAATATCACGGCCACCAAAGCTGTGATTGAGATTCTTTACAGTTAAAATACTCATTGTATGCTCCTTTCAATTAATACTCAGATGATTATAACATGACTGAGGGAAAAAATTAAATCATTTAAGAAAATTTTCGAATGATTTTACATTATAGCCTCCAGGTTTATGGCAGGACTGACTAGGGTATAGTTAAACTGAATTTTAATATACCAGTAAGGGGATTATTTTTAGGATAACGTTTACACAACCTATGGTATGACTTACAATTAATATGGAATTATTATTAATAGCCAAAACGAGGAGGAGTAAGATTATGAAACCATCAATCAATGAAAAACTGTCACTGATAGGAGTGGCAATGGATCTGGGAGCGGGAACACCTGGTGTCAGCCTGGGACCAGCTGCCCTGAGGTATGCAGGGGTAGTTGAAAGGCTCCAGAAAATAGGATACCAGGTGGAAGACAAGGGTGATATTGTCGCTGATAGAAAAGCAGTGTCATCAACTCCTGGAACAAACCTTAAGAATCTGGACGAGGTTGCAAGGGTAAACTCAGAGCTATGCAAAACAGTTGAGCAGGAGATGGCTTCAGGAAGGTTTCCTCTTGTCATAGGGGGGGATCACAGCATAGCTATTGGGACAATAGCAGGTGTTCTACAGCACAAGAAAAACCTTGGGATAATCTGGATTGATGCACATGGAGATATGAATACAGGAGAAACATCCCCATCAGGGAACATACATGGAATGCCTTTGGCGGTAAGCTTGGGTATGGGACATGAAGTGCTCACTTCAATAGGGGGCAAGGAAAATAAGATTGATCCCAAAAATGTGGCTTTGATAGGTTGCAGAGACCTGGATGCAGGTGAGCGTGAGGTGTTGAAAGAGCTTGGGATAACGGTGTTTACAATGCATGAGATAGACAAGTGGGGTATGACCATGGTCATGGAAAAGGCCATAGAAATTGCCACTGACGGTACAGACGGCTTCCACGTAAGCTTCGATGTTGACAGCTTGGACCCTGCTTATATTCAAGGAACTGGAACAAGGGTCCCGGGAGGCTTGACATTCAGGGAGAGCAACCTTGGGCTTGAGCTGATTGCCCAGACAGGTAAGATGGTCAGTGCGGAGTTTGTTGAGGTTAATCCCTTGATTGACAACAAGAATCAGACGGCGCAGGCGGCAGTTACATTGATGGGCTCCCTGTTGGGAGAATGGTTGATTTAATTTAAGGATAGAAAAAAAGCTACTGGGAGGTAAACTCTCCAGTAGCTTTTAACCTGTGCAATATTATGCAAGTTTCTTTGAGAATATGGCAAGAAACACGATCAGAGCAAGTCCGAACAGCATCAGACCAGTCTGTGTAACTGATATTATTCCAGCCACAGCTACAAAGGATATGGCAATGGGAATAACGTATTTAATCAGATTGTACCATACATTGAAGAGGCCAAAGCTTATCTTGCCTTGGTTGGTTAGCTCGTCCCTTAGGTCCTCCTTATTCATAAACCAGCCAACGAACACTGATATCAGTAAGCCACCTATGGCAAGGAAGATTTTGTCAGTAAGGATGTCGAAGAAATCGAAGAATCCTACCCCAAGGATTGAAACTCCGCTCATTGCTCCAAGTGAAAGGGATGCAAGGGTATTTGTTACAACCATGGAAGCACCAATTCCATAAACGGCCTTTTTACGGTCCATTCCCCTCTCGTCTATGAAGTAAGCTGTTACAGTTTCCAATAGGGATATTGAGGATGTTAGTGCAGCTACCGCCAGAGCTATGAAAAACAGGGTAGAAAATACTGGACCTAAAACTCCCATATGGGCAAAGATGGTTGGTACCACAACAAATACAAGTCCGGCTCCCGCTGTAGGCTCTAGTCCAAATGCAAAAAGTGCTGGGAATATTGCCAAGCCCGCTAGTATGGCTACCAATGTATCCATAGATGTTATTATGAATGCATTCTGTGGCAGGTTTTGGTCTTTTCCCAGATATGAGCCGTATGTCAGCATGATGCCCATTCCAAGGCTAAGTGAGAAAAATGCCTGTCCTAAGGCTGCCAGGAATGTTGTGGCTGTAACCTTGCTGAAGTCGGGCTTTAAAAGAAAGTCGATGCCATCCCCCGCGCCAGGAAGGGTTACACTTCTTATTGCCAATAGAACCAAGAGTGCAAAAAGCATTGGCATTAGAACTTTTCCGGCTTTTTCAATTCCAGCTGCAATTCCTTTGGCTACGATTGTGATATTCATTGCCAGAAAGAGTAGCATCCACAATAATGGTTCAACTGGATTGGATATAAAGATCCCAAATGCATCTGGTATGGTATCAGGAGTTGCCAATATACCCGAAAGAGACTTGACAATATATGCCAGGGACCAACCTCCAACTACTGGATAGAAGCCGAGTATCAGGAATGCTGAAAGCACCCCCAGAACTCCTACGAAGGTCCAGTTTCGGTTTTGACTCTTCAGTGCCCCTACAGCTGCCAGACTGGTTTTTCTTCCCAGTGCCAATTCGGCTGTCATTACACTGATTCCAATAACAAATACAAATCCCAGATAAATTAAAATAAATGCTCCACCACCGTTTTCGCCGGCAGTATAGGGGAAACGCCATATGTTACCAAGGCCTACGGCAGAACCTGCTGCAGCCATGATAAAACCAAGGCGGGATCCCCAGTTTTCTCTTTGTTGTTGCATATGATCCCTCCTAAAAATTAGTTGTAATGATAATTTAAATGTCATGTGCAAGAGACTCCCCCTACACAAGACGTCTAAAATATATACATATTTTAGACGCAATACACAGTGTATCATACAAAAATACAATCTACAAGCTATTTTCCGAATTGTCAAATAATTAACTAAATTAGATAATTAATGTAACCCGATACAGTGTGAAATACAGACTAAAGAAGTAATTATTAAAAAAACTTAAAAAATTAAGTTGCTTTTTTCTCTTCTAGCATATATACTTGATAAGGTTAACAACAAGGAGGAAAATTATTTTAATGGAAAAACTAAGATTCGAAGAAATGCAATTGTCAGAGGAAATCAAAAAGGCTGTAAGGACCATGGGTTTCGAGGAAGCCTCACCGATACAGTCACAGGCCATACCATTACTTATGGAGGGCAAGGACATAATCGGGCAGGCACAGACAGGAACAGGTAAAACGGCTGCCTTTGGCATTCCCATATTGGAGAAGGTCAATACAGATGATAAGTCAGTGCAGGCACTGATACTGTGTCCCACAAGGGAGTTATCAATACAGGTGTCCCAGGAAATCAGCAAACTGGGCAAGTTCAAGAAGGGCTTGAATATACTTCCGGTATACGGAGGTCAGCCTATTGACAGACAGATAAAGGCTCTGAAAAAGGGAGTTCAAATAGTGGTAGGTACCCCGGGAAGGGTTATTGACCACATAAACAGGAGAACCTTGAAGCTGGGCGGATTGAGTATGATGATACTTGACGAGGCGGATGAAATGTTTGACATGGGATTCAGGGATGACATTGAACTTGTAATAAACAAGATACCTGAAGAGAGACAGACAATATTCTTTTCAGCTACAATGCCTCCTGAAATCAGGAGATTTGCTGAAAGGTACCAGACAAATCCGGAATTTATAAAGGTAGTTCACAAGGAAATGACGGTTCCAAGGGTGGAACAGGCATACTTTGAGCTGAAGCAGCACATGAAGACAGAAATACTGAGCAGGCTTATTGATATAAACAATCCAAAGCTTACAATTGTTTTCTGCAACACAAAGAGAAAGGTTGATGAGCTTGCTGGAGAGCTCCAGGCCAGAGGATATTCCGTCGATGCACTTCACGGAGACCTAAAGCAGAATCAGCGTGACAATGTTATGGGTAAGTTCAGGAAAGGAACCATTGACATCCTGGTTGCGACGGATGTTGCTGCTAGGGGCTTGGATGTTGACGATGTTGACATGGTAATAAACTACGATATCCCACAGGATGAGGAGTATTACGTGCACAGAATCGGCAGAACCGCAAGGGCCGGTAGGGATGGAGCCGCTTTCAGCTTTGTTTCAGGCAGGGAGATCTACAAACTTAAGGACATTCAAAAATACACCAAGACAAAAATAGAGAGAAGAGACCTGCCAACCTTGAAGGATATCAAGGAGCAGCATACTGACACTATTCTTGGGAAGATCAGGGAGGCAATTGATTCAGAGGATATTGCAAAGCACTCCTCAATGATAGACACACTGCTTCAGGAGGAATACAATTCCTTTGACATCGCCAGCGCACTTTTGAAGATGTACCTTGAGGAAAACAAGCTGATGGAAAACCACCAGGAGCTGGACATGGTTGATACAGCCAAGAAGTACAAGTCAAAGGGTACCAGCACAAGGGTTCATGTAAACGTTGGAAAACAGCAGGGAATAAGCCCGAGACACTTGCTTTCAGCCATATTCCAGGAGACTGGACTAAGCAAGAAGCTTATTGGTAACATCGATGTGTACGATAAGTTCACATTTATGGAGATTGAGGGTAACTATGCTGATGTGGTCATGAATGGACTCAATGGCAAGACAATCAAAGGCCATAAGGTCAAGATTGAAAGAGCCAGCGAAAAGAAGAACAAAAGAAAATAATCCTTTAAAAAGCAACAGCCACAGGACCTTGTCCTATGGCTGTTTTTTGATGGTTGCTCGGAGGTAATAAACAAAACAGAATAAAATTCTGGTTGACAAGATTGATTATTCAGAATAAACTTATGGAAAACGTGTGTCAATTTTGTGGGAGGTTTTTTATGTCTGAAACAATACTGTCCGTTGAAAGGGCATTGGATTTACTGTTGCTTATGTACAGAAATGGCCATGGAATGGGGGTTTCTGAAATAGGCAGAGAATTGGATTTACATAAAAGTACTGTTCACAGAATTCTTGCGACCCTTGAAAAGAAGGGATTTGTCTACAAGAATGAGAAGGATGAAAAATATTGGTTTGGACTAAAGATATATGCAATGGGTCTTCTTATAGGTGAGAAGCTGTCCTTGGCTGAAGTAATAAGACCTTTTGCAAAGAAATTGTTTGATGAATTTGGAGAGGTAGTTAATGCATCGATTCTAGACAGAGATCCTGAGGGAGGCTACAGAAGCATTATTATCCTTAAGGAATCTGATAACGACAAGGTTTTGTCCGTAAATCCCAACGTAGGATCCAGCACAGAGCCCTATTCATCATCAGTTGGAAAGTGTCTTTTGGCATACAACAGTGAAGTAGACTGGGATGAGCTTTCAGGTATGGAATTTAGGAAGCATACTCCAAGTACAATAGATAACTATGAAGACCTGGTTAAGGAGCTAATTGAAACAAGAGAAAAGGGCTATGCAATTGATAATGAGGAGCAGGAGATAGGTCTTTATTGTATAGGCGCGCCAATACTTGACAGAAATGGAGAGGCTGTCGCTGCCATAAGCATATCGGGACCCACGGCTAGGATGAAGAATGACAAGATTCAGGAAAAAATTGAAAAATTGTTGGAGATATCGGATCTAGTAAGCAAAGAAGTTGTACAGATAAGGTAAAAAGAAGGTTCTGAAAGTCCTTTGGGGCAAAGAACTTTTCTTTACGGTTTAATATCGGAACGATGTTCCGAAAAAAGGAGGATAAAATGAAAAAATCGAAGGATTACTCACGACATAAAGTCTTGTGGGCTGCTGTAACACTAAATTTCATATCAGGGTTAATCTACATGTGGAGCGTTATAAGCAAAGCATTGATAGAAAATCATGGCTTTTCCAGCAAACAGGCATCCTTGCCTTATACGGCATTTACAATATCTTTTGTGATCGCCATGGTGGTATTCGGAAAGCTGCAGGATACCAAAGGGCCAAGAGCAATTGCAAGTCTTGGTGTGGTTTTGATGGGTTCAGGACTCATACTTTCAGGAATGTTCATGAGCCCGGTATGGTTGGTCCTGACAATGGGAATAATCACAGGTACAGGAATAGGGATAATAAATGCATCCACGTCACCTCCAGTAGTCAAATGGTATCCACCAGAAAGAAAGGGAAAGGTACTGGGAATTGTAGTGGCAGGGGCTGGATTGTCATCAACCCTATATTCACCTTTGACCAACAAGCTCATAAATGGCATAGGCGTTGAAAAAACCTTTATTTACATTGGACTGGCTGCCCTGTTTGCATCAGCTGTTTTGGCCCAGTTTCTAAGGAATCCTCCTAAGGTCTATCAGGAAGGGAGTTCCAATATAAATAAACAGATGCACGATTCATTTGATATTGGGTGGAGGGATATGGTCTGCACCCCAGGATTCTATAAACTCTGGCTTATGCTTGGTCTTTCAGCGTCTGCTGGACTCATGATCATAGGGCATATCACCAACATCGCAAAAGTTCAGGCAGGATGGGAGGGAGGTTTTCTCCTGGTTATACTTATATCGATATTCAACACTGCCGGAAGGATAATTGCAGGGAGGTTGTCCGATAGGATGGGAAGGGTGAACCTAATGAAGATGGTATTTGGGATCCAGGCACTGAATATGCTACTCTTCCAGTACTATTCCACACCAGGGACCCTGGCAATTGGTGTTGCCGTGACTGGAGCCTGTTACGGAGCCGCATTTCCTCTTTTCCCTTCAATAGTCACGGATATATATGGCTTGAATAACTTCGGCATCAATTATGGACTTGTATATACAGGTTGGGGTCTTGGTGGAACAATCGGACCAATGGTTGCAGCAGTCATGTTCGACTCATTGTCAAGCTACAGGCTTGCATTTGTTTCTGCTTCTGTCCTTATGATAATGGCTCTTGGTATTGCAGCAACATTTAATCCCGCAAGGGAAGGAAGATTGAAAGCTATTGATGCATAAAATAAACGTTTTAAGAGGAGGGAATCATGTTAATATTGACAATCAATCCAGGTGGGACATCTACAAAGATAGGATTGTTCCAGGGGGAAAAAGAGGTTTTTAAAAAGAGTATTTCTCACATACAGGAAGATTTGGAAAACTATGAAACGGTATTCCATCAGTTCGCCTTCAGGAAGTCACTAATTGAAAAGGCTCTTGCAGAGAACAACTACTCTTTGGATCAGCTGGGCTGTGTGGTGGGTAGGGGAGGTTTGATGAAACCTGTGGAAGGAGGGATATATCCTGTAAATGACAGAATGCTACAAGACCTAGAAGGTGCAATCAATGGGGAGCATGCTTCAAATCTGGGTGCTGTCTTGGCAAAGGCCATAGGTGATGAGCTAGGTGTGCCTTCCCTGGTTGTGGATCCCGTGTCTGTTGATGAATTTCAGGATGTTTCCAGAATAACAGGAATATCTGATATTGAAAAGGCAAGTTGGCTACATTCATTGAATCACAAAGCTGTTGCAAGAAAAACCGCAGCAAAATTAGGAGGTGATTACAAGGACTTTAACTTCATTGTTGCTCATCTTGGGTCTGGAATATCAATTGTAGCCCATAAGAGGGGGAAGATGATAGATGGAAGTGGTGGACGAAGCGATGGGCCATTTTCACCTGAAAGAAGTGGCGGTCTTTTGGCATATCCCCTGGTAAAGCTCTGTTATTCAGGAAAGTATACAGAATCTGAAATGATAGACAAAATAAGCAATACCGGTGGAATGTATGATTATCTTGGAACCAAGGACATGATTGAAATTGAGGGAATGATCGAGTCAGGCCACAAGAAGGCAAGATTGGTAATGGATGCTTTTGTCTACCAGGTATCAAAGGAGATCTCAATGTATGGAGCTACCCTCTCAGGACAAGTGGATAGGATAATACTGACAGGAGGAATTGCCTACTCAAGTCACGTTGCAAGTGAAGTCTCCAAGATGGTTTCTTATCTTGCCCCAGTTGAGATAATTCCTGGAGAGATGGAAATGGAAGCTTTGGCACTGGGTGCAATCAGATATTTTACAGGTCAGGAGACACCAAAGGAGTATGTATAAAGGAGGGTGTAAATGATAAAAGATTTTAAGGAACTGATTGAAAGGGCCAGTAGGCAGGACAGGGTGACCATTGCAGTAGCGGGAGCACAGGATGCAGAGGTTATAGAGGCTGTCAGCATGGCTGAAAACTTGGGTCTGGTGGAGCCCATACTTGTAGGTAATAAAGGCGAGATTGAAAAGATAGCCAATGGAATGGGACTTTCAAACTATAGGGTTATCCATGGAGAAACCCCTGAGGAGTCTTCCTCAGAAGCCGTAAATTTAGTTAGGTCTGGTGAGGCCAAGGTACTTATGAAGGGATTCGTCAATACAAGCATCTATCTCAGGGCGATTCTTGACAAGGCCAATGGCCTTAGAACTGGCAGACTCTTGTCACTCCTGGCTGCCTATGAGATTCCACAATATCATAAATTGCTTTACTGCACGGACAGTGGAGTGAACCCAAGCCCTGATCTTGAGCAGAAAAAGGTTATTCTACAGAACTCCCTAATGGCACTTCAGGGCTTTGGGATGGAGATGCCAAAGGTTGCAGCACTTGCAGCCAATGAAAATGTGGACCAGAAAATCCAGTCCACAGTGGATGCGGACGGTTTGGTTAACATGGCAAAGAGAAACGAAGTGGAAAGATGCATAATTGAAGGACCAATGGCATTTGACGTTGCCTTTGACCCTAAGGCTGCTGCCCACAAGGGGATTGACAGCAAGATCACTGGAGATGTCGACCTTCTGTTATTTCCAAACATGGAGACTGGAAATTCCCTGGGTAAGTCATGGCTTCTGTGGAATAATGCCAAATGGGCAGGTATAATCCTTGGGGCATCTGCACCTGTGGTTCTTGGGTCAAGATCAGATACAGCGGAAATAAAATTGAATTCAATAGCACTGGCGTGTTTAGCATCAAACATCAAAGAAAGGGGGAATTAAAAATGAATTATGCTAACAGAATGAATGATTTAAAACCATCTGACATTAGGGAGGTAATGAAGCTTATAGCCTCAAATCCAGGAACCATATCCTTTGCGGGGGGACTGCCGGATCCTGACCTTTTCCCTAGGGAAGAGATGAGGAAAGCAACGGATAAGGTAATGAGAGAAAGCCCCCATGTGGCACTTCAGTATGGTCTTACCCTTGGACGGATATCCTTGAGGGAAAAAATTGCCGGACTGATGAAAAGGGAGGGTGTGGAAGCAGAGGTTGAGAACATAGCTGTCACAACCGGTTCACAGCAGGCCATTACCATTGCGGCAATGATGTATATGGAAGAGGAGGATGTGATTATTACGGAAAATCCTTCATACCTTGGAGCCATATCAGCCTTTAAACCTTTTTCAACCAATATAATTGGTGTTGACGGTGATGAGGAAGGAATGATGATCGACCAGCTTGAACAGGCCATAAAGAGGACACCCAAGGCTAAACTTATATATGTAATTCCAAACTTCCAGAATCCCACAGGGAGGACATGGTCATTGGAAAGAAGAAAGGCACTGCTGGAAGTGGCAAAAAGACATGATCTTATTGTACTGGAGGACAATGCCTACGGTGAAGTGAGGTTTGAAGGTGATCGGATACCATCCATCAAGTCCATGGATACTGAGGGGAGAGTACTATACTTCGGTTCCTTTTCAAAGATACTCTCACCTGGATTAAGAGTCGGATGGGTATGCGCTGACAAGGGAATAATTGGAAAATACGAACTGGTTAAAAACGGAATGGACCTGCAGTCAGCTGAACTTGCACAAATGCAGGTTGATGGGTTTCTTGAGAGCAATGACCTGGATGAACACATTGGAAAAATCAACAGTGTGTACAAAATGCGCCGTGACCTGATGTTGAAAACCATAAAAAAAGAATTTCCTGAGGATGCCAAGTATTATTATCCCAAAGGCGGAATGTTTATATGGGTGGAACTGCCATCTCATATGAACACCAGGGAACTTCTACATAGAGCCATAGAAAGAAAAGTCGCCTTTGTACCTGGAGGATCTTTCTATCCTGAAGGAGGCTGTGAGTCGTCCATGAGACTAAACTTTTCAACTATGCAGAATGAAAAGATAGTGGATGGAATCAAAATATTGGGAGAGCTGCTGAGGGAAAGCATATAGTGAGGAGCAATCCTGGAAAACATAAGGGGAGGAATTGAAATGGGTGAAAGAGCAACAACTGAAAAGAAAGGAATGGTCTTGACCACGCCAGAAAGATGCAAACACTGCGGTCTTTGCCTTAAAGCATGTCCCAAGGATGCCATATCCTTTGCTGAAGACATTAATCAGGCGGGATATCAATATACCGTGATTGACCATGAAAAATGTATAGTATGCGGAATGTGTTATGTAACTTGCCCTGATTTTGTTTACGAGATCAAGGCATATTAACTAGAAATGGAGGGAATGTAATGTCAGATATGATCAAAGGAAATGAAGCTATAGCAGAAGCGGCCATAAGGGCAGGTGCAAGGCTCTATGCAGGGTATCCCATCACACCATCCACGGAGATTATGGAATATATGTCTTGGAGGATGGAAGAGGTGGGAGGTACATTTATTCAGGCAGAGTCTGAAATTGCCGGAATAAACATGATCATTGGAGGAGCTGCTTGTGGTGTAAGGTCAATAACTGCATCATCGGGACCAGGAATAAGCCTCAAGCAGGAAGGAATGACAACCCTTTCGGACGAACAGCTACCAGCGGTTGTTGTAAATACGGTTAGATATGGAAATGGGATTGGGACACTTCTCTCAGCTCAGTGTGATTACCATAGGGAAACAAGAGGGGGTGGAAACGGAGACTACAGATGCATCGTTCTTTGCCCGGACAGCATTCAGGAAGCAGTTGACTTGACTGTACTTGCCTTCGATTTGGCCGAGAAGTACAGGATGGTTTCGGTTCTTATGACAGAGGGAGCTTTGGCGCAAATGATGGAACCTGCAGTAATGCCTGAAATGAGGGAAACAAAGAGATTTCCTTGGGGATTTGATGGAAAGTATACCAATAAGAAAATTGGGATATTTGAAAGAAACAGCCTGACAGAGGCGGTTGAACTGAATGAAAAATACAGGTCAGTCAAGGAGAATGAACAAAGGTGGGAATCCGGATACCTTGAGGATGCAGAGTATGTTTTTGTATCATATGGACTTCCTGGAAGATCCACAATTGGTGCTGTTGAAGAGCTAAGAAAAGAAGGCTGGAAAGTAGGATTCATAAGGCCCATAATCGCCTGGCCCTTTCCGGAGAAGGCCTTCATGGAAGTTAACCCTGAGGTCAAAGGATTTGTCACAGTGGAAGCAAACGCCACAGGTCAAATGGTAGAGGATGTTGCATTGACCGTCAAGAAGATATTAGAAAAAAATGTTCCAGTCTATTGCAATCCACATGTATATGGAGTCCCAGCAATCGGGAGTATAAAAAAGGACTTCCATAGGCTTGTATCTGGAGAAATTAAGGAGGTATATTAATGGCAATTTCAAGAAAAGTTCCTGAACTGATAGACAAACAAAATGGGTTTTGCCCTGGTTGTGGTCATGGAATAGTGACAAGGCTCATAGGCGAGTGCCTACAGGAGCTTGGGCAGGAGAACAATGTGATTTTCGGTATAGGAGTAGGCTGCTCAAGCCTTTTGGGTGCGGTGGTTCAGGCAGACAGACTTCATTGTTCCCACGGTCGAGTAGGTGCTGTTGCTACTGCCATGAAAAGGGTAAACAGTGATAACCTTGTAATCGCATATCAGGGAGATGGGGATGCGTACAGTATCGGAATAGGTGAAACCACCAGTGCAGCCTATAGAAACGAGAGATTCACCGCTATCATCATAAACAATACCAATTATGGGATGACCGGGGGACAAATGAGCAATACAACCATGCCAGGTCAAAAAACTTCTACAAGTATCCATGGTAGGGATTGTTCAGTTACGGGAATGCCAATAAGATTCCCCGAACTCGTTGCCACACAGTTTAATCCTGCCTACTCAGCCAGGGGAAGTGTCCATAATACAGTAAACATAACCAAGACCAAAAAGTATATCAAGAATGCCTTGGAAGCACAGATAAACAAAGAAGGCTATTCAGTTGTGGAAGTGCTTTCACCATGTCCAACAAACTGGGGATTAAACCCTGTGGATTCCATGGAAAGGATTGTAGGGGAACTTATACCATACTTTCCACTGGGTGAGTTTAAATCAAGGGAGGCGAAATAAATGAAAGAAATAGTATTTGCAGGCTTTGGTGGGCAGGGAGTACTAACCGCAGGTCTTCTATTGTCACAGATGGCCCTCTACAAGGGGTACAAGGCCACATGGATGCCTCAGTACGGGTCAGCTATGAGAGGCGGCACAGCAAACTGCACCGTGAAGTTTGATCAGGGAAGAATATACAATCCATCAATGGAGCAGCCCGACATTGTACTGGCAATGAATCTACCTGCCTTCAACAAGTTCATAGGAACAATCAGACCCGGGGGAACAATTGTTGTGAATTCAGATATGGTGGAGATTCCACAGGATGTCAGAGAGGATATAACTGTAATTGAGGTACCCTGTCTGAAAATGGCAAAAGAGCTGGGCAACATTCAGAGTGCCAATATAATCATGGCTGGAGTCATAGTTAGGGAAAGCGGTTATTTCAGCGAGCAAGAGGCAATAGATGGAATGAATGACATGTTCCGGAAAAAAGGGAAGGAAAAATTCGAGCAGATCAATACACAGGCTCTTAAATTAGGCTTTTCTTACACTCAGAATTGACCTTGTAAACAGCCAGAAAAAATATACTTAAGAGGAGTGATCCTATGTCTAGTAACAAAAGTAATGCAATTCTTGGAAGAGGAGACCTGGTGGCAATGGCCATTGGTAACGTGATCGGAGGAGGAATAATGTCTCTCCTGGGCATAGCAATAGGTCTTACTGGAAAGTCCATTGTAATTGCCTTGATGGTATGCTCTGTTATGGTTCTGCTTTCTTCTTTGCCTCAGATATTTTCGGCAGCTACCATAAAGATGAACGGTGGCTTCTATACTCAGGCGTCCCTGTTTGGAGGTAAATGGTTTGGAGGGGTATATTCTGTAGTGTTCATATCATACTTCTTCAGCGCATCCCTATATGCCTTGGCATTTGGAAGCTATGTGCTAAGCTTTATTCCCGGGGCAAACATACAGCTTGTGGCCATGATTGTACTGACTGGACTTGTCATAATAAATCTCTTGGGGGTTCAGGTGGCAGCAAAAGCCCAGTACATGATGGTGATACTTCTTACAGTTGCACTTTTGGCATTCGGTGGCTATGGAATATTCCATGTAAAGCCGGACTTCATGGGTGGTCCTGATTTTATGCTTAATGGATTTTCGGGGATAATGTCAGCAGCTGCATTGATGAGCTTTGCAACAATTGGATCAACATTTATTGTAAATTTCAGTGGTCAATGCAAGAATCCCACCAAGGATATACCATTCGCAATAATAGTAAGCACCATAGTGGTTACTGGACTGTATGTTCTCGTTGCAGTTGTCGCTGCAGGGGTTCTTCCGATTTCTGAGGTTGCTGGGAAATCTCTTGCAGTTACGGCCTATGAGGTGCTTCCTTATCCGGTTTATATTTTCTTTATAGTATTTGGAGCTATGACGGCACTTGTCACATCCCTAAATGCACTGCTAGGCTGGATAACTCCACCAATTGTTCAGGCCTGTGAAGATGGATGGTTCCCCAAATTTCTCGGAACAAAGAACAAGAGGTTCAACACACCTCATTACATACTGATGATAATATATTCCCTGGCAGCTTCAATCATACTGCTTGGATGGGATATAGGAAGTGTAGCGAATGTTGGGAACTTCCTCTCCAATGTTGTAATGACAGTGGTAATTATTGCCTTGGTGAGAATGCCGGATGTGATTCCTGACCTTTGGAGCAAGTCGTCGTTTCACATAAATGATAGATTATATAAGGTGTTGGCATTGATTGGAGCATCCATGACGATAATCTTCTGCTACTATCTGGCCATAGAGCTAACTAGGGCAGAGGTTATTGGAACATTAATATACCTTGTGGTAGCTTTTGCATACCCTGGCTTGAGGATGAAAACAAAAGAGGGAATATTCATTAATACAAGCTACGAAAGCGTTTGATACTTGAATACGAAATGAGAAAGAGCCAGCGAAAAGAAGAACAAAAGAAAATAATCCTTTAAAAAGCAACAGCCACAGGACCTTGTCCTATGGCTGTTTTTTGATGGTTGCTCGGAGGCCTTTTTCTTCCTTGCGAAAAACTCTCTTGAAATTCGGTATGTGTTTGTATATGGATTGAACTGACAGCAAAAGAGCAATTATCAGGCAGGGCAGACCAAAATCATAATAGATTGTCGCTAAAACTAGGAGTATCAGAAGCCCCAATGTCCCATAGATGATATAGTCAGTTATGATTGTAAGAACCAGTATTATTAACATAGCAAGAATACCAAGCGTCATATTAATTGAAAATAGCATCCCCACAGTTGAGGCGGTTCCCTTTCCACCCTTGAAGTTCATAAAGAAAGGATAGTTGTGTCCAAGAACTACAGCGGCCCCACTAACATAAAGGGGAAGCATGCCATCTGTTGAAATAAGCTGTGGGAACAGGTATCTTACAAGGGTAGCGGCTGCGATGGCCTTTAAAATATCCAGTATGGCAATGGCGACTCCTACCTTTATCCCAAGGGATTGGGCAGCATTGGTTGCACCGGCATTCCTGTTTCCCAGGTTTCTGATGTCAACTTTTTTTACGACTCGCCCATATATGTATGCAAACTGAAGACAACCAAACAGGTAGCCTATGATTATTATGGCCGTATAGGAAAGCATGGAAATCACCTCTCTCATCTAGAATTATACTATATTATAATATTGTAAAATAGAGAAATTGAAACATTTGTTGTATAATATAAGAAATGATGGGGGGAATAGTGATGAAAATGTTTAAGAGCGACAATACTTCAGGTGTCCATCCGAAGATAATGGAAGCTATCATAGATGCAAATGAAGGCTATGCACACGCATATGGAGAAGATGAGACCACAAAGAAGGCTGAAGGAAAAATTCGTGAGCTTTTGGGATGTGAAGCCGACGTGTTCTTTGTGACCACGGGAACTGCAGCAAATGTAATTGGACTGATGGGACTCTTGAGGAACTATGAGGGAATAGTGGCTGCGGAGACTGCACACATAAATGTTGACGAGTGCGGGGCCATGGAAAAGTTTGCAGGAAACAAGATTATTCAGGTGCCAAACCGGGAAGGCAAGATTTCAATAGATGACATAGAGCCGCTTCTTGAGGTCATTGGAGACGAGCACTCAGTTCAGCCCAGGGTGATTTCGATTTCCCAGACGACGGAAATGGGGACCCTTTATACGGTGGAGGAAATAAGGGCATTGGTAGACTTTGCCCATGAGAATAACATGCTTCTCCATGTGGACGGAGCCAGGATTGCAAATGCAGTTGAGGCCCTTGGCACCACACTGAAGGAAATGATCACTGATACAGGTGTAGACCTATTGAGCTTCGGAGGTACCAAGAATGGAATGATGATGGGTGAGGCCATTGTATCCTTGAAGAGTGAATTTGGAAGGGGCTATCTTTTCCATAGAAAGCAGGGAATGCAGCTGGTTTCGAAAATGCGGTACATAAGCGCCCAGTTCATTGCATACCTGGAGGATGACCTTTGGATTGAAAACGCAAGGAATGCAAACCAGATGGGCAAGTATCTGGCAGAGAGAATCTCAGGCCAGGAAGGAGTTAGCCTGTACTCCCCAGTTAGCACCAATATGGTTTTTGCCTTTATGGACAAGGGCCTCATTGAGCACCTTTTGAAGAATTTCAAGTTCTATGTCACAGACCCTTCACAGGGGCAGGTGAGGTTTGTAACCTCCTACGACATCACCAAGGAGGATGTGGACGAATTTGTCGAGTATATAATTAGATACAATAATAAGTAACCATATGAATTTTGGCCAATTGACCACAGTCCATCCCTCGGGATCGCTGTGGTCATATGTTTTTAATGAATTTTGACCTAGGTCAAAGCTTTAATGGGTAAACTATCCTATAATTAAATCAACAAAGAAAACTAAGGAGGAAACATAATGAAAAAAACATACCAACTGGACACACTTACCTGTCCGTCATGTACCATGAAGCTTGAGGGGATGCTTAAGAAGACCGAAGGAGTGAAGGAGTACGAAGTGCTTTTCAACTCCTCAAAGATCAAGCTTGAGTACGATGAAAATGTTGTGGACTCGGAAACCATAAAGAACAACATTGCAAAGCTTGGGTTTGAGGTACTGAAGGAAAAGTAATCACAGGAGGTGAAGATTATGCCAAAGATAAGTAAAAAGCACAGGGTGATCCTAGCGACTCTTCTTGTAGTGACAGCATTTGTCCTAAAGGAAATTTCAGGATATTCCCCAATAACGATCATATTTATGCTGGCGACAGCAATAGTGGCAGGTCTTCCCATATTCAAGAACGCATTTGCCGCACTTAAATACAGGATAGTAGGGATCGATGCCCTTGTCACAATCGCAGTTACAGGAGCCCTTTTCATAGGGGAGTACTGGGAGGCTGCAGCGGTGACCTATCTTTTCATGCTTGGAGATTACCTGGAGTCAAGAACCATTGAAAAGACAAGGTCCTCCATTAAGGCGCTTCTGGACCTGGCACCTGATACGGCCAGGGTGATCAGGGAAGGGATGGAAATCCAGATTGACCCTGAGGATGTGCTTGAAGGGGAAACTGTTATAGTTAAGCCTGGAGAGAAGGTATCCGTAGATGGAACCATAGTTGAAGGAAATGCATATATAAACCAGGCGGCAATCACTGGAGAGTCCCTTCCAATACCAAAGGCCGAGGATGACCAGGTGTTTTCAGGTACGATCCTTGAGTCCGGATATCTAAAGATAAGAGCCGACAGGGTTGGGGATGACACGACCTTTGCCAGGATACTTGAAATGGTTGAGGAAGCTCAGGACAAGAAGGCGAAGACCCAGAAGTTCCTGGAGAAATTCTCAAGGTATTACACCCCTGGAATAATAGTTCTATCAGCCATGCTCTACCTTTTCACAAGGGATCTGGTTCTTTCCCTGACCTTGCTAGTAATAGCATGTCCGGGAGCATTGGTCATATCCACCCCCGTATCAATAGTGGCAGGAATAGGAAACGGTGCAAAACACGGCGTCCTAGTCAAGGGTGGCGAGATCATGGAGAAACTTGGCAAGCTTGAAGTGCTGGCCTTTGATAAGACGGGAACCCTTACAATTGGAAAGCCAGTAGTAACTGAAGTGATAGCAATGGGTATTGAAGAGGATGAACTTCTAAGGATTGCAGCAATAGGTGAAAGCTATTCAGAACACCCACTTGGAAGAGCTGTTATCAACCATGCAAAGGAAAAACTGGGTGAATACAAAGGAACCGTTGATGAGGCTGAAATAATCACCGGACACGGAATCAGGGCAAGGATTGAAGGCAAGGAATATCTACTTGGAAACAGAAAGCTTCTATCAGAAAATGGATATGATCTTAAGGAGGTTGAAGAGATCCTTCAAAATGAGGAAAATAAGGGACAGACTGCCATTATGGTTGGATTTGATAGGAGGATTTTGGGTATCATTGCAATAGCGGATGTTGTAAGGGAGGATGCAAAATTACTGATTCAAAATATCAAATCCCTTGGAATAAAAAAGGTAGTAATGCTCACAGGAGATAATGAAAGGGCAGCAGGGGCCATAGCTCAGGAGCTTGGACTTGATGATTATTATGCCGAACTGCTTCCTCAAGATAAGGTGAGGGTCCTTATGGAGCTTCAGGAAAAATACGGTCCCACGGGCATGGTTGGAGACGGAGTGAATGACGCCCCAGCTCTGGCATCTGCAGACCTTGGAATAGCAATAGGGGGAGCAGGCAAGGATGTGGCCATGGAAACAGCTGATGTGGTGCTGATGTCTGAGGAAATAAGAAAGCTTTCCCATGCCATAGGCCTTAGCAGGGCCACTGTGGCAAATATGAAGCAGAACATATACTTTGCAATCGGAGTGGCGGCATTGCTTCTGATGGGAGTTTTGGTAAAGACCGTGAACCTTTCATTTGGAATGCTTGTTCATGAGATAAGCGTCCTGCTGGTAATAATAAACGCAGTGAGACTTCTTGCATATGGAGACAAGGGAAGGACAAGGAAAAAGGTTTTACAGACTGGAGAATAACTATGAAATGCAACTGCCATGAAAGGGAAGACCAAAATTGCATAGAGCTGGTACCGATTTTCAGTAATCTAACAAAGGATGAGATGTTCGAAATAGCCATGATCACCTGGGAGAAGAGCATTGAAAAGGGTGAAGCCATATACCATGCCGGGGATAGACATGACAGCCTTTATGTAATCCATAAGGGAAGGGTCAAGATCACCAGATTCAGTGAGTCTGGAAAGGAACAGATCCTCCGTATTCTTGGTCCAGGTCAGTTTATGGGAGAGCTGACCCTGTTCTCCAGGGAATTGACTAAGGACAACGCAGTGGCCATGGAAAAGACAATAATGTGCAAGATAGACGGTCAGGACCTGAAGGGACTGATGTCAAGATTCCCATCAATTGCCCTTAAGATATTGGAGGAGCTTAGCCAGAGGCTTGAAAAGGCAGAAACCCTTGTTGAGGACATAAGCCTGTCATCGGTGGAAAGAAGAATTGCAAAAAGTATTATGGACCTGGAAAAAGACGGTCTGGTGCAGCTCCAGATGACAAAGGGGGACTGGGCCTCACATCTTGGTATGAGCCAGGAATCATTGAGCAGAAAGCTTGGGCAGTTTCAGGAGGCTGGAATCATAAGGCTTGAGGGACACAGAAAAATCCATGTCCTGGACATGGAAAGGCTAGAAGAAATAGAATAAAGCCCTTGCGGGCTTTATTCTGGTCTGTACTTGTCCTCCATGATATCCAACATGTTAAGGTATCTGGCCTGGGTTCCGGAAATTGTAGCTTCATTTTCAACCTGGTCACAATCAGCGTCAACCTTTGACTTGATTTCATCTGGAAGCATGTTTTCAGCAAATTTGTACAGCGCTGTATTCTCCTTTTCAATATGCCTGTCAAGAAGGTCTGTGTAGGCAATTGCATTTCCGATGATGTCCAGTCGGGCACGGTCATCGCCTTCCTTGAAGGATTTGTAGCCTGACTCAAGATTTGCAATAAAAAGTCGCCCCTGGTCGTGTTCAATATACATACCTGTGATGGCGCCTGATTTAGCGAGTTTCTCGATTTGTGCGTTCATGGCCTCAAAGAGGATATCCTCCTCCTTGCCGTGATGAAGCTTGTCTGCATAGTTTCTCACAAAATCAATCATCTCGGGAAGATCCTCAAGGTCGTATTTGCCACCTGTCATTATCCTGTAGGAGACTTCCCTGAGGACCTTAAGCATCCTTCGGATGTTTTCGTGTTCCTTTACCATTATTTCAATAGATTTCAAGTTATCACCCCAATTAGTTATTTGTAGTGGAGTTTTTACCCCAAATAAGTGGGGTTTAACATATATACAATTAAAAGGAGGGTTTTTCAATGAGCTTTAAAATTACTGACAAGGTGAAATGGGTAGGTAAGATTGACTGGGAACTGAGGAAATTCCATGGTGACGAGTACTCAACAAACAAGGGTTCTTCCTATAACTCATACCTGGTGAGGGACGAGAAGACTGTCTTGATAGACACAGTGTGGGCTCCCTATGCAAAGGAATTTGTGGACAATCTCAAGAAGGAAATTGACCTTAATGAGATTGACTACATAATCGCCCAACATGGTGAGGTGGACCACAGCGGGTCGCTTCCGCTGCTTCTTAAGGAAATACCTGACACTCCTGTGTATTGTACAAAGAACGGAAAGAAAATACTCCAGGGTCACTATCACGAGGACTGGAATTTCGTAGAGGTCAAGACAGGGGATACCTTGGATATAGGTGAATCAACCCTTACCTTTGTAGAGGCAAGGATGCTACACTGGCCAGACAGCATGATGACCTACATGAGCGGTGAGAATATCCTGTTCAGCAATGACGCATTCGGTCAGCACTATGCTTCTGAATTCTTCTACAATGACAAGGTGGACCAGTGTGAGCTTTGGGAAGAATGCATTAAGTACTATGCCAATATCCTTACACCATTCAGCAAGCTTGTTACAATGAAAATAAATGAAGTCCTGGGATTTGAGCTTCCACTCAGCATGATTGCCACATCCCATGGAGTTATCTGGAGAGACAATCCTGCACAGATTGTTGAGAAATATCTGGAGTGGGCCGACAACTACCAGGAAAATCAGATTTCAATCATTTACGATTCAATGTGGCACGGAACCAGAAGAATGGCTGAGGGAATCATGGAGGGGATCAGAAAGACAGATCCAGAGGTTACAGTGAAGCTTTTCAATGCTGCTATTACAGACAAGAATGACATAATCACTGAAATCTTCAGATCAAAGGGGATCCTTGTGGGCTCATCAACTGTCAACAAGAGCATCCAGCATGCTGTAGGCGGCTTGATGGAAATGGTCAAGGGTCTTGGATTCCAGAACAAGAAGGCAGCAGCATTCGGATCCTATGGCTGGAGCGGTGAGTCAATTGAGATTCTCGAAGGCAAATTGAAGGAAGCCAATTTCGAGATTGCACAGGACGGAATCAAGGTACTGTGGAATCCAAATGATGAAGCCATGGATGAATGCAGGGACTTTGGAAAGAGATTCGCGGAGAACTTCAAGTAAACTAAAGGCGGGGGAGACCCCGTCTATATTTTGCTTTGAAGTTTATATCGTTTTGCCTAATACATCTGGAGAGGAGTGGTGCAATGTATACAGAAAGGCAATATGTACTGTTGTTTTTTGTCTATGGAGCTGCATTCTTTATTATGGGACTTTCGGCACTATTTCAGAGAAATTACAAAGAGAGCAGCTTTAGGCTACTTGGGGCAATCAATTACCTAGGTATTTTTGGAGTACTACATGGAATAACAGAATGGCTGGTAATGTTTAGGATTTCAAATCTATATCCTGAATATAATTTATATCTTGGTATGATTGGGCTCTTTACAAATGTATTATCTTTTATTTTCCTGTGGATGTTTGGACTTAAGCTTTTGGGAATAGGTGATAGAAGAAAGTTCTTGACTGGAAGCTTACCTTGGATTATTTTTGTTGTTTGGATTTTGATGACGATCTACAAGCTTGATGATTCTATTGGTGTGAACTACATTGAAACCCTTATATCTGCTGGGGTCGCCAGCAGGTACTTTATCGGACTTCCCGGGGCCTTGATGACATCCTACGCATTGTTTAAGAATTCAGCAAGAATGAGAGAAATCAAACTTAAAAATGCATCCAATAACCTTATAGGACTGTCAGTGTTTTTTTGCTTGTATGGGATACTTGCTGGACTCTTTGTTGAGAGGAGATCTTTTTTTCCTTCAAATATAATAAACAAGGATTTATATTATAATTTATTCGGTTTTCCTGTGGAGTTGGGAAGGACTATTTTAGCAGTAGGAATAACCATGTTTTTCTTGCTTGCAATTCGGATTTTCCAAAAGGAGACCAGTAAGAAATTAGAAAGATTGACTCAACAGCAGACACTAAGTAACGAGAGAAGACTCATGGCTCAGGAATTGCACGATGTAATAATTCAAAATATATTTGCGTCAGGTCTTCATCTGGAAGGGATAATTGAAATGCAGAATGATCTGAAGATAGCATCTGAACTTAGGGAAGTAAAGGATAATCTTAACGAGACCATAACCCGTATAAGGGGATTCATGAATCAGTTAAGGGACTCAAACCTTCAGATAGAGGATCTAAGATATGAGATTGAGGTTTTTGTTGAAGATCTGAGGAGAAAAACCAATGTGAAGATAGAATTGAGTTGTGATGTAACACAAATTACATTGGGTATTCTTTCCAAGATAAAAATTAATCAAGTTTATTTTATAATCCGGGAAGCATTGCTCAATTCTATAAAGCATTCGGGGGCTGACAGAATAGACGTTAATATTTACACTACTACAGAGTCGGTGGTAGTTAGAGTAGCCGATAACGGAACAGGTTTCATAAAGGATGATTTGATTGATTCCGAAAACTATGGACTTAAGTCAATGGAGGAAAGAGCGGCCAGTGTAAATGGTGTTTTAACAATTGAAAGCAATAGCAAGGGTACGGTAGTTGAGATTTCTGTTTCCTGGGAGGGAATTGATCATGACAGAAAAAAGAATTAATGTAATGTTAGTGGATGACCACGAAATTGTTCGTTATGGACTGCGAGTTTTGATTGATAAAAATAAGGACTTAAGGGTTTGTTGTGAAGCTGGAAATATTCAGGAAGCAGTCAAGCGCTTGGAAGAAATAGAGCCAAATGTGATTCTTCTCGATGTTAAGTTGCCAGATGGTAAAGGAACAGAGGCATGTAGAGAGTTCAAAAGAATCTATCCAGATGTCAAGGTCATAATGCTTACCGCATATACAGATGATTCAATTATAAGTGATTCAATAATGGCTGGAGCGGAAGGGTATCTCCTGAAAAATATTGATGGCAATAGAATTTTGACTGCTATCAGGGATGTTTCTGAAGGAAAATCCATTCTGGATGAGGAAGTAGTAGGAAGTATAATGCACATAGTAAGAAATCCCTTGGAGCACAAAGTGGAGTTGAAACCACAGGAGAAGCAGATTCTGGAGTTGATTAGTCTTGGCAAGACAAACAGGGAAATTGGGAAGACCTTATTCATATCTGAAAGAACAGTAAGGAATAATGTAACCAGGATTTTCAAGAAGATTGATGTCAGCAACAGAACTGAAGCAGCAATATATTGGTCCAGTAGGAGTCAGGAAGTTAGTGAAAATAAATGAAAAGCGCCATGTTAACAAAAAAAGTGACATAAGTACCTAATCTTAAAGGTATTAATATCACTGGTTTTACCATTTGGTCTTATTCCAATTGACTTAGGCTGGTGGGCTCCTTATAATTATGTTTAGTCAAGTTTAATTTTGTTGCTGACAATACATAAATTGAGGAGGAAATGATATTGAAGAAATTAATAATATTAGTAATTATCTTTGCCATGGTTTTTACACTTGTTGGGTGTGCGGGAAGCAATACCGTTCAGGAGGATTTAGAATCAGGTAAAGAACCTGCTGCAATTGAAGAAAAAACTTCGTTGAAAGGAACCTATGTAGGGTACTCATGGAAAGATGAAGCAAAAGGTGTGGAATTTGAAGATGCAACCCAGTATATCGAAACCATACTTAATTTGGACGAAGAAGGTATAATCGAAGATGCAAAGGTAAGATTTTTTGTTATGAAGGATGGATATTGGACGATGCGTCAAAGCGGAAATGCATACGTGGAGTTGGATTATTCAATCGACCCTACACCGGCCCATGGTGGAGAAGAATATAAGGCCGGAGATTCCATGTTTAAAGTATACACATCAGATATGATGGCATTTTATGCAGTGGGAGTAAGTGAAGACAGCACTACTGCTCTTGTAATGGTTGATCCCATTACGAGATACCAATTTGAAATGAAGATTCCTCAGGATTTTGATTTGAGTTTGCCGGTTGGCCAGATGACAATAGGAAGTGGATTGACGGTTCCAACCGTTAGAACAAGCGGTTCTCGTGCAGCAGAGTGGGATGGATTGGCTGAGAACATGATACTTAACATAAGCCCATGGTCACATGTAGTAACAAAGACGGGAGCTCTTGAAGGAATAACTGAAGACTCAACCGTTCAGGAGTTCTTGGAAGCCTTTGGAGTAGAATTTGAGAATGGGACTGCAGTTCCACAAGATGTTATATACGGGTATTATGGTACAGGCGGTTGGAATGGTAACATGAATGCGATAGCTGATTCACTTGTTGGAAAGGATGCGAAAGAGTTTACATCCCTTATAGATTGGTCTGATCCACGTTATGCTGGTGCTATAAATGAAGAAAACGTCTTTGGAGTGGATGTAGCGTCAGGAGCCACGGGGACTGTCCAGAATTCAATGGATACAATCTCCGGAGCGACAGTAAGGGTCTCAAGGGAAGCAACATCATTCCAGAGAGCTCTTGTAGATGCTGGAATACTACAGGAATCGGATGTAATAATTGGTAAATTCTAATAAATATTTGAGTATGTAGTTTCAAACAACATAAAAACGTCTGCAGGGAAAAGACAGCAGGCGTTTTTGTTACGAGTTGGAAAATTTTGATTTTATATCATGAAGATTTAGTTTGTAAGTAAAAAATGTTATCTTATTATGCTCTAAATATGAATAACAGTGCACAACACCGAA
>NZ_JBJXRK010000019.1:0-46229 GCF_046224405.1 Gudongella ferriphila | reverse complement strand
TGATCAATATACAATGAAAACACCTGTATTTGAAGCACTTAAGAACCTTATGGAGGAAAACAGCACCCACTTCCATATGCCAGGCCACAAGGGGAAAAATTCACTGATAGAATGGGGTAAATACGTTCCCTATATAGACACCACCGAGACTGAGGGAATGGATTACCTTCTGGAACCCAGGGGAATAATCAAGGAGTCCCAGGAAAATGCAGCCAAGGTTTTTGGATCAAAGGCAACCTATTACGGGGTAAACGGATCCACTGGAAGCATATATATTGCATTGGCTACAATAACAAAGCCAGGTGACAAGGTCCTCATACAGAGAAACTGTCACAAGGCTGTTTATAACGCCTTGATCCTGAACAGGCTTCAACCTGTTTATGTTTACCCAAACTATAATGAAAATCACAATGTACTAACAGGTCTATATCCTGAGGATGTTGATCAGGCTCTGACTGAAAACCCTGAAATCAAGGCAGTTGTCATGACCTATCCAAATTATTACGGAGTTTGCTCCGATGTGAATAAAATCGCTGAAATAGTTCACAAGCACAACAAGATCCTTATGGTGGACGAGGCCCATGGACCACACATGAGCTTTTCCGACAAGCTGCCCATTTCTGCGATCCAAGGTGGAGCCGACATTGTAATCCATTCAACCCACAAGACGATGCCAAGCCTGACCCAAACATCCTTGATCCATGTGTGCTCAGACAGGGTTGACCTTAACAAGCTAAGGGATAGATACCAGCTTTACACAACCACAAGTCCGTCATACCTCTTCACCCTATCCAACGAGATAGCAACTGCATACATGGATGGAGAAGGAAGGGAGAAGCTTGACTGGAGCATCAAGAAGATTGACCAGGTTATTGAAAGGCTGAACAAAAATCCCAGGATAGAGGTATTTACAGGAGATCCAGAGGATGAAACCATTTTTGACAAGGACAATACCAAGATCCTCATCAACATTGATGGAATAAGGGGAACTGTCCTAAAGAAAATGCTCCTGAGGGACTACAACATAAGAATCGAAATGTCAGATTTCTACTACGCCCTGATCCTGACAAGCGTAATTAACACAGAGGACGAATATGAAACCATAGTAAGTGCATTGGAGGACATTGCAGAGAAGGCACCCTATGAGGAAATAAACTGGGTGGATGTAAAAATGCCCACTCCAAAGATAATCATGCGACCATCAGAGGCATACTACAGCAAGAAGGAGCAGATAAAGCTGGCTGATTCAATCGGAAGAGTTTCTGCCTCACCCATAATCCCTTATCCACCTGGAATTCCACTACTGGTTCCAGGAGAGGAAATAACCCAGGAAATCTACGAGCATCTTCTCTTCCTTATGGAGAACGGTATGGATATCGTTGGCTTAATGGGGTATAATAAGGACTATGTAGTAGTTACTGAATAAGGAGCTGATGGATATGAGGGGCAAGTTTATTGCACTGGAGGGACCGGACGGGTCAGGAAAGTCAACCATGATGAATCTAATAAATCAATACTTGGTTGAGCATCACATTGACCATATTATAACCCGGGAGCCCGGTGGGACAGCAATAGGAGAGAAGATCAGACATCTCATAGTAGACCGGGACAACGCAAACATGGGCCCTGAGACAGAGGCGCTTTTATTTGCGGCATCCAGAGCCCAGCATATCCATGAAAAGATACTCCCTGCCCTTGAGCAGGGGAAAACTGTAGTTTGTGACAGATTCCTACTTTCCAGCCTGGCCTATCAGGGAGTCGGAAGAGGGCTGGGGATCGGGGAGGTCAAGGCCATAAACGACTTTGGTCTTCGGGGAATATACCCGGACCTTATACTATTTTTCCATGTTGATCCTGAGATCACCCTCCTGAGAAAGACAAAGGAAGGTGGAGACAGGCTTGAGGCTGAAGGGGGAATCTTCCACAGGGAGGTCTACGAAGGCTATATGACCCTCTTGAAGAAGTATCCGGAGAACATTACCCTGGTAGATGCGGCAAAGCCCATAGAAGAGGTATACAAACAGACAATAGAAGCCATTGACAACCTTTTGAGATTCAAGGAGGAGAAAAGATGAAACTGATTGTAGCTATAGTTCAGGACCAAGACGCACAAAACGTAATTAATGAGCTGACTGAAAAGGAATATAGGGTCACAAAGCTTGCTTCCACCGGTGGATTTCTTAAGGCTGGGAACACTACTCTTCTAAGCGGTGTCGAAACCGAACAGGTGGATGAGGTTATAGAGATAATTGAAAGAAATTGCAAGACCAGGGAAATCACAACATCACTTTTGACTGTGACCATGCCGGGTGACACATATATACCATATCCTCTGGAGGTAAAGGTAGGAGGAGCAACGGTGTTTGTTCTGGATGTGGAGCAGCATATAAAGATTTAGGAGGTCCCATATGAAGCTTATAATCGCCATCATTGATGAACAATATTCAAACAAGGTAGTAAGAAAGCTTATGTCTGAAAAGATCAGAACCACAAAGCTGGCTTCAACCGGTGGATTCCTCTCCAAGGGGAACACAACACTTCTAATAGGTGTAAATGACGACCAGGTGGATGTGATAAGCGAGCTTATAGCTGGAATTTGCAAGAAGCAGAAGGTTCAGAATGGAGACGAGCAGGTCACTGTGGGAGCCAATCTTTTTGTGGTACCAATTGACAGTTATCAGAGGGTGTAGTCTGGAGGAAGAACATGGATTACAAGGATATAGTGGGCCATGAGCTTGTGGTCCAAAGCCTTAAAAGAGCAGTAAAAAACAATAATATAAGTCACTTCTATCTGTTTGAAGGAGAGGAAGGTCTTGGGAAAAGAACATTAGGTAGGACTTTTGCCAAGACTCTTTTGTGTGAGGAAAAGGGGGAGGAGCCCTGTAACAGCTGCAGCTCTTGCATTAAATTTGACCACCTGAATCATCCTGACTACCATGAGATTGAACCTGAAAAGGGAATCATAAGGAAGGGTCAGGTGGAGGAAATTATTCGGGGTATGTCAATGTCACCGTTTGGGGGGGACAGGAAGGTCTTTCTCATGGACCAGGCACACCTCATGAACAAGGAAGCCCAGAATGCAATGCTCAAATCCCTTGAGGAGCCTCCCATATACGTACATATGATACTGGTCACATCCAGCTCCAAGAATCTTCTGCCAACCATAGTTTCCAGGGGACAGCAGATAAGATTCGGACAGATCCCCATAAGCCTGGTGGCGGAATACCTGGTTCAAAGGGAAGGAATGGCAACGGATGAAGCCAGATTTATTGCGGAGTTTTCCAAGGGCTCCCTGGGGAGGGCCGTCCAGCTGTGCAGCTCCGAAGATTTTTTCCAGATAAGGGATTGGATTATTGAACTTATGGATCTTTTGATAAGGGGTGAGAGTTGGAAGATCTTTTCTGCGGTTGAAAGGTTCACCGAAGAAAAGGAAAGGGTTCAGGAGCTTCTGGACATAATGCTGTTCTGGTTCAGGGACCTTATGGTGTACAAATCCACAGGAGACTTAAGTCTTGTTATTAACAGCGATAAAGAGAAATTGTTATCAGAACAATCTTTCCTGGATTTAGATAGAATAAATGATATAATAAAGAAGATACAGGATACGTCCATGAATTTACAGCTGAATGTAAACTATCAGCTGTCCATAGAGACTATGTTGTTTAAAATACAGGAGGAGTTTTGATGATTAAGGTAGTAGGAGTTAGATTTAAAAAAGCCGGGAAGATTTATTATTTTGATCCCGATGAAATAGAGGTTCAAAACAACGATTTTGTAATTGTTGAAACCGCAAGGGGAATTGAATTCGGTCATGTGGTTGTTGGACCTAAGGAGGTAACTGAGGATGAAATAGTGTCTCCTTTAAAGAAGGTACTTAGGATAGCTCTGGATGAGGACTTTGATACCCACAGGGAAAACAAGAAGAAGGCAAAGGAAGCCCTTGAAATATGTGAAAAGAAGGTGGCTGACCACAATCTGGAGATGAAGCTTGTGGATGTGGAATATACCTTTGACAACAACAAGGTTATTTTCTACTTCACTGCAGACGGAAGAGTTGATTTCAGAGATCTTGTTAAGGATTTGGCATCAATATTCAGAACTAGGATAGAGCTTAGACAAATCGGCGTTAGGGATGAAGCGAAAATGATCGGTGGAGTTGGACCCTGTGGACAGATAACTTGCTGCACCAGATTCTTGGGAGAATTTGCACCTGTATCGATCAAAATGGCAAAAGAACAGAGTCTATCCCTAAACCCAACAAAAATTTCAGGACTCTGCGGAAGGCTGATGTGCTGCCTTAAGTACGAGCAGGACACCTATGAGGAGCTCCTCCAAAAGATGCCCAATGTGGGGGATATAGTCACAACTCCTCAAGGACGAGGAATCATTGTTGATACCTACACACTTCTTGAGAGGGTGAAGGCAAAGGTCAAGCTGGAGGATGGCACGGAGGATATCCTGCAATTTCAGGTTGATGAGATCAAGAGGACCGGAAAGTATGATTCAAGCTATCAAAGATACCATGGCAACAATAACAGAAATTCCAAGGATGAGGATGTAAGAGGCCTTGAGGATTAGCAAGTTTTTAATATATTTTAATGTAATATCTTTTAAAAGGCAGTGATTTCTGTTAAAATATAACCAAAGCAATTTCATTTACAGGAGGTGAAAAGAATGGCTTATGTAATTAGTGATGATTGTATCGCATGTGGAGCATGTGAACCAGAATGCCCAACAGAAGCAATATCTCCTGGCGATATCTATGTTATCGACGCAGATAAATGCATTGACTGTGGCGCTTGTGCTGCTGTATGTCCAGTAGACGCACCAAAGCCAGAGTAGTACTTAGAAGCCTAAAAAGACCCGTATATGGGTCTTTTTTAGTACACATAGAGAATTAGCAAGAGAGGACTTTCCCATGAGAAGAATCGACCAGGTTCCAGGAACTGAATACAAGATAATACAGGACAAGGGTCTCTTTTCCTATGGAATCGATGCAATTCTCCTTTCCCATTTCAGCAAGCCAAGGGGAGTGGTTGTGGACCTGGGAACCGGGACGGGGATCATACCATTGAGAATAGCTGATAAAAAGGGTGTGTCCTTGGTCTATGGAGTTGAGATCCAGACAGAGGTGGCCAGGATGGCCCAGGAAACAGTAGAAATAAATTCCCTTCAGGACAGGATAAGGATTCTTAACACTGACATGAAGGAGCTGCCTGGGATTCTTGGTAAAGCAACAGTGGATACGGTTATCACCAACCCTCCCTACATGAAGCCCGGTGGGGCAATAGTAAACAGGGAGGACAACTTTGCAATCTCGAGACACGAAATAGCGGCAACATTGGAGGACATTGCGGCTGTTTGCGAATACATATTAAAGCCCCTTGGCAAGCTCTACATTGTACACAGGCCAAACAGACTGGTTGATGTATTGTGCACCCTGAGAAGCCATGGACTCGAGCCTAAATACATGCAGTGGGTCTATCCAAAACCTGGAAAGCAGGCAAACCTATTTCTGCTTGAGGCTGTCAAGGGTGGGAGGAGCGACTTTAAGTACAGAGAGCCCATTGTTGTCTATGATGAGAAGGGAAAGTACAATGAAGAGATTTATGAAATCTATGGAATGAGCAGGTGAGATTATGGAAGCAGGAACACTGTATATTTGCCCGACTCCAATAGGAAACCTTGACGATATAACCTTAAGGGTCTTGAAAATCCTTGGAGAAGTGGACCTTATTGCGGCTGAGGATACCAGACATACCCTTAGGCTTCTCAATCACTTTGAGATCAAAAAGCCCATGACCAGCTACCACGAGCACAACATCAGGGAAAAGGGACCCCAGCTTGTACAGCAGATGCAGGAGGGAAGGTCAATTGCCCTTGTATCTGATGCTGGAATGCCGGGGATATCAGATCCGGGACAGGACCTGATCAGGCTGGCCATTCGAGAGGGGATTGAGGTTGTTGGGCTTCCAGGACCGTCAGCAGCACTTCTGGCCCTTGTAATATCAGGGCTGCCCACGGAAAAATTTGCATTTGAGGGATTTCTCCCTTCAAAGGGCACAGATAGAAAAAAGGCCTTGGAAAGGATAAGGGATGAAAAGAGAACCTTGATTTTTTATGAAAGCCCTCACAGAATTGCCAGTAGCCTAAAGGATATGCTGGATATTCTTGGAGACAGACAGGCCTCTCTTTCAAGGGAACTGACCAAGCATTTCGAGGAGACCATGAGAGGTGGACTGGAGAAACTGCTGTCAGTTGCAGAGGAAAGAAACCTTAAGGGAGAGATGGTGGTTGTGGTCAGTGGTGCTGAGGAAGTTGAACCTGAAGAGGTGGATGTAAAGAGGGAGCTTAGGAAACTTCTGGATGGTGGAATGAGCAAGAAGGAAGCCGTCAAGGAGGTTGTTAGGGTTCATGGAGTCCCCAGAAACCAGGTTTATCAGGATAGCCTGGATCTGGATTAGGAGATGAAAATCAGTATAAAAAAACACTCGGAATCACCCGAATGCTTTTTTATGTGGTTCTATTTTGCCGAAAGCTCCTCTAGGCAGCCTTGGCAGATGTTCTTGCCTTTGAAATCCTGAACACCCTTGGATTCGCCACAAAAGATACATGATGGGGAAAACTTCCGAAGAATAACCTTATCCTCATCTACAAATATCTCAAGAGGGTCCTTAACCTGGATGTCTAGATTTCTTCTGAGCTCGATGGGTATAACAACTCTACCCAGCTCATCCACTTTACGGACTATACCTGTGGATTTCATCTAACCACCTCCCAATTAGGTTAACATAATAACCTAGCCAAAATATTACCATACTTACCAAAAAAAGTCAATAACTTTGAAGTGGTATTACAATGAAGTGAGGGAAAAAATGTACTCATTAAACAGTGAACTGAAAACAAAGCTACAGGTCATAAATACCGCCATACAGGAAAAGTATGGATTGATCCTTGATGGCCACAAGGAAAGACTCAGGGATTTTATTGGGGCTGAAATAGGCCTTATAAATGAGATTGAACCCTTGTCGCCAGAAGAGCTTGCAGGACTTGAAAAAAGGGGCGGAATTTGCGGCGTCGACGGGTCAAGCAACCGTGCAGGAGGTAACTACCCGCATTTTATCGAGGTTTATCAGGCCCTTGCCTTGACCACAACTAGGAGAGACGACCCTCTATACCTGGCTGAAATATACACTCCTGTCATCACGGATGAAGAGGATGAGGACGGTGAAAGGAGGGAGGAGCAGAAGAACCAGAAGCTGGCAGGTCTTGAGGTTCAGGCGGCAATAAAGGCAATCCAGCTTCACAGGCCCTATGCAATACTCATGGACGGTGGCCTTATCAGGTACAACATATATGCAGGTGAAGTATGGGATGAGCTGGTCCAACTGTGTGAGGACACTGGAACCATCCTTGTGGGTATCATCAAGGACATAAAGACAGGAGTGATAGGAGAGCAGCTTAAAAGGGACTACCCTGAGCTTAAGGGAAACATCTACGATAGGGAGCTCCTGTTCGGACTTCTGGATTACAGAGAGCTGCTTCTCATAGATGAAGCCGTAAGCAAGAAGGAACCCATGGGCTACAGCTCGGCATTCCTAAGAAGCTCAATTTCTCCAATGACCATTGGTCTTGATATCATCGAGAGCCAAAGAGGACACCTTACTGACATGGCCAGGCTTGTCCTGACACTGACGCCACAGAACAGCCGGGGAGTCCCCCTTTGGATCGATATCGTTGACAAGGAGGTCAAGATTTCCGACCAGATGATGAAGGGTATGCTTGAAAGGTATCTTGATCGGGGAGTCTATGAAAGGTTCTTCGTGTCGGAGAGGGATAAGAGAAGCTGAAAAGACAATTCTCAATTGAGATCCCTCCACTACGGTCGGGATGACAACTCCCTGTCATTTCGAGCTTAGTCGAGAAATCTAAAGTTTTTAAATGGAGGCAATATGTACTACGTCTATATTCTTACCAACAAGAGCAATAAAGTACTTTACATAGGAGTAACCAACAATATTGCTAGAAGGGTATATGAGCATAAAACCAAGATGATTGAAGGATTCACTAAAAAATACAACTTGGACAAGCTGGTCTATTTAGAGGAGACAGATAGTATTGAAAGTGCAATATTGAGAGAAAAACAGTTAAAAAAGTGGAGAAGAGAAAAAAAGATTGCACTTATTGAAAGGCTTAATCCCAATTGGGAAGAACTGATTTGAGATGTCTCGACTACGCTCGACATGACAACACGTCATCCCGACCGAAGTGGAGGGATCACATGACCCGGATTGGAATCCTGAATAGTCTTAACTCTTACTTCTTAATTCTTATATCTTAACTAAGGTAGCTAGATGTTCGGCTACGCTCGACATGACACTAAAAGCCACTATCCATTATTTTACTAACGAAGGAGAATATGTATGAAGGTTGTAGGAATAACAACACAGCAGGAATTTTACGTAGGCTCAAAGGAGAGGAACTTCCGTATCAACGAGTTCCTCTTAATCCAGGATCCCTTCCAGGAGGATTTGATCGGCGAGGTGGTGGAGGCCAGGACCTTCAACCGCTACATTCCCCTGGACATTGGAGGGGACTTTGTGGACAATGCAGTCCTTGAAAGCCTCAGAGCCCTTGGCTATGATGTGGATGAGGACACAATCTACATTGCAAAGGTCAGGCTTTTAAACGAAGCCCTCTATCCAGTGCAGACAGGCTCTGATGTCAGGCTTCCCAAATTCCATGAGATAAGGGACATCATGCTTAAGACAGACCCTGAAAACGGCTTGGTACTGGGAGTCATAAGAAACACTGACGACGTTGCCCAGGATATGGACGAGCACCTGAAGAACATCCTTTATACCTTTGAAGAGGGAGGCCTGAAAAAGCAGCGGGAGCTGCCCTTTATAATGGACTACAGGTCAATGCACCACTATCCTCACATAGGCGTGTTCGGAGGCTCGGGTTCGGGAAAATCCTTTGGACTGAGGGTACTCCTGGAAGAAATCATGAAGAAGGGAATTCCCACTATCGTACTGGATCCTCACTTTGAAATGGATTTTTCGGATACTCCTGAGTACATGAAGGAGGGAGAAGAGGATTTCACTTCCATGTTTTCATGCCTTCAGGTGGGTGCCCATGTTGGTGTAAGGTTTGAAGACCTTTCTGCAGGAGACCTGAAAAACCTTCTGGATGCGGCAAGTCCCCTTTCCGATGCCATGAATGGTGTTGTTGATGTAATGTTCAAAAGAAGGGACTCCTTCACAAGCTTTCTAGGTAGGCTTGAGGGCCTAACCGAAGCCCAGGAGGAGGGCTCTGTGGAGCGTATTGAGAAAAGGATGGCAGCAGCTGGCTCCCAGGGTGAAAGGGATTCATGGGAGGACAAGAAAGACCTGTATCTGTCCTACGACAAGACCTGTCCCTACAATTCAGTCAAGGGAGTTCTCTGGAGGCTTAGAAGACTATCCAATGAAGGTATCTTCTCCAAGGACAGCAGGGATATCGAAAACAGGCTCCAGGACGGAAAGCTAGTGGTAATCCAGGGAAGCACAAGGATTCTGCAGGTATACAGCACATATCTCTTGAACAACATCTACCACAAGAGAAGGGACTACAAGGATTCCCTGTACAAAAGGGAGGCTGGTGACTATTTCCCTCCATTTATAATCGTAACGGACGAGGCTCACAATTTTGCCCCCAAGGGCTATGATTCACCCTCCAAATCAATACTTCGGGAAATTTCACAGGAGGGTAGGAAGTATGGAGTCTTTCTAATACTTGCGACCCAGAGACCGACGCTACTTGATGAAACCATAACAGCTCAGCTGAACACCAAGTTGATTTTCAGGACAGTGCGTGCCTCTGACATAGATACAATCAGGGAGGAAACTGACATAACACACGAGGAGGCTAAAAGACTGCCATATCTAAGGACGGGAGATGTATTCATATCCTCTGCCCTAATGGGAAGAACCCTGTTTGCAAGGGTGAGGGCTGCTTACAGCTCAAGTCCACATACCCTGAACCCCTTTGACGAGCTTGAGAGGCAGACCAAGGAGGATGAGGGAAAATACCTCCAGCTGATTATGAGCAAGCTTCCCATCATGGAAACGGACCTTCTTGGAGTAATCCAGGAGCTTGAAAAGGAGGAGGGAGTGATTCTCACCCTTGGGAGATTGGAAGAAAAGCTCCAATTGTTGGCAAAAAAGAATTATATCCAGAAAGAAGACACATTTTTGGGGTATAGATATACAAAGGTATAACTATACCTTTCTTTGTAATCGTGTAAATTGCAGTGAATGATAACCTGGAAATCGAATGGAGGGCTGGATATGACCGAAAGGAATGAAGTTCAATACTTCTACATAGATGACGGAGAGCTGGATGCGTACCTTTTCCACGAGGGTACCTTCTACAGGGCATATGAATTTATGGGAGCACACCCCTACAAGAAGGGAAGGAAAAAGGGGCATAGGTTTGTGGTCTGGGCTCCAAGGGCCAGAGAGGTTTATCTTACAGGGGACTTCAACGAATGGCATGAGTGGAGTCTCCCAATGGAGAGGATTCCCGGTAGCGGACTCTGGTCAATAGTGGTCCAGGATGTTCAGGAATACGATAAATACAAGTACAGGATAATTGCAGAGACTGGAGAGGTTAGATACAAGGCTGACCCCTTTGCCTTTCATGCAGGGACAAGACCTGAAACGGATTCCAAGGTCTACGATATCAAGGGCTTCAACTGGCAGGATAAAAAGTGGATGAGAAGCAGGAATGAAAATCACCATAATTCCCCTGTTTCAATATATGAAGTGAGCCTGCTCTCCTGGAAGCAGAAGGAGGGAGCGATACCATACTCCTATAGGGAGCTGGCCGACGAACTGGTGAGATATGTTAAGAAAATGGGCTATACCCACATTGAGCTGATGCCCATTGCAGAGCATCCCCTTGACGCATCCTGGGGATATCAGGTCACCGGTTACTTCGCTCCAACCAGCAGATTCGGGACTCCAAAGGATTTCATGTACCTTGTGGACCAATGTCACCAGAACGACATAGGGGTAATCCTTGATTGGGTACCTGCCCATTTCACAAGGGATGACCACGGTCTGGCCAGATTCGACGGAACCTACTGCTTTGAATCACTGGACAGGAACAGGGCAGAGAACGATCAGTGGGGCACATTAAACTTCGACTATTCAAAGCCTGAGGTCCTGAGCTTCCTGATTTCTAACGCGCTGTATTGGCACGACTACTATCATATAGATGGACTTAGGATAGATGCGGTTGCCTACATGCTCTACCTTGATTTTGGTGGGAAGGACATTAGGAACCAATATGGCGGAAGGGAAAACATCGAAGCCATAGAGTTCATAAAGAGGCTTAACTCGATAATATTTGAGAAATATCCCGGCACCATGATGATAGCCGAGGAATCAACTGCCTGGCCAAAGGTAAGCCATCCACTTGATGAAGGTGGACTGGGCTTTAACTACAAGTGGAACATGGGATGGATGAACGATACCTTGAAGTACATGGAGCTTGACCCCATATACAGGAAGGACCATCACCAGGCCCTTACCTTCAGTATGATGTATGCATTTTCCGAAAGGTTCATACTTCCCTTAAGCCATGATGAGGTGGTTCACGGGAAGAAGTCACTCCTGGACAAGATGCCAGGCTTCTATGAGGATAAATTTGCAAATCTTAGGCTGCTTTACCAATATATGTACGCCCACCCAGGAAAGAAGCTCCTGTTCATGGGAGGAGAATTCGGTCAGTTCATTGAATGGAGGGAGTACGAGGGACTTGACTGGCACCTGTTGGATTACGACATGCACCAGAAGCTTCACAAATACGTCAAGGATTTGAACAAGCTGTACATGGAGGAGAAATGCCTGTTTGAGGTGGATACATCCTATGATGGATTCCAGTGGATTGAACACCAGAACTGGCAGGAGAGCATCATCTCCTTTGAAAGAATAGATAAGGAAGACAATAGACTTGTATGCATATTCAATTTTACGCCTGTACCAAGACCCAACTACCCAATAGGAGTATTGGAGAGTGGTACCTATAGGACGGTATTTACAAGTGACCATCAGAGATATGGTGGAAATACCAAGAGAATAAAAAGCTACAAGGCAACAGATGAGAAATTTCACGACAGACCGTACAGCATTAGAGTTGAGCTACCCCCTCTTGGGGCAATGTATCTGAAGCTGAAGGAAGAAAAAAGGACAGGAGGGAAGTAATATGATTGAAAGCAAGGTAGTTGCAATGCTTCTGGCCGGAGGTCAGGGCTCCAGACTAAAGACTTTGACGAAAAAAATAGCCAAACCCGCAGTGCCCTTTGGTGGCAAGTACAGAATCATAGATTTTGCGTTGAGTAATGCAGCGAATTCAGGTATTGATGACATCGGAATACTTACCCAGTACAAGCCCTATCTTCTCAACTCCCACATTGGAATAGGCTCATCATGGGACTATGACAGGAATATGGGTGGGCTAAGGATACTTCCACCATTCACTTCAGAGGACGGTGGACGGTGGTACACAGGAACCGCCAATGCAGTTTATGAGAACATTGACTTCCTGGATGAGATGAATCCAGAGTATGTGCTTATACTTTCAGGGGACCACATCTACAAGATGGACTATTCACAGCTTCTTGTGGCACACAAGGAAAAGGGTGCCGATGTTTCAATCGCGGTTATGGAGGTGCCATGGGAGGATGCATCAAGATTTGGAATAGTGAATGTGAACCAGGAGAACAAAATCGTGGAATTCGAGGAGAAGCCTGATAATCCAAAGAACAATATGGCATCAATGGGTATCTACATGTTCAACTGGAAAGAACTGAGGGAGTACCTCATTAAAGATGACGAGAATCCGGATTCCGACAATGACTTCGGAAAGAACGTGCTTCCAATGATGCTTGAGGAAGGCAAGAAAATGTATGCCTGGGTCTTTGACGGCTACTGGAAGGACGTAGGGACAGTCAAGAGCTATTGGGAAGCAAACATGGACCTTTTGGATCCACTGAATACCTTGGACCTTTACGACAAGAACTGGAGAATCTATACAAGAACAAGAAATCTTCCACCACAATACCTTGCAAGAGGTTCAGCTGTTAAGAATGCCCTGGTAAACGAGGGCTGCTACATCAGAGGGACCCTAAGAAACAGCATACTTTTCAGTGATGTCATAATTGAGGAGGAGGCTGAAGTAATCGACAGCGTGGTCCATTCGGACTGTGTCATCGAAAAGGGTGCCAAGGTCTACAGGGCTGTAATATCAGAGGGGATGAATGTCAAGGCAGGAGAGGTAATCGGACAGAAGGACTCAGAGAAGATTTATCTTGTCTCTGAGGAAGGAATTTCAGTGGAATAAGGAGGCGAAAAGGATGGAAAAATGTCTAGGAATAATTAGCGGTGCAAACATAGAAAACAACTTTGGAGCCCTTTGTGTCCACAGGCCGGTATACATGCTTCCCTTTGCAGGAAGATACAGGCTTATCGACTTTAGTCTATCAAATATGGTCAACTACGGAATCAGGACGGTTGCAGTATATACAGGGGAGAAGGTTAGGTCCACAATGGACCATGTGGAGGATGGAAAGGCATGGGATCTGAACAGGAGGTTCAACGGACTATTCCTTTTTCCTCCCGTAAGCCACGGCTTGTCAGCAAAAAGGACAGGAGAGATTCCCCAGTACTACACCACAAAGGATTTCTTCGAACAGACCAAGGAGAAATATGTATTCATAAACCATCCCAACATACTGGCCAAGGTCAATCTAACAGAGGCCTTCAGGTTTTTCAGGGAGAGCGATGCTGATATAACCTTCATATACAAGAAGCAGCAGGACCCCTTTGGAGAGTATGTAAACACAAACAAGATGAACATCGGGGATGACGGAATGGTTCTTAACATAGGAACAAACCTGGGCACTGAAAGGGAGTTCAACATGTACCTGAAAATGGGCTTTCTGAAGAAGGAGGTTTTCATGAAGCTTGTGAAGGAAGCCATTGAGAGAGGTGAATCCGACAATCTTCTGGAGACCATCCTCATGAACAAGCACAAGTACAAGATCAACAGCTACGAATTCAAGGGACACGTTGAAAACATTAGAAACCTAAAGAGCTTCTATGACGCAAACCTGAACCTGCTGAAAAAAAATATAGCAAGAGAGCTCTTCTACAGTAATGGTACAATATTCACCAAGACAAAGGACGAGCCTTCAACACTCTACACTGAGGATTCCATAGTCCAGAACTCACTTGTTGCAAACGGGTGCGTGATTGAAGGGACAGTTGAGAATTCCATAATCTTCAGGGGTGTTAAGATCAAGAAGGGTGCAATAGTCAAGAATTCAATAATCATGCAGAAATCTGAAATTCATGAAAATGCAGCAGTGATAAATTCCATTATGGACAAGCAGGGAATAGTTGGAGAGGACGTAAGAATAGCCGGAAGCATGCTTATGCCGTTTATAGTGGAGAAAAAGCAGGAAATCAGAAAGGATTGATGGGGAATGAAAATATTATTTGTAGCCTCTGAAATGGCTCCCTTCGCAAAAACCGGAGGGTTGGCAGATGTGGCGGGCTCGCTGCCCTTTGCCCTTCAGAGGGAGGGTCACCAGGTGTCTGTTGTTCTTCCCCTCTATTCAAAGATTGGAGAGAATTTCAGGCAGAAGATGAAAAAGGTCAAGGAGTTTTATGTGGATCTGGACTGGAGACGCCAGTATGCCGGAATTTACCTGTATCAGGAGGATGGTCTGGATGTGTATTTCATAGACAACGAGTATTACTTCCACAGAAATGCCCTTTATGGAATGTATGACGATGGCGAAAGATTTGTATTTTTCAACAAGGCTGTAGTGCATATGATTAAGGAGCTGGACCTTGAAACTGACATAGTCCATGCAAATGACTGGCATACTGGTCTGATTCCCTTGTATATAAGGGACTTTGGAAAGGGTGACCAGTACTACAAAAACATCAAGACTGTTTTTACAATACACAACCTTAAGTACCAGGGGATATTCCCCCCTGAAATTCTTGGGCTTGCGGGGATATCCACGGATTATTTCCACGAGGAAGGTCTGAAGTACTATGAAATGGTCAATTTCATGAAGGCTGGAATCGTCTACTGCGATGCCCTTACAACCGTGTCGCAATCCTATGCCCAGGAGATAAAATACGAATTTTACGGGGAGAGCCTCCAGGGGATAATCAGAAGGCACGAGTACAAGCTGATGGGAATAGTTAATGGAATAGATTACGATTTATACAATCCTGAAACCGACAAGAGGATACCCTATCACTATTCGGTGGAGGATCCAGCCGACAAGGCAAAAAATAAGGAAGTCCTTCAAAGGTCCTTCGGACTTCCCGTCAATGAGGATGTTCCGGTTCTTTCAATGGTATCAAGGCTTGTGGACATGAAGGGACTTGACCTTGTAAGATACATCCTGGATGAGCTTTTACAGGAGGATATCCAGGTTGTTGTCCTTGGAACCGGTGAGAAGGAGTACGAGGATATGTTCAGGCATTTCCAATGGAAGTATCCCGACAAGATGTCAGCACACATCTACTTCAATGAGGAGGAAGCCCATCTGGTATATGCAGGTTCTGACATTTTTCTGATGCCTTCAATGGCAGAGCCCTGTGGAATATCCCAGCTTATTGCCCTAAGGTATGGAACAGTACCTGTGGTGAGGGAAGCGGGGGGACTCAAGGACACCGTGATCCCTTACAACGAGTTCACCCAGGAGGGGACAGGCTTCTCCTTTTCAAACTACAATGCACACGAGCTTCTCCATACAATCAGGAGAGCCCTGGAGGTATATTCCGACAAGGATTCCTGGGATGGCTTGGTAACAAGGACAATGAAAGCAAAACATGATTGGGAAAAGTCCTCAAAGGAATACACCAAGCTGTACAATACACTACTGCACCAGAGGTGGTAATATGACTATTATAGATGAGAAACCGGAGGAAGAAATTCAGAAGATACTTTACCAGCATGGGGCTGTCACCATAGAGGAGGCATCGTCCAAGGAGCTATACAGAGCTGTAAGCTACCACATCAGGGAAACCATAGGAAGGCAGATGTCCCGGACTGAAAAAAACAGCAGAGAGGGAATGACCATGGTGTACATGTCCATGGAATACCTTCCGGGAAGTCTCATGAGAAAAAACATAGATTATCTTGATAAAGGAAAATCCCTCCAGGAAGCCCTTGAAAAAAGAGGCTGTAATCTTCGTGACCTTATTTTGGAGGACAGGGAGCTGGGTCTTGGGTATTCTGATATAGGGTACCTTTCCAACGGACTTATGGATACATTTGCAAGTGGTTCATACAATGCAATCGGCTATGGCCTTCTCTACCGGGAAGGCTATTTCCGTCAGGAAATAGAAAATTTCCAGCAGCTGGAAAAGCCGGACAGCTGGTGGGTAAGGGGCAAGAACTGGCTGTACAAGGGAGACAGAAAATACAGGGTCACAACTGGTGGAAGGGTTGACATATCAATGGGGGACAAGGGTCTGGTCTTTACTCCTGCAGATACAAAGGAGCTGACCCTAAGGTACTATGACCTTCCATATTTAGGCTACAGAAATGGATTTTGCAATCGACTCAGGCTATTTGACCATGAAACCATAACAAGAAGGATAAAGCCTCTTGATGCAACTGCTGAAAACAGAAGGGAAAGGTTCAAACAGGAATATCTACTGGTTTCAGGAGCTCTTCAGGATGTCATAAGTACCCACCTTTCAAATGGGAGGGAGCTGGAAAGCCTCAACGACCACTTCGTCTTCCTGATGATGGACACGAATCTTCTATTGGCAATTCCAGAGATGATGAGGATACTTGTTGACCAATACAAGCTGGAGTGGGACGATGCCTGGGAGATTACATCGGATGCATTTTTCTACACCCCCCTTGTACCTCTTGAGGATACTCTGCTGACCCTGGAAGGAAAGACCTTCAGGGAATGGCTTCCAAGGCTATGGATGGTTCTTGAGGAGATTCACCACAGATACCTTGACAGGCTGAAAAGCACGGGGAAGGCTGAGGATGGAGGCGTAGAGTCATCAGGAATACTCTGGGATGACCAGGTAAGGCTATACAACATACCTGGTGCTGGAGTATATGAAGGACCGCCAATTGGATATCCCTTGGCTGTATCCCACAGAAGGTGGATCCTGTCGGGGAACCCTCCCCTAAGGGACCTTATTGAAGCCTATTTGGGTCAGGACTTTGTTGAGAATCCTGGAGTTGTCAAAGAGCTTCTTAAAAAGGAGGAAGACAGGGAATTCCTGGTTAGGATTTCTGAGGTGAAGGAGAGGAACAAGGAGCTCCTATGCCAGGAGCTGTACAGAAAAGAGGGAATAGTTCTAGATTCAAACACCGTATTTCACGGATATCTCAAGGATGTTTCAGCATCAAACAGGCAGCTTCTCATGCTCCTTTGGATTCTGGACCAATACCTGATGCTAAAGGACAATCCAAACATTGACATGATTCCAAGGACCATATTCATTGGTGGCAAGGCAGCGGCAAATGATTTTGAAGGCAAGGACATAATCAGGCTGGCCAGCAGATTGGCCCATGTAATCAACAGGGACAGGACAATCAAGGAGAAGCTGAAGCTCATATTTGTTCATGACCTTTCCCTGAAGAAGGAGGAATTTGTTTATCCTGCCCTGGATATAACCCACTCCCTTACCACGCCAACAAAGGGAGGACTCCATCTGGCTGGACTAACGGCAATGATTAACGGAGCGGTTGCAATAGGAAGCAATGAAGAGACCAATATACTTCTTGGAGGTCACACAAAGGACAGCTCAATGGAGCTTTTTGGAATAACTGCAGAAGAAGTGGAAAGATGCTATAATACCAAGGAATACAATTCTCAGGAATACTACTATTTGAACAGGGATATCAGGAGGGCTGTGGATGCTCTTCTAGGCAAGAAGGATTTAATAGATGAAGGAGAATTTAGGGGAATCCACGACATGCTCCTTAAGTACAACGACAATAATTTCGTCCTAAGGGACTTTAAAGAGTATAAGAAGAGGATACAGACCATGGAAGCGGACTACCTGACCGGTGATAAATGGACCGCAAAGATGCTGTATAACATAGCCTTGATCAGCGAATTCGCATCAGATGTCGTTGTGGCAAGGTATGCGAAAAAAATGCAGCAGACATCCAAATAGGAGGATCAGATATGTCAGTACACATGAAGATAACAACAGACAAGAAGCTTGGGATGGATTACAGCCCGGAAATGACCATTTTCAGGGTATTCTCCCCTGTAAGAAGTGACATAACCCTGAGGGTCTATGAGGATTCCAAAAGCATCAGAAGAAAGGAATACCCAATGAAAAAGGATGAGGATGGAACCTTTTTCATAGAGATAGAAGGTGACCTGAAGGGCAGATACTACACTTATGTAGTTGAAGGAAAATATGAGGTGACCGACCCCTACAGCATCGGGTCATCCTGCAATTCCTTAAGGTCAGCCATAATAGACCTTAGGGATACTGATCCCGAGGGGTGGCATGACCACCGTGAACCTGGGGAGATATCCCCTGTGGATGCATTCATCTATGAGACCCACATAAAGGATTTTTCGGGAGATGAAACCTCAGGGGCAGGTCGAAAGGGAACATATCTGGGTATGGCTGAAGGAGGAACAAGGTATAAGGACCTGAAGACCGGAATCGATCACCTTGTTGAGCTTGGGATAACCCATGTGCACCTGATGCCTGTTAATGATTTTATTTCCGTTCGTGAGGAAAGGGAGTATGCCAACAGGGATGACAACTATAACTGGGGCTATGACCCGGAGCTATACAACGTGCCTGAGGGGTCCTATTCAATGGATCCTCACAGGGCAGAAACCAGGATCATGGAGTTCAAGACCCTTGTCATGGCACTTCATCAGGCAGGGCTGAAGGTGGTTCTAGATGTTGTTTACAACCACACCTTCAGGAGCAGGGATTCAAACTTCAATATTCTGGTTCCGGATTATTATTACAGAATAACCGAGGACGGTTCCTTCTCAAACGGGTCAGGTGTTGGTAACGAGCTGGACACACAGAACCCCATGACCAGAAGGTTTATACTGGACAGCCTTGAGTATTGGCTAAAGGAGTACAGGGTTGATGGTTTCAGGTTTGACCTGATGGCACTTATTGATATAGATACGGTTGAAATGGCTGTTGAAAGGCTCAGAAAGATAAAGAAGGACGTCCTGATATACGGAGAGCCCTGGATGGGTGGAATAACCACCCTACCTTCACAAAAGACAACCTCTAAGGGTAAGCAGGGACGGCTTCACTTCTCCCTTTTCAACGACAACTTCAGAAATGCAATAAAGGGTGACAACGACGGGTATGAGCTGGGGTTTGCCCAGGGTAATCTGGACCATAAGAGGGCAACTGAAACCGGGATCGCCGGGTCCATATTCTATGACGAGTCAAGGATTGGTTTTGCCTCAATGGCAAGGGAGACCATAAACTATGCCAACTCCCATGACAATCTGATTCTCCAGGATAAGCTCCTTAAGGTGTTTCCAAACAAGACCGGGGAAGAAATCAAGGATTACAACAAGTTTATCCATGCAATCCTGATCCTCTCCCAGGGCGTCCCCTTCATTCATGCAGGAAACGAGTTCCTCAGGACCAAGGGAGGCAGGGAGAACACCTACAATGCCCCACTTTCCATAAATGGAATTGACTGGTCTCTTAAGGAGGAGAACCTGGATTTTTTCAACTACATCAAGGACCTGATCAGCTTCAGAAAGGACAGGGCCGAGTTCAGGATGGACGATCCGGAAGAAATCAGGGAAAAGCTAAGGTTCATAGAGGATGGAGCAAGCTGTCCTGTTATAGCTTATACCATAAGGGGGAATGGAGGGTATCTTCTGGTGATCCACAATGCCACCCAGGCATCCTGCCTCTTGCCCCATTCAGTCATAAAAAGGCACATTCAGGCACAGGATGAGCGGAAGGTCGCTGACCTTTCCATTCGATGTCTTTTCGATCAGGAAGGCCTTGCAAACGGGGGAGGGGAGTTCAGGCACCCCCATGGAATTGAAAACGCCCCTGTCAGCACAAAGGTGTTTGAGCTGAAAATTAGGGAATGAAAAAATAGATATCGCAAAAGCGATATCTATTTCAGTTTAGTCCAGAATATAGACCTTTACATCTCTTCGTCCGAAGCTCATGGCAGCGGCGTTAGAATTGTAAAACAGGTCGATCTTATATCCCTTAATTGCTCCTCCAGTATCTTCAGCTATAGCAAATCCATAATCTCTCGATCCATCCAGGGACTCCACATAAAGCTTGGTCCCCAAGGGAATGACGCGAGGGTCAACTGCCACGGTTCCAGGTCGTGCAGTTGTTCCTGAGGCTGTAATTCCATAGCCCGGGTCACCAGGTCTCTTTCCAGTGCTTGCAAAGGAAAGATCATAGGCGCTGGCATTTAAGATTAGTGCCTCTTTAAATCGCACATCTCCTCTTGATGTGGATACCACATCGTTGACTCCTCTCTCGATTACCTGAGAGACGGGCTCCGACACTACGGTATCAAGGACTACGACAGATGAAGACATTTCACCATTAATGTATATATCCTTAATGTGTGATCTTTTTGATCCGTCTTTTCCTTCCTGGAGAGTATTTGTAATACCCTTGTCCAGTCTTATGTTATTTATTACCTCTGTCTCAAATGGAATAGAGGTGTTTTCCACCCTCAGCTTTTCCTCAACCTGGAAAAACTCTATCGTGGTATTTGTCCTTACTTCTGAATCCAAGGCAGGTGTTGAAAAATCCTTGGGTCCGATATTTATGTCTGCGTCTTCAAGAATGTCTTCAACCCTCGTGTTGTAGGATTTGAGTTCATACACATCATCCTTGAAAACAACTGTGTACGTTTTTGGGTCTGTTACGGTAATCTTTAATCCTGGTGTCAATAGTGTGTCCAGACCGGGCTCAACAAGTGTATCCTTGCCAAACTCAATCTCCTCGTCCATTAGAAGCTCCTCAACTGTTGCTGAATATGAGACCATCTGAACCGTCTCACCCTCCACTGTGAGTGTTATTTCTGCCCCCTGGTAGGAACTAACTCCCAATGATATTGTCATTACTATAGCTAGAAGTAAGAGGACCACTACCTTTTTAGCCGAGTTGGCTCTGGTATTGTCCATAATTCTCCTCCTTTAATTTTGTTACAGATTGTAACCAATTTGTAACTATTTGTGATGCTCCATGTATAATAAACCAAAAAATCCAACTTGTCAAATTTTTGCTAATATATCCGGAATATTCTGACAATGAGATTGGTGTAAAGGTGGCTGTAAGCATTGGTATTGCAACGGTTTGAGGGCATTTAAGCAAAAAACTAATCTACAGGAGATATTGCGATTTCTCAAAAACTTGACTAATTCACCAAATAGGCTATAATATTTAGTAATCGAGACTTAAAGGTAATGAAGGGAAGAGTAGAGGTCTACTTTCTTAAGAGAGCCGGGGATGGTGGAAAACCGGTGAAAGGAAGCTTGTCGAAGATGGTCCCTGAATTTTCCGGCCGATATGTAGGCCGGGACGGCGGCAGTCGTTAAGTTGCAAGGTTAAGAACCTGCTGAGGTCAGCATTGCGAGATGCTGATAATTAGAGTGGTACCGCGAAGTAGCCTTCGTCTCTATTGAGATGGAGGCTTTTATAATTTAAAAATATATTAAGGAGAGGAAGAGGCAGATGAAAAAGACGTTTTATTTGACCACACCCATTTACTATCCCAGTGACAACCTTCATATCGGACATACCTACACTACGGTTGCAGCGGACAGCATAAAGAGATATAAGAAGCTCCAGGGGTACGACGTATTCTTTACAACAGGCTCAGACGAGCACGGCCAGAAGATCCAGGAGAAGGCTCAGGAGAACAACATGACTCCAAAGGCGTATGTTGACAAGATAGTTGCGGACATCAAGGACCTGTGGAAGATGCTTGAGATCGACTACGATTCATTCATAAGGAGCACCGACGAGCACCACGAAAAGGCCATAGCTGACATCTTTACAAAGCTTTATGAAAAGGGAGAAATCTACAAGGACCAATACGAGGGGGCATACTGCACACCTTGTGAATCCTTCTGGGCTGAGTCACAGCTGGTTGATGGCAACAAGTGCCCGGACTGTGGAAGGGAGACCCACCTTGAAAAGGAGGAGGCATACTTCTTCAAGCTTTCCAAATACAGGGACAAGCTTCTTAAGCTTTACGAGGACAACCCGGGCTTCATACAGCCTGAAAGCAGAAAAAACGAGATGATCAACAACTTCCTAAAGGACGGACTGGATGATTTGAGCGTATCCAGAAGCAGCTTTGACTGGGGAATCAAGGTACCCTTTGATGACAAGCACGTTGTATACGTATGGATAGATGCCCTGTCATGCTACCTTACAGCCCTTGGCTATGGAACTGACAATGAGGAGAACTTCAATAAGTTCTGGCCGGCCGATGTACATCTTGTGGGTAAAGAAATAGTTAGGTTCCATACAATAATATGGCCTGCAATTTTAATGGCCCTTGACCTGCCGCTGCCGAAGAAGGTCTTCGGCCACGGCTGGATCCTCTTTGATGATGACAAGATGTCAAAATCAAAGGGAAACATCATCTATCCGGAGCCAATAATTGACCTTTATGGAATAGATGCCTTCAAGTACTTCCTCTTGAGGGAATTCTCATTCGGCCAGGACGGGTCCTTCTCAAGGGAGAAGTTCCTGCAAAGGCTGAACTCAGACCTTGCAAATGACCTGGGCAACCTTGTGAGCAGAACCGTATCAATGGTTGAAAAATACAACGATGGTATTCTTCCATCACCAAAGAAGACCGAGGAGATCGACGATTCACTTATCCAGATGGCAACAGGGACAGTCCACAAGGTGGATGCCTTTATGGAGAACCTGAACTTTTCAAATGCCCTTGAAGAGGTATGGAAGCTGATCAGAAGGACCAACAAGTACGTTGACGAGACCATGCCCTGGAAGGAAGAGAATGCTGACAGACTTGACACAATTCTCTACAACCTGTCAGAAAGTCTGAGGATCGTTTCAATCCTCATCAAGCCCTTTATGGTAATGACATCAGATGAAATCAGAAAGCAGCTTGGAATAGATGAAGAGGTGGTCTGGGACAATGCCAAGGAGTGGGGTCTCCTTATTGAAGGCACCAAGGTGAAAAAGGGCGGCATCATATTCCCAAGACTTGACATCCAGGCCGAGCTTGAAAGACTGAACAACGCCAACAATGCACTTATAGAGAAGAGAATGGCAGCCAAGAATGCCAACAAGCCTGAAGAAAAAGCAGTGGTGGCAGAGGCGGCAGAGGAGACAGAAGAGGAAGAGCTGATCACAATAGACGACTTTGCCAAGGTCAAGTTCAAGGTGGCCAAGGTTGTTGCCTGTGAGGACCATCCTAAGGCCGACAAGCTCCTTGTGCTGACCCTTAAGGTGGGGGATGAGGAAAGACAGGTTGTATCAGGCATAAAGCAGTGGTACGCACCTGAGGACCTTATAGGAAAGAAAGTTATTGTGGTGGCCAACCTGAAGCCTGTTAAGCTGAGAGGCATAGAATCAAGGGGAATGATACTTGCAGCCCAGGATGCTGACGGAAAGCTGACACTCCTTTCAACCCTTGAGGACATTGAAGACGGAGCAACAGTTTCATAGGAGGTAATTTATGTTAATAGACAGTCATGCCCATCTGGATGACCGCAGGTTTGACCCAGACAGGGAGAAACTCATAGGAAGTTTGAAGGACAATGGAATAGATATGGTTATAAATGTAGGGGCTGATGTGGATTCCAGCAGAGCTGCTGTTGACCTTGCAAAAAAACACGATAACATATATGCCGTGGTGGGGGTTCATCCCCATTCGGCAAAGGATCTTGAGGGAGGGGACCTGAGGGAGATCAGGGAGCTCCTAAAGGAGGACAAGGTCGTTGCCATCGGTGAAATCGGCCTTGACTTCTACTATGACAACTCCCCCAGGGATATTCAGAGAAAATGGTTCAAGGAACAGATTGAGCTTGCAAAGGAATTGGACCTTCCCGTCGTTATCCACACAAGGGATGCGGCCCAGGAGACCTTTGACATCCTCAAGGAGGCGGCAGGTGATGGAAGGCTAAAGTGTCTGCTTCACTGCTATTCAGGCAGTGCGGAGATGGCAGTGGAATATCTGAAACTGGGCTTTTTTATTTCCCTTGGGGGCCCTGTCACCTTCAAGAATGCCAGGGTTTCACGTGAGGTTGCAAAGGTGGTACCCCTTGACAGGCTCCTGATTGAGACAGACAGTCCATACCTTACCCCGGAGCCATACAGGGGAAAGAGAAACGAGCCCATGTATGTGAAGTATGTAGCCCAAAGGATTGCCCGGGAAAAGGGAGTCACCTTCCAGGAGGTTGCCCAGGCAACTAGTGAGAATGTGTTCAGGTTCTTTGGAATCCAAAGAAAGGGTCAGTGAAGCATATGATCAAGGAAGTGATAGTGGTTGAAGGAAAAGATGATATCTCAGCGGTAAAGGCAGCCCTTCAGTGCGAAGTGATTGCCACAAATGGATTTGGATATGGAAGAAAGTTGATAGAGACCCTAAAGTCCATCCACAGGAGAAGGGGAATAATAATCCTGACAGATCCCGACTACGGTGGAGAGAGGATAAGAAGAGACCTATCAAAGCACATCCCCGACTGCAAGCATGCATTCCTTCCCCAGGGAAAGGCTCTCAAGAAGGGCAACATCGGTATAGAGAATGCAACTCCTGAGGACATAAGGGAAGCCATAGAAAAGGCAAGGCCAAACCTGGTTGAGGCTGAAGAGAATTTCCAAAGAGAAGATCTGCTTTTGTTTAACCTGGCAGGAGGACCCGGCTCCAAGGAAAAGAGGGAAAAGCTTGGGGAGATTCTCGGAATAGGATACACCAACGGAAAGCAGCTCTTGAACAGACTGAACAATCTTGGGGTGTCCAGGGAGGAATTTTTAAAGGCAATGGAAAGGATAGAAAAGGATGGAGAATAAAAGACTGTATTCCCCAAGCCAGGTAAGGGAGGTTCTGGACCGTCACGGTTTCACCTTCTCTAAGGGGTTGGGACAGAATTTCCTCATAGACGGAAATATCGTAAGAAAAATTGTAAAAAGCGCTGACATAACAAAGGATGACTATGTCATTGAAATTGGTCCAGGCATGGGAACCCTTACAGAGGAGCTGGCCCTCAATGCAAAGAAGGTCATAGCCATTGAGATAGACGAAAGGTTGAGACCTGTCCTTGCTGAAACCCTGGAGCCCTATGACAATGTGGATGTTGTCTATGGAGATGTATTGAAGCTGCCCTTGAAGGAGATAATAGAAGACAAGTGCGAAGGCCAATCTGTGAAGGTTGTTGCCAATCTTCCATACTATGTTACAACCCCCATAATAGGAAGGCTTATTGAAGAGGACCTTCCCCTCCAATCCATCAGTGTTATGGTCCAGAAGGAGGTTGCCGACCGGATGGTTGCAAAGCCCCACACCAAGGACTACGGATCACTTACCCTCTTTGTGGGCTTCTACACTGAGCCCCAGATAATGATGAAGGTTCCAAAGACAGTTTTCATGCCCCAGCCAAAGATAGACAGCTCGGTTATTAAGCTAAATGTCAGGAAGGAGCTTCCGGACACCAACAGGGACAGCTACTTCAAGCTGGTGAGGGCAGCCTTTTCCAAAAGGAGGAAGACCCTTATAAATGCCCTTTCAACCTATGGTCTCCTGGCAGACAAGGAAGCGATCAGGGAAGCGCTGAAGCGTGCGGGAATAGAGGAGTCGGTCCGGGGAGAGGACCTGGAGATGGACGACTACGTCCGCCTTGCAAGAGAGCTACCCAACCTATAACAAGACAAAAAACACAAAAAGAACCGGTCCCTTTGTGTTATTTTTAGGGGACGGTTTATGAATTAGCTTTGTGGGTAGAAAAGAAATAGAGATTTGTTGACAATTATACCCTGAGGGGGTACAATGATGTCAGGAATTAAATTAAGGGGGAATTGATGTGAACGAAGTTATAGTTTATACAAGCAGTACATGTCCTTACTGTACACTTGCAAAGAATCATCTTACTGAAAAAGGTGTTTCCTATGTTGAGAAAAATGTTTCAACTGACAAGGATGCAAGAAAAGAATTGATGGCAATGGGACACATGGGTGTTCCTGTGGTTGTAATCAATGGTAATGAAATAGTAGGCTTTGACAAGGAGAAGATCGACTCACTTCTGGATGCATAAGGTTTAACAGGAAAATAAAAAACGCTGAGATGAATTTCATCCCAGCGTTTTATTTTTGATTCAGTTTTTACTCAATTAGTTGTTCAGAGCTTCCATAAGCTTGTTAAGGTCTAGTCCGTGTACCATGGCTGCTTCTTCCAGACTTTCCATCTGGCTTGAAGGACATCCTACACAACCCATGCCGAATCTAAGTAGAATTTCTATAGCTTCAGGCTTTTTCCTAATAAGCTCACCGATAAGCATATCTTTAGTTACTTGCATTGATACTTCCCTCCTTTTAATCCTTAGTAATATAGTAGCATATAAACTCTGATATTGCTACATTTATTTTTGAACTTTTTCTAAGATATTGACACCTGCTTATGTATCCATAACAAACACCGGGGACGGTTCTTTTTGTTTTTTGACATCTATAGCTCCCAAGGACATCCACCACTAAAGCCCTCCTATTGTTTGAATATCCCTGGAACAGGATATATATAACTGAGGAGGGATGCTTATGAAAAACAGGGGTATATTTGCATTGCTTATTAAGATCCTGGTATCTGCGGTTGTTCTTGGAATAGCTGCTTTTTTCACACCAGGATTCTCCATAGCGGGAGGCTTTGGAACCCTTTTTATAGCAGCTGCTGTAGTTGGACTGTTAAGCTGGGCAGCAGTAGAATTTCTAGGAGTCAAGGCTTCGCCCTTTGGAGCGGGATTGACCGGATTTTTGGTAAGTGCGGCTATCCTTTATCTGACCAGATATATAGTTGACGGATTTTCAATTACCTTGTTTGGAGCTCTGTTGGGAGCATTGGTGCTGGGGATCGTGGACTTCATAATTCCAGGTAGGAGATTTAAATAATTATTTTAAATTTGACTTGACTACAAAAATATTATATTGTAGAATAAAGAAAGCAATACCGTACAGGGGTATATAAAGAAGGAGGAATATGATGAATATCGAAATTACAAGTACAGCCAAGGATGAGCTGAAGAAAGTACTTGCAAATAAGAAGAACGAAGACAAATTGTTGAGAATCTATATCGCAGGCTATGGTTGAGGCGGTCCTACATTTGGATTGGCTCTGGACGAGCTAAAAGATGAGGACATTGAGGTTAAGGTTGAAGATTTCCATTTTGTTATGGAAGATCTAATCACTGAGAATTTCGGAAGCTTTACTGTTGATTTCAGCGACAACTGGTTAAGACGTGGATTCAGCGTTTATCCAGACGGAGTTGCATCAAGCTGCTAATTTGATTTAATTCTGGGACAGGCCAATATGGTCTGTCTTTTTTTGTGTGCCATCAGCCTGGGGATTTCTGGACAAGCTCGACATGGCCCTCTGTCATTCTGAACATCGCGAAGAATCTAATCTTTCACTACAACTTTCCACTTTCCACTTTTTACTTCTTACTTCTTTAGATTTCACCTAAAAGTGTTACCCATGCCCTGGTTAAATCTATCAATCTTGAATTGTGAATTAGTAAAAAACTGTGTTATAATAAAGGATAGACAAGAAACAGAAGGGAGTGATGATTATGGATTCCAGTCCTTTACCCGACAGTTGCATAAAGACATTTTGGAGCCATGGTCAGAGCTCTGACCGGAGGTTCCTCCAATAATACTTAAGGGGGGAATACTATGGATGAACTAAAGACAATTGATGAAATCCTGGAGGAGATTCTGGACTTGATTGAGGAAAAGAAGTATGTCCAGATAAAAAAGACACTACAGGAACTTAACGAGGTAGATATAGCAGATGTCCTGGATGAGCTTGACTTGCACGACACCCTGCTTATATTCAGGATGCTGCCTAAGGATTTGGCGGTTGATGTTTTCGCACATTTTGAACATGATCGACAATTGGAAATAATCGAAGCGATAACCGATAAGGAGGTTAAGAATATCGTAGAGGAGCTGTTCTTTGACGATATGATTGACCTTATCGAGGAGATGCCTGCAAACATTGTCAAGAAGGTGCTGAAACACTCCACTGAGGAAGAGAGAAAGCTGATAAATCAGTTCCTTATGTACCCTCAGGAATCAGCAGGAAGCATAATGACAATAGAATATGTGGATCTGAAGAAGCAAATGACCGTTGGGGAAGCCCTCAAGCACATAAAGGAGACAGGGATAACAAAAGAGACTGTGTACACCTGCTATGTCACTGACCAAAACAGAAAGCTGGAAGGGATAGTGTCCCTGAGGCTTCTTGTTGTATCAGACAAGGAAGCTGTCATAGAGGACCTGATGGAGGACGATATAATATACGCAAACACCCACGATGACCAGGAATCTGTCGCTGGACTCTTTAGAAAGTACGGATTTCTTGCAATTCCAGTTGTGGATAATGAAAAGAGACTAACAGGTATAATTACTGTTGATGATATCATGGAAGTAATGGAGCAGGAGGCGACGGAGGACTTCCAGAGGATGGCTGCCATGGCTCCCTCCGAGGAAGCTTATCTTAACACCAAGGTTATGGTCCTTGCCAAACAAAGGATCCTTTGGCTCCTGATTCTAATGGTTTCAGCCACAATTTCAGGCAATATCATTTCACGCTATGAGGATATATTAAGCGCAGTTGTTGTACTTACATCCTTTGTTCCGATGCTTATGGACACGGGAGGAAACTCCGGCAGTCAGTCCTCAACACTTATAATCCGTGGACTGGCCACTGGGGAAATCCAGATGAAGGACGCCCCAAAGGTTCTATGGAAGGAGTTTAGGATTGCACTTATGGTTGGTGGTGCCCTTGCAGCGGTTAATTTCCTCAGGCTTCTCTTTATTGTAAGAACCGATTATCTGATTGGAATATTGGTATCTCTTACACTCATGTTTACTGTTGTAATAGCAAAGCTTTTGGGAGGGATGCTACCCATAGCCGCAAAAAAGCTTAAGCTGGACCCTGCAATCATGGCAGGACCCCTGATAACTACAATAGCTGATGCATTGAGCCTTATTGTATACTTTTCAATGGCCTCAATCCTATTGGGAATATAGCAAATGGATGATTTAAATCAATATCAAAGCAAATATTAAAACATAAAGTATAGATCCAAACCATTAATCTTGGAAACAAGAATTCGAAAAGGAGTGATGATTGTGGACTCGAGTCCTTTACCCGACAGTTTTAAGAAGACATTTTGGAGCCATGGTCAGAGCTCTGACTGGAGGTTCCTCCAAAAATAACCAAAAAGGAGGAATAATATGGATGAATTAAAAACAATAGATGAAATCCTTGAGGAGATTCTTCAGCTGATTGAGGATAAGAAATACTTCAGGATCAAGAAAATCCTGGAGGACCTTAACGAGGTGGACATAGCGGAAATCCTTGATGAGCTGGATCTGCACAATACCCTACTAATTTTCAGGATGCTTCCAAAGGATTTGGCGGTTGAGGTTTTCGCCCACTTTGAGGCAGAGAGTCAAAGGGAAATAATTGAAGCCATAACCGACAAGGAGGTCAAAAATATAGTTGAGGAGCTGTTCTTTGACGATATGATCGACCTTATTGAGGAGATGCCTGCAAACATAGTAAGCAAGGTACTTAAGCACTCCACAGCTGAGGAGAGAAAGCTGATTAACCAGTTTTTGAAGTATCCACCGGACTCAGCGGGAAGCCTAATGACGATCGAGTATGTGGAGCTGAAGCAATCCATGACCGTCAAGGAGGCCATGGAGCATATCAAGGAGACCGGTCTTGCAAAGGAAACGGTCTATACCTGTTATGTCACAAACAGGAACAGGAAGCTTGAGGGAATAATATCATTAAGGCTACTGGTGGTCTCCCCTGAGGAGGCAGTTATTGCAGACCTGATGGAGGACGATGTAATATATGTTGAAACCCATGACGACCAGGAAACGGTAGCAACCGTGTTCAGAAGATACGGATTCCTGGCTCTTCCTGTAGTGGATAAGGAGAAAAGACTAACGGGTATAATCACAGTTGATGACATCATGGACGTCATGGAGCAGGAGGCCACAGAGGACTTCCAGAGGATGGCGGCAATGTCACCATCTGATGACCCGTATATGACATCAAGCGTATTCAATCTTGCGAAGCAGAGAATCGTCTGGCTCCTGGTGCTGATGGTTGCAGCAACCATATCAGGGCAGATAATCAGCAGCTATGAGGGAATCCTCAGCTCCGCTGTAATCCTTGCATCCTTTATGCCCATGCTTATGAACACCGGAGGTAGCTCCGGAAGCCAGGCTTCAACCCTGGTGATCCGTGGTATGGCAACAGGTGAAATAGAGCTCAGAGATGCGGCCAAGGTCCTCTGGAAGGAGTTCAGGATAAGCATTGTGGTAGGGGTTGCTCTGGCCATAGTAAATTTTGGAAGACTTATGCTAATTACCAGGGCTGGATTTCTGGTATCCCTAACAGTATCCCTAACCCTTGTGGTTACGGTTGTAATCGCAAAGCTGCTTGGAGGACTGGCACCAATGGCTGCAAAGGTATTTAAGCTTGACCCCGCAATAATGGCTGGGCCCCTGATCACTACATTTGTTGATGCAATCAGCTTGATTGTCTATTTTTCAATTGCCACAATGCTTCTGGGAGTTTAGTGAAACATGGGATGTGTCAAGAACAAATATATTAAATATTTTTTAAAAATAAATATAAAGCGTGTAATTGACAAATTAGGGGTATAATAGTATAATAATTCGTTTGCTTGACAATACCTTCCAATTGTGCTATACTACTAACATGATGAGTGTCCCTAACACACTCCTTCTGTCCCCAGAGTTTGGGAGAATAAAATGGAAGGTGGTTCTCTAACCGTATGAATAGTGTAGCTCAGATCAAAAAAGACCTGGAAGGGTGCATAGGCAAAAAAGTAAGACTCAGAGCAAACAGAGGTAGAAAGAAGACAACAGTGAGAGAGGGAGTACTTGAATCAGCCTACCCAAGCTTATTTGTAGTTAGGATAAGCAATGATTATGAAAGCACAAGGACGGTTTCATATACCTATTCCGATGTGTTGACATCAACAGTTGAAGTTACAATCTGTGACGAAGCAGAAAGACTTATAAGTATTTCTTAAGACAACCTACCGCATGGTAGGTTTTTCTATGCCGAAATATATTTATACATGAGCCTTTATGGTATAATGGTCTGGAATAAATCTAGAGAAAATGGAGAGATTCACATTGAGAATAGAAGAGAATGCCTACGGCAAGATAAATCTTGCCCTGGATGTATTATACAAAAGGGATGATGGCTACCACGAAATTAACAGCATCATGCAGCAGATCAGCCTCCATGATACAGTTATCATAGAGGAGAGCGGCTATGGTGTTAAAATAGAATGTGACAACAACCTTGTCCCCCTTGACCACACAAACCTTGTGCACAAGGCCTGGGAAGAGCTAGCTAGGCTTACAGGTACAAAGACCGGCATAAAAGTCAAGATTCATAAGAATATACCCGTAGCTGCAGGCCTGGCAGGTGGAAGCTCCAACGGGGCGGCTGTCCTCAGGGGGCTTAACAGGATGTGGGGTCTTGGAATGACTGGAAGGGAGCTTATGGATATTGGAGCAGGGATTGGAGCGGATATCCCCTTTTGTGTACTGGGAGGGACAGCCCTTGCAGGGGGAATAGGTGAAAAGCTCACAAGCCTTAAATCCTTCAGGGACAAGCATGTACTTTTGGCAAATCCGGGAATTGGGATTTCAAGCGCCTATGCCTACAGCAGACTGATCATCCAGAAGAACCACAGGCCCATGGAGCCCATGCTCCAATGTATAGAAAATGACGACTTGGATTGCCTGGCTGAGGAAATGTTCAATGTGTTTGAAGCTGCCATAATTCCAGAAAATCCAATAATCGGTGAAATTAAAAGAACCATGGAGAAGAACGGAGCACTTGGAGCCCTTATGAGCGGAAGTGGAGCATCTGTGTTCGGGCTTTACGACGATTTTGAAAAACTTGAATTTGCCAAAAAGAAGCTACAGGATAGTATTCCCTATTTATTCCATGTGACTACGATTTAGAACCAAAATGCCCAGGAACCCCTTCCTGGGGATTTTCTAGATGTTCCTGCTTCAATAGGGCTGAAATAGGATAAAAAAATATGAAGGGTTCTTTTTTCATAGAGATTGTCAAAAATACGACAATTTGATATGATAGAACCAGAACCAACAAGGAGGAGATTATTATGGATATGACAAAGCGAATCGAGGACCTCACTGTAGAGCTCACAAATGTGCTGGGCGTTGTGGGAACTCCAGAAGAGAACAATGTTGTCCAATTGGTGCATGACAAGTTTATGGAGATGGACTATTTCAAGGAAAATCCAGAGAATGTCAAGTTTGTTGATGTTATTGAGGATCCCGTTGGAAGAAAATCTCTGATGGCAACAATCAATGGTAAAAAAGGTAACGACAAAAAGACACTGGTTTTCATAGGCCATACTGATACAGTTGGAATAAGCGACTACGGCGAGCTGAAGGAGTTTGCAACTAAACCCTATGAGCTTACTCAGAAGCTGAATGAGGTTACAATATCACCAGAGGCCAAGGAAGACCTTGACTCCGGAAACTACCTTTTCGGCAGGGGTATCTTCGACATGAAGTTCGGAGTTGCAACCCTTATGGTGATGATGGAGGAGTTTTCAAAAAACGTTGACGAGCTTGAAGGAAACCTTATCTTCGCAGCAGTGTGTGATGAGGAAGGAAACTCAGGGGGAATGCTTTCGGTTGTTCCCGAGCTTGTTAAGCTGAAGAAGGAAAAGGGCTATGACTACTTGGCGGTTGTGGACACGGACTACTCCGCTCCAAGATATGTTGGGGATGAAACCAGGTATATATATGTAGGAACTGTTGGAAAGCTTATGCCAAGCTTCTACATCACAGGCAAGGAAACCCATGTTGGGGAGCCATACAAGGGCCTTGACCCTAACCAGATCGCATCTGAGATCACAAGGGAGTTCAACCTTAACATGGATTACTGCGACAATGCTGACGGAGAGGTTTCACTTCCTCCAATAACCCTGAGGCAGCAGGACCTTAAGACTGAATACTCAGTGCAGATAGCAAGATACGCATACCTGTACTTCAACTATGCAACCCATAACTCAACTCCTGACCAGGTAATGAGAAAGATGAAGGATGGAGCCACAAAGGCCTTCCAGAATGTTGTGGACAGTCTGAACAGGGAATATGAGGAATATGCAAAGCAGAGCAGCTACCCATTTGAAAGGCTTCCTTGGGAGCCAAGGGTTATGTCCTATGACGAGCTTCTTGAGAAGGTAAGGGCTGAAAGGGGCGAGGAGCTTGACAGAAGAATCGAGAAGCTGTCAACCGAGCTTCTTGAGGATCCAGATGTAGATGAGAGAATCTTTGCCCTGAAGATGGTTGAAATGGTTCATGGAATGTGGTCAGACAAGGACCCTGTTGTAATAGGATACTTCTCACCTCCATACTATCCACACATCTTTGTCAAGGGAGAGGAAGAAAGGGAGAAGAAGCTAATGGCTGCAGTTGACAAGGCCATTGCCAATGCTGGAGACCAGTACAAGATAGTTAACAAGAAGTTCTACCCATATATTTCCGACCTTAGCTATGCAGCTGCACCAAGGGAGGAGAAGGCGGTGGAGTCATTGAAGGTTAACATGCCGGGCTTCGGTGTCAAGTACAAGCTTCCACTTGATGAAATGCAGGAACTGAGCCTTCCTGTTGTAAACATCGGTCCCTTTGGAAAGGATGCACACAAGTTTACGGAAAGACTTGAGAAGGGCTACTCCTTTGGAGTTCTTCCACAGATCCTTCTGGATACAGTAAGTGAATTGATGAAGTAGAGATAAAGAGAAAACAGGCAGGAAAAATCCTGCCTGATTTTCGGCATCGACTGCCGATTTTCAGGCGCCATAATAGTGGAGGAATATATATGAAGGATATTTTTTTCAAGGAGAATATGATTGAAGTTCTGGATTATCTGGAGGAGGGGCTCCATATAATCGATGCATCGGGGAAAATTGTATATTACAATTCCTTTGCCCAGAAGATCGACGGTGTTGACGTTGAAAAGGCGGTTGGAAGACACCTGATCGAGATATACCCGTCCCTTAACGAGGAGACCAGCACTCTTCTAACGGTAATAAGGACAGGCGAACCAATCCTTAGGAAGGAGCAGACCTTTGTAAACTACAAGGGGGAGAAGATTACCACAATCAACTCATCCATTCCCATAAAGAGCAGAGGAAAGATCCTTGGAGCAATTGAGATTTCAAAGGACATCACCCAGGTAAGGGAGCTGTCGGAAAAGATTGTGGACCTTCAGGACCAGCTCTACAGCACAAAGACCACAAAGAACCCCTCAAGGGAATCGGCTCACTTCACCTTCTTTGACATTGTCGGTCAGAACAGGGAGATACTAAGGCTCAAGGCCCTTTCCAAGAAGGCTGCAGAGGCTGATGTTCCCGTCCTTATCTCAGGGGACACGGGAACCGGCAAGGAGCTCTTTGTCCATGCAATCCACAACGGAAGCAAAAGAAGGCACAACCCCTTCATAACCCAGAACTGTGCAGCCCTTCCATCAAACCTTCTTGAGGGTATCCTCTTCGGAACCACCAAGGGGGGCTTTACAGGAGCGGAGGACCGTCCTGGACTATTCCAGCTGGCAGACGGGGGAACCCTTTTTCTTGATGAGATCAACTCAATGCCCCTGGACCTCCAGTCAAAGCTCCTTCGTGTCCTGCAGGATGGCAACATCAGAAGGGTTGGAGGGACGAAGATAAAGAACGTCGATGTGAGGATAATCGCCGCCACAAACGTGGATCCTGAGGTTGCGGTCCAGAACAAGCAGCTGAGGCGGGACCTTTATTACAGGCTGAATGTAATAAGCTTCAGCATTCCTCCCCTAAGGGAAAGGCTTGATGATATTGAGGTGCTGACCCATTTCTTCATAGAGAAGTTCAACCAGAAGATGGGCAAGTCCGTCAAGGGGGTGGACGGGGAGGTTCTTAGGATATTCAGGGAATACCCCTGGGAAGGCAATGTCCGGGAGCTTGAGCATCTAATTGAAGGAATAATGAGCCTCTATGATATGGAGATGATACAGGAAGACCATATCCCTCCAAAGATCAAAAGGAACCTCCTTCAGAAACCAATTGAGATAAGGGAGATGGCCCTGAACAAGGTGATGCAGGAAACTGAAAAGGCCCTGATACAGGATGCATTAAGGCAGACTGATGACAATATAACCCACGCATCTGAGCTTTTGCAGATACCAAGACAGACCCTTCAGTACAAGATAAGCAAATACAAGCTATAGAGGCTGGGGAGCTTTCCCTGGCCCTTTTTTGCACCTGGTGCCGAAAAACAGGCAGTTGTTTTTGCCCCTGGAAAACGTTCTAGACCCCTAAACCCTGGGATTAGCCATTTTTTTAACAAACTCCGCATTGGCATGGAACTTGCAATAAATATAGGCAAAATGTTTAAAGGAGGAGTACATATGAAAAAAGGAAGTCCATACGGTACGCACAGGGTAATTGAGCCAAAGGGTGTTTTACCACAACCAGCTTTTAAAATTGACAATGACATGGAAATTTACGACAACGAGATTCTCATTGACGTAAAAACATTAAACGTAGACTCAGCAAGCTTCACACAGATCAAAGAACAGGCTGGAGGAGACCTAGAGGAAATCAAGAAAATCATGAAGGGTATTGTTGATGAAAGAGGAAAGCACCAGAATCCCGTAACCGGATCAGGCGGAATGCTTATTGGTGTGGTTGAGAAGATCGGACCTGCACTTGAAGGAAAGACTGACCTTAAGGTTGGGGACAAGATTGCAACACTTGTATCACTTTCACTTACTCCACTTAGAATAGACAGCTTCGGAGATATCAGAAAGGATATCGACCAGGTAGACATCAAGGGTAAGGCGATTCTTTTCGAATCAGGAATCTACTCAATAATTCCAGAGGATATGCCAGAGAACCTTGCACTATCAGTTCTTGATGTAGCTGGAGCTCCAGCTCAGACTGCTAAGCTTGTAAAGCCGGGGGACACAGTTGTTGTTCTTGGAGGAACAGGTAAATCAGGTATGCTATGCCTTTACGAGGCAAAGAAAAGAGCAGGGGTCACAGGTAAGGTAATTTGTGTAGGAAGCAGGGAGAAGACTATCGAGAGAGCCAAGTCAGCAAACCTTGCAGACGAGTATGTTGTTGCGGATGCGACAAATGCAGTTGAGGTGATGGAAAAGATTGCAGCTGTAACTGACGGAGAGATGGCTGATATCGTAATCAACACAGTAAACATTCCAAACACTGAGATGTCATCAATCCTTATCACAAAGGATGACGGAATAGTATACTTCTTCTCAATGGCAACAAGCTTCACAAAGGCAGCACTTGGAGCAGAGGGAGTTGGCAAGGATGTTAACATGATCGTTGGAAACGGATACACCAAGGGACATGCAGCGATCTCACTTAACCTTATGAGAGAATCAGAGGAATTGAAGAAGATATTTACTGAGCTTTACGCGTAGGAATACCAATTAACAATTAACAACTAACAATGAACAATTGAAAAGATAATGAACAGATTCCAATTAAGAAGCAGTTAGGGTATATATTAGGGTCCAGGATCCTTCGCTTCACTCAGGATGACAAATCTTGTCATTCTGAACATAGTGAAGAATCTTGACCCTGAAGTGGGATGTCTCGACTACGCTCGACATGACAATACGTCATCCCGACCAACGTGGAGGGATCTCAGACCCAAAAACCTTACCCAAATCATTGTGAATTGAGAACTGTGATCTGTGAATTTAACTAATAAAGGAGGCTAACCATATGAGACACTATAAAGACATACCCCTATGGAAAGACGTAACCCAGGAGGAGTGGGACGACTGGAAATGGCAGGTAAGAAATAGAATTACCGATGTTGAGAAGCTTAGGGAGGTAATCAAGCTTTCAGACCAGGAAGAGAAGGACATAAGCGAAGTACTTAAGAAATTCAGGGTTGGAATCACTCCATACTACGCATCGCTGATGGATCCGGAGAATCCAAAGTGTCCGGTAAGGATGCAGGCGGTTCCAACAATCATGGAAACACATATAAGCGAATCGGACATGGACGACCCCCTCCACGAGGATGCGGACTCACCGGTTCCAGGACTTACACACAGATATCCTGACAGGGTTCTTTTCCTTATTACAGACCAGTGCTCAATGTACTGCAGACACTGTACAAGAAGAAGATTTGCAGGACAGAACGATTCAGGGGCTCCAATAGACAGAATCGACAAGGGAATCGAGTACATCAGAAACACACCACAGGTAAGGGACGTTCTTCTTTCAGGTGGAGATGCACTTCTTGTTGGGGACGACAGACTTGAGTACATCATCAAGAAGCTTAGGGAGATCCCACATGTTGAGATCATTAGGATAGGTTCTAGGGTTCCGGTTGTTATGCCGCAAAGGATCACGGATGACCTAGTGAACATGCTTAAGAAGTATCATCCAATCTGGCTGAACACACACTTCAACCATCCAAAGGAGATAACACCTGAGTCAACCGAAGCCTGCAGAAAGCTTGCAGATGCGGGAATTCCACTAGGAAACCAGTCTGTTCTCCTTAGGGGCATAAACGACTGTCCACACATCATGAAGGACCTGGTACAGAAGCTAACAACAATCAGGGTTAGACCATACTACATCTACCAGTGCGACCTTTCAATGGGAATCGAGCACTTCAGGACAAAGGTATCAAAGGGTATCGAGATAATCGAGGCCCTAAGGGGACATACATCAGGCTATGCAGTTCCAACCTTTGTTGTTGACGCACCTGGAGGAGGAGGAAAGACTCCTGTAATGCCACAGTACCTGATTTCACAGTCACCTCAGAAGATAGTCCTCAGGAACTACGAGGGAATAATCACAACCTATGCTGAGCCAAACCACGTTGAGGAGGAGTGCCAGTGCGACGTATGCCAGGGCAAGAAGAAATCAACCTCATCAGGAGTTGCTGAGCTTATGGAGGGAACTGAAATCAAGAACCTTGAGCCAAGCTACCTTGAAAGACACGAAAGAAGCAAAAACTACAATAAGTAAGGGGAGACGCCATGTCTTTACTGAGCCTTATAGAAGATAAATACAGAATAGTATCCATAATAGGCATGAGCAAGAACTCAGGCAAGACCGTAACCCTCAACCACCTGATCGGAGAGGCAATGGAAAAGGGGGTCCAGCTTGGACTCACCTCCATTGGCCGTGACGGTGAAAGCCTTGACCGGGTCACTGAAACCGAAAAGCCAAGGATCTTTGCGGAGGAGAACACAATTGTTGCCACCACAACGGCTCTTCTAGCAATGGGGGATGCAAACATCGAGATCATGAAGGTTACACCCTTTCGAACGCCGCTTGGAGAGGTCATAATCGGAAAGGTCAGATCCCCAGGCTACATTCAGATAGCGGGGCCCCAAAGTCTTAAGGATATAAGACAGGTGGCCCAGAACATGCTTGATCTTGGAGCCAAGTTTGTGATAATAGACGGAGCCCTGGACAGAAAGTCCTCTGCAGCCCCTACAATTTCAGACGGGACAATCCTATCAACGGGAGCTGTAATCTCAAGGGACGTAAACAGGGTCCTAGAGGAGACCCTCCATGCACTGAATATCCTTTCGCTGCCCCAGGTGGATGAGGAGGATGTGGAGGTCCTTGAGGGCCTGCTCAGTGAGGACAGGATGGCTGTAGTTTCAAAGGGTGGACAGGTTGAGGAGATAAAGCTTCAGACAGCCCTTGGAGCGGGACACAAGATTGGGGAGTACCTGGATGCGGATTCCAAGTATCTCATGATACCTGGATCCCTTGTGAAGGGAACCCTTGAGGACCTTACAAGGACCACCAGAAAGTACAAGGATGTTGACATTGTTGTTGGAGATGGAACCAGAATATTTATCCCCCCAAAAGACTACCTACAATTTCTAAGGATGGGGATAAGCATAAAGGTCATCCACCCAATAAATGTCATCGGAGTTACAATCAACCCCTACGCACCGGCAGGCTACTATTTTGAACCAAACGAATTCTTGGACCGAATGAGGACATATATAAAGGACATACCGGTAATGGACATAATGCTGGGAGGTGAATAGTATGTTTATGGATCAGGGCACAAAGAATGCAGTGGACTTCCAGTACATTATGAATCAGATAAACGTTCTGACACCCTATGGAACAATGTTCAAGGGCCGCATGAAGCCCCACAAGAGGGGCGGGGAACGGGGCCTCAGAAACCAGCTGGACATGCTGGAAAGCTACATCCCATACATCAAGAACAACACAATCAGAAGGGAATTCAACAACATCCTGAGCCACATGAAGGATTTGAGGCAATCCACAAAGAGGGCCATGGACGGCTTTATCCTCACAGATGTGGAGCTGTTTGAAATAAAGAACTTCCTCTACAACCTCCACCATCTCAAGGACCTTCTGGATGAGTACGGGATACCAGATTTCCCCGAGACAAGGGTTGAAAAGATTCCACAGCTTGAAAGGATTCTTGACCCGGAGGATACAAAAATTGCAACCTTCTATATATACGATGCATATTCAGAGGAGCTTAGGGCAATAAGGAAGGACAAGCGGGAAACAGACAAGGAAATAAGGCTTGAGAAGAAATGGATAAAGGACAAGGTCAAGGAGGACCTTGGACTGGACCTTAGACCTGACAACACGGTTGTGGTTAACAGGGACAACAAGGAACTGCTAAAGACCATCAAGGCTTACCCTTACCTGACCTACTTCTCGGAGACCTACCTGAACATTAAGTTCACCATCGTTCCAACCGACGACCTGTCAAGGGCCGAAAGGACCTTGGAGCTTCTTCGGGACAAGGAAGACCGGGAGGAAATGAGGATCCGTGAGGACCTTTCAAAAGAAGTGGGAAAGCGGAGACGTGAGCTTTACAGAAACATGCTTGCAGTTGGAAAGCTTGACCTGGTGCTTGCAAAGGCAAAATTGGCAATTGATATGGATGCCGCAAAGCCTGTGATACTTGATGAGCACATCATAAGCATAAAGAGGGGAAGGCACCCAAAGATCGAGGACCTTCTTCGTGAGAGGGGTCTCTTTTTCACACCCATCAGTATAAACCTGAAGGAGGGTGTTGCCTGCATAACGGGAGCCAACATGGGGGGAAAGACCATAAGTCTTAAGCTTGTGGGGCTGTTATCGGCAATGGCCCACTACGGACTCTATGTTCCTGCAGAAGAGATGGAGCTGGGGCTTAGCCTCTACATCAAGTCCTCAATCGGGGACATGCAGTCAACTGACAGTGGGCTTTCAACCTTCGGTGGAGAGGTTGAGGTTGTAAGCGATGCTATGAAAAGGTCGGACGAGCAGGGTCTGATCCTTATAGACGAGCTGGCCAGGGGGACAAACCCCGAGGAGGGCTATGCCATCTCAAAGGCCATCGCAATCTACCTTATGGACAAGCCGGCAATATCCCTTATCACAACCCACTACGACAACGTTGCTGACATCGAGGGAATCCAGCACCTGCAGGTTGTCGGACTGTCAGAGCTTGATGTGGAAACCCTTTCAGAGGAAATCTCCGAAGGGGATGGAATGGGCATCATAAACAAGTACATGGACTACCGTCTGAGGGTTGTGGACAAAACCACAGGAATCCCAAGGGATGCCATTAACATAGCAAGGATAATGGGACTAAGACCTGAGATACTTAAGATAGCGGAGAATATTTTATTAAAGGAAAACTAATGGTTAAGAAGTAATATCTAAGAGGTTTGTCATCCCGACTGTAATGGAGGGATCTCTGACCCTGGAGCTATTATATAGATGTCATGTAGAGCTTTTGGAGACATCTCAAGAGCCTGACTTGCATTTTAGGGAGTTATTGGTTCTTAACTCTTAGATCTTAACTATTAACTGTATGGAAAGGAGTTGATACCTTGTCAAAATTAAATCTGGACTTGAAAAAAATTGAGGCATCCAGAGCCTCAGCAAGAAACATAGCAGAAGACATACAAAACTTCATTGACGAACATACAACCGTATCCACTGAAAGAACAGTAGTGAGGCTTCTTGGAGTGGACGGGGTGGATGAAATCGAAAAGCCGCTGCCAAACGTTGTTGTGGACAACATCGTCGAGGGAGGCGGACTTGAAAGGGGAGCGGCATACTGGATAGGAAACGCAATGCTTAACCTCCAGATCTCACCACAGGAGATAGCTGAAAAGATTGCCACAGGAGAGTTGGACATCACAAGACTTCCTGCCAAGGACGAGCAGGAGATCAGGGATGTGATCCACACCGTTGCAGAGGAAACAGTGGAGAAGATACTTGCCAACAAGAAGGTGAGGGACGACTACATAGCGGACTTTGGGCCTGCAAAGACTCCAAATCTTTATGTAATCGTTGCAACAGGAAACATCTACGAGGATATCGTACAGGCAAAGGCAGCTGCAAAGCAGGGAGCTGATATCATCGCGGTAATAAGGACAACTGGACAGTCGCTTCTTGATTATGTGCCTTACGGAGCTACAACAGAGGGCTTTGGAGGGACCTATGCAACCCAGGAGAACTTCAGGCTCATGAGAGAGGCTCTTGATGAGGTTGGAGAGGAAATCGGAAGATACATCAAGCTGACAAACTACTGTTCAGGACTTTGCATGCCTGAGATAGCCGCCATGGGAGCCATTGAAAGGGTGGACATGATGCTTAACGATGCCCTTTACGGAATACTTTTCAGGGACATCAACATGCAGAGAACCCTTATTGACCAGTACTTCTCAAGGGTCATCAACGGCTTTGCGGGAATCATAATAAACACAGGTGAGGACAACTACCTTACAACTGACGATGCGGTTGAGGCTGCACATACAGTGCTTGCATCCCAGTTCATAAATGAGCAGTTTGCACTTAAAGCTGGACTTCCGGAGGAACAGATGGGTCTTGGACATGCCTTTGAGATGGAGCCAACAATCGAGGACGGCTTCCTTTTGGAGCTTGCACAGGCTCAGATGGCAAGGGAGATATTCCCCAAGGCGCCGCTTAAGTACATGCCACCTACAAAGTTCATGACAGGAAACATATACAAGGGACACGTACAGAATGCAATGTTCAACATGGTATCAATAATGACGGACCAGGGTATCCAGCTTCTTGGGATGCTTACAGAGGCTATCCACACCCCACACCTTCACGACAGATACCTTTCAATCGAGAATGCACAGTATGTATTCAACAACGCAAGACACCTCAGCGATGAGATAGAGTTCAAGAAGGATGGAGTGATCCAGAAGAGAGCCCATGCTGTACTTGATGAGGCAAGCGAGCTTTTGGAGCAGATTGAAAGGGAAGGACTTTTCCAGACAATCGAGCAGGGCAAGTTCGGTGGAGTGAGAAGGATGAGAACCGGAGGAAAGGGTCTAGCAGGAATTGCCAGAAAGGACTCAGGCTACTTCAATCCATTTATTGAAATGATGCTTGGAGGTGACAGATAATGAGTGAAATTCAGAAAGTCGACCTTACAAAAGTCAAGCCATACGGAGATACGATGAACGACGGAGCCGTGCAGCTAAGCTTCAGCCTTCCTGTCCCATATGGAGACGAGGCAAACGAAGCGGCAAGACAGCTTGCAAAGAAAATGGGCTTTGAGGAGCCGGCTGTTGTCTACTCCCATGACCTTGGTATAGACTACACCTACTTTGTTGTCTACGGAAAAACAGTCCACACGGTTGACTACTCATCAATCGAGGTCCCCAAGGTGGATGTTGATGTCATGGAAAAGCATGATATCGAGGACTACATCAAGGACAACATCAAAAGGGACGTTGTGATCCTTGGAGCCTGTACAGGAACCGATGCCCACACTGTTGGGATAGATGCCATCATGAACATGAAGGGCTACGCCGGACACTACGGACTTGAAAGATACGAGGGAATCCAGGCCTACAACCTGGGCAGCCAGGTTCCAAACGAGGAGCTTGTTGCAAAGGCCATCGAGATGAAGGCGGACGCACTTCTAGTGTCACAGGTTGTCACCCAGAAGGATGTCCACATCCCAAACCTTACTGAGCTTGTTGAGCTCCTTGAGGCAGAGGGAATCAGGGACAGGATTGTCCTTGTATGCGGAGGACCGAGGCTTAGCCATGAGCTGGCAAAGGAGCTTGGCTACGATGCAGGCTTCGGGTCAGGAAGCTACGCCGAGGATGTTGCAACCTTTGTTGTAAATGAGATAGTTAAGAGAAATCTGGTTTAGTGATAGGACCCAGGAACAGTCAGAAATGATTGTTCTTGGGTTATTTTTAATTATTATAATTCTGAGTCCGCGAAGAGTCTTAAATTCCAAACCCTGACCCAAACCAATTTTAATCTGAGAATTGTGACCCGCTATATCTCATATTTGTCATCCCGACCGTCAGTGGAGGGATCTCCTGCCTCATAGCTTATCCACCAAATAACGATTGTTCGTTGTACACTATTCACTGTTCATTGCTTCCCCTGTCACATTTATTGCCAAAAAATATTTACAAAAAATGAAAAAACTTGACCATTTACTCGTTAATTGGGTATAGTAATAACCATAGGGGTGGGTGAGATTATGAAGCTGTATATTACAACACTTGGTGACTTCGATATGCTGGTGGAAGGCAAGTCCATAATGCAGGATGCAAGCCGCTCATACAAGCTTTTCAAGCTTCTTGAGTACTTTTTGACGTTCAAGAACAAAAAGCTTATTCCCGAGGTGATAATTGAAAACCTATGGCAGGACCAGGATTCAATGGACCCCAAGAACATGATTCGGGGGCAGATATTCAGGCTCCGTCAGATTCTCAAGGACATACTCCCAGGTGATGATTACCTTACAATAACCTTCAGCAATGGCTATTACACCCTGGAAGTGGGGAATGATGTGGTTCTTGATACGGATGAGATGGAGATGTGGATCAAGGAAGGGGACCAGCAGCTGGAGTTCGACCAGGACCAGGCTATGCTTGCATACAGCAAGGCCATAGATCTATACAGAGGTGGATACCTGGCAGAAAACCCTTATGAGATATGGCTGGTACCGGTTCGAAGCTACTACAAGCGCCTCTATGTGAAGACCCTTGAGAAGCTGGTTGACCTGTGTTCCGAGAAGGGTCGTGATGAAGATATTGTAAAGCTTTGTGAAAAGGCCATAACAATTGAGCCCTACGAGGAAATCCTTCACAAGTTTCTGATCGAGAGCATGCTAAGGCTTGGAAAGATACAGAATGCCCACAATCATCTGGAGTTTATGCAGGTAGCCTTTGAGAAGGAAATGGGAATAACCACAACCTCCCTGATGAGGGAAATGCAAAGAAAGATTCAGAGCTATTCTGCAGACAAGGGAGAGCTTACAATTAAGGATATAAGCAGAAAGCTTGACGAAACTGGAGTGAACGGACCGCTGAAATGCGAGTCGGAGTACTTCAAGCTTCTGTACAACAGCCATAAGAGAAGAAGAAGAAACGACCAGGAGGACAATGACTACATCAGCCTGGTGACCCTTGACCAATCGCAGGAGGAAAGCTTTGAAAAGTGGCAGAGCCTTATGACAAAGGTTCTTCAGAACACCCTTAGAAAGGGTGACATCTACACTCTTTGGAATGACTCCCAGATACTTATACTCCTACCTGAAGTGAAAAATGGAGGAATCAAGGTTGTGGAGAAAAGGATCAAGGATTACATCAAGGACAACAACGGGAATCAATATGATATGACATTCAAGTTCATACCTATAGAAAACAAGACCAAATTGGATTTTTATAATCAATAAAACCTTACCAACGAAATAAGCTCGCAAGAGCTTATATTTTTTGACCAATTAATCCATAAAATTGAAATAAAACTGAAATAAAACTGGTATAAACGCTAAATAAAACTGGACAATGGTATATTTGAATTAACAAGCAACAAACTACTGGAGAGAAGGAGGGGATGGTATGGAATACCCTTCAAAAAACGACTTTTTCATAAGATTCAAGGCGCTTATCAATGAAAGAGGCAGATTTTTAGACTACGTTTTGGTGGAGGTAAGTGATAATTTTTATTTTGCATCTGGGATGAATTCCGACAGGGTTTTAGGTGAAAAGCTATCAAGCATGGTAATTGAAATGGAGAATCCGGTGTTGGGATTAAAGAATTTCCACTACCATATGCTTCCAAGAACAAGAAGAAAGTTCGAATATTATGTGGAGAAAGAGGATCGGTGGTATCTGGTCAGCCTCTATAGTGATGAAAGGGATTACCTTATGATGGTCTATACAGACATCTCAAGGTACAAGGAAGAACAATCAAGAACCAAAAAGCATAGGTTTGGCAATGATGAAAAAGATGATGGCAACAGGAAACTAGGTTAAGGGGGAAAGAGTAATGGGTAAAACGAGATCGAGATTTTTGACATTTTTAATTGTTTTTTCAATGATAATGAGTATGGGGGTAAGTTTTGCTGAAGGGGTTTATGAGCTCAAAGAACCACCAGGATTATTAGATATAACTGGTAACTCAACTAATACACATACAAAACTGATTTATGCCTGGAATGACGATTCGGCATCTTATGTAGCAGTAGCATCAACCCATGAATTAAAAGAAACTATGACCTTAGGGGATGATTCATCAACAAAAAGCATAAAATACTCTGCTCTTGAGGAAATAAAAGTCGGTACTAAATTCTATAGCCCTTCTGGTTGGGGATTGATAGGTAACACGAATAGTGCACATTGGACTGTGTTTGAGTTTGCCGGATTTGAATTAGCCCCTGGAAATTATACTATTAGTGTTGATGGTATTGGGGGCGGTCATTCAGTGGATGCGGCATTATTCACCATATCAGATCCAACACCAGTATATTGGACAGTAACTTTTGTAGATTGGGATGGCAGCTTTATAGATGATGAAGAGGTCCTTG
>NZ_JBJXRK010000018.1:0-46535 GCF_046224405.1 Gudongella ferriphila | reverse complement strand
CCTCCTTAAGGACCCTATCCACATTGGAAAGGGCCTGCCTTGCATGGTCTTTCACTCCTCCAGCTGGAAGCTCCCTTGTGTCAGGGTCCACTGAAAGCTGTCCGGATACATAAAGCATCCCATTTGATATCACTCCAGGGGAATAATGCCCCTTGTTTTCACTATTGTATTTAGGTTGCACCTTAATCATAACCATACCTTCCCTCTGTTTTATTTTTGACCATTCAGTTCCTTTTTCAGTTCTCTCCAATTTGGAATGAATCCGGTCATAAGCATCTTGAACCTGTCATTGTGAAGCCTTTCCAATATATGTGTCATCTCATGCACCACTATATATTCAAGCAGGCTCTCATCTCTAGTTGCCAATCTCAGGTTGACCCAGATTCTCTTGTCCCTTATATTGCAGGTACCCCAGCGGGTTTTCATACTCTTGATCCCAAACGCCTTAACCTCAACACCCATTATTGGCTCCCATCTCTTAATGTATTTGGGGACCATTTCCTTCAACCGCTCCCTATACCATTCATTGATGAGCTTTTTTCGCTTTTCTCTTGTATGTCCTTCTCTGACGAACAAGATGATCCTACCATCCTCCAGAAGAACCCTCTGCTTGGCCGATGTGGTCTGAAGCTCCAACATGTAATCCTTTCCCAAATAAGAGTGTCTTTCACCTGTAATATACTCCTTTGGCTCCTCCATATGGGACATCTTGAGCCTTGCTCTCTGATTCCTTATCCACTCCATTTTGGATTTTATGAAAATGATTGCTGCATCATCGCTCACTCCATTGGGAACAGAAATCCTAACCTCTCCTTTTGGAGGGTGAACTGAAAGCCTTAAGGTCTTTATGTTTTTTCTTCTTAACTTGATCCTTATATCATCTACAACTATTTCCTTTACCATATTCAAGCCTGTCCTACCTCAATTATATTGCCCTTAAGCTGAGAAGCTGTATCAGGGCTGCAGGTTGTGAATATGACCTGATGACTTTCTGCAAATTCCCTTATCATCCTAACGGCCATATCCTTTCTTTGGGGATCCATATCCACAAGACAGTCATCAAGAACGAGAATTCCCTTGCTGTCCTTAAGGAGATTTTCCGCTAAGGCCAGTCTCAGTGCCAGTCCTACAGAGTCTCTGGTTCCGGTTGAAAGAAGCTCAATTGGCATTTGAACCGACCCCACCCTCTCAAGGATCACGTCCATTGATTCCCCAATACCGCTTATGTCATAACTGTTCTGGGTCAGAATCCTCATGTACTTGGACATGGACTGGACCAATGGCTTGTCCGTGTCTCCATCCAGCTTTTCCTTGGTTCTCTTGAAGGCCTCTCTAATCCTAAGGAGTGCCTCTCCTTTGTCAAGGAGTCTGTTGAAGCTTTCCTGTGCGGATTTAAATTCAGTTTGCAGCTCCTCAAAGGAGGTCTCCGGAAGATTTCTCTCGCACTCCACATAGGCTTCTCTTGCTTCATAAAAGCTGGCACTTACACCTTCCACATCTTCCCTGGCTGTTCCTAGAGCTGCAAAGAACTCATCAACCTCAGAGAACTCTTCAGGAAGACCCTTTATACCCTCAAGCTCCTTTTCAACTAGCTTGACATCTGCACTCATGTCTATCATTTGATCCATCAGACCATCCTGTGAGCTGAAACTTTCCTTCCAGGAGATGAGCGTATCCTCAATTGACTTTCTATCCACACGCTTCTCAATGATTTTATTGTTAAGCTCATCAATTTCCTTTTCAATATCCGCTGCATCCCTTAATCCATCGAGACCCTTAAGCTCTTCTAGGGTTTTCTCCAGCCCCTCTCTTGAATCATCTCCAAGAAGGATTTTAAGCCTTTCATCCAATCTATTGCATACTTCCTCAATCATGGTCTGCTTTGACCGTGCGGAACGTGCTTCCTGAAGGGATTCCAACTGGAGATATTTTAGTCTGCTGTCAATTCCATCCTTTAGCTCCCTTATTTTTGCCGCAGATTCCTCCAGATTTTTCTCCCCTGCAGATATCCTTATTTCAAGACCATCGCTGCTTTTGATTGTTAAGATACCCTTTGCCGAGAACTGTTCTCCTTCTGCCGCCTTTATTCCTTCATCGAATCCTTCTGAGAAATAGATGTCCACACCATTTGGACTGTTGACCAGCTTCCCGCTTAGGCTTCCAGCATTGAGTACCATTTGGAGCTCTCTAAGTTCAAGACTTTCAGCCTCCAGTAGGTCCAGGTCCTCCTTGGATATTCCAATTAGGCCCTTAAGCTCCTCCTGCTTCATCCTAAGCTCATTCTCAGTGGCCACAATATCGTCAAGCCTTTTTTTAAGTCTTTCCCTCTCACCTGCCTTGGAGGCAAGTTCCTGCTCCCTTCTGAGCTTCAAAAGCCTTCCATTTAGCTCCTCAAGCTCCTCTGCAAGCTCCTTGCTTCTATTTTCCTTTATTGGCCAGCTCCTCTGAATATCCTTTAACTCCTGGATATCTTTCTCAAGCTTAATGATCTTGGGCTGCAGCTTCTGTCTAGTTCTTATATCAACTTCCAATTCTTCAAGCTCGTTCTTTCTTTTCCTCACTGCAGACAGACGCTTCTCCAGCTCCTTGAAACGGTTATAGGCATCCTCCAGCTCCAGCTCCCGCTTTCTGGCATCCTTCAACTGTTGGTTGAGCTCCTCTTTCTTATAAAAGCTCTCCAGAATCCTTCCACGACCTATCTTGTATGGATCGTTGATACCTCTGTTGTTCTCAGGATATTCCCTCTCAACATCCCATCTTTTGTACATTTCCTCAAGCTGGTCGTTGATTTTGCCCTCAAGCTCATCCAGAGAAACCCCGTCAAGCTCCATCACGGTCCTTCTCAGGAAATCTCCAATCTCAACATTTGTTCCATTGTGGGAGGTCATTCGTTGGACGGCATCCTTCAGTTCCTCCTGCTTTGCGAAGACTATCCTCCTATAGGTCTCCTCGCCGAATACCAATAGCTCCTTCATAATATCCTCAATTGAACCCTCGTCCTTCTTGATTGACCCGTCAGGCATTACAAGTGAAACTTCAGGTGTTGCACCCCATTCCTTCCTTAGAACATATTCCTCGTCTCCATGGGCAATATGAACACTGCCATCAATGAAGTCCCCCTCAGGATGAGGCATAAACCTCCTTTTGAACTCCTTGTCCTCCTTGGTTCGATCTCCAACCCTTATGGTGTTGAAAAGCGTCGATACCATCCCATTCACTATGGTGCTCTTGCCAGCTTCATTGGGTCCCAGGACTACATTAAGATTTTCGTCAAACTTCAGCTCAAGGTTTTTGAGCCCTGCAAATTGTTTGGTTGAATAGCCTCTTATGATCATTTCCTCACCTCCGAAATGATTTCATATGCCAGCTGCAGAGCTTCCTCATCCTCCTGAAGGGATAGCAACAGCTGCTCCGGAAATGATCCTTTTGTAAACTCCTTGTGGATCTTATCTGAATTTATTCTGATCTTTAGCTCCGAATCCTCAAGAATCAGGTGGAGAAGTCTTTCCTCAAGCTCTTCCTTCAGCTTCAATCTGTACCTGTAGGCTTCCTCATCAAGGGTTCCACTCAAGCTGATCCTTGCTATGGTGTTTTCTGTTCCCTCCTTGAAATGGTTCTTGATCCTGCTGTAATCCTCAAGCTGGTTAATATTAAACACCACATCCATAAAGCTGTATTTTCCTGTATCCACCCTCTTTGCATCAATCTCTCCACTGTCATCTACATTTACAATCCAAGCATTACCATTGTGTTTACAGTCAAGTCCATCCGGCTCAGGAGTTCCGGGGTTGTAAACCTTCCAGTTCTGCAGGGAGTCCTTCTCAGGATATGTTATGTGGGTGTGTCCCATCAGCCATACATTGACAGGAATCCTGTCAAGCTCATCAAGGGCCATGTTAAAGTACTGGTTGTCCAGATCAGGTGAAATTCCCGACAATGCACCATGTCCAACTCCTATGCTGATGACTTCCTTATCCATATCCATTTCCTTGAGCCATCCCAGATTGTTTTCCTTGGAGTGCTTTGAATGGCAGCCAGCAGGATAGATTACAGCCCCAAGTCCATATTCTCTTAGGTCATAGGGCTTTTCCTCCTGCAATAGTATAAGCCTGTCATCAGTGTATGAAAGGAAGCTTGACCATAGGTCAACCATTTCAGTGTGGTAGTCGTGGTTACCTGGAAGAATGACTACACATGCTCCCTCGAATTTTGACAGATGTCCTGCAACTGCAGCCTGGGTTCTCTTGTCTATTCCCTTGATCTTGTCAAAAAGGTCCCCGGCTATTACGAACAGGTCACAGCCTTCCCGGTTCGCCTGCTTGACCATCCTCTCAATGACATCAATTCTTGCTGACTTCAGTAGCTCCCTTATCCCTTCTGGGTAGCTGTTAAAGGTCATGCCTATATGTATATCTCCCGTATGGAAAATCTTGATCCCCACAAAATCCCTCCTTATTACAATCTGTGTAAATTCCAACCTAAGTCTATATTACCACAACAGTTGCCATTTTCCACATGAAAAAGGACACCCTTTTGGATGCCCCTTCAATCTTTATGCCAAATTAACTTTATCCTCCCGAAACCAGAATCATGACCTTTATGTCTGTATCGTTTTCAACTACCTGAAAAAGCTCCTCCTTTGACAATACCTTACGGTCAACCATGACTATGGTTCCCTGGTCTGTGCTCAATCCAGCACTCCTTATTGCATCTGCAACCGTCATACCACTCTCAAATTCAACCACTCTATCATTCACCTTAACCATTAGAATTCAAACAGTACATCCAGCTCATAATCGTCTATATCAAATCGTGACCCGGTTGCCTGCGACCTTTCCATTTTGAAGAATTCCGGTAGTCGGTCGTCCTTATCAGTCATTCCTGCCATCTTGTTGAAGCCTCTTTCTGTAAGCAGGGTTTTCACTCCCATTGTGGTGACGCGGGAGTATTCTGAAGATCCTCCGTACATTGCACCCATCATCTCCCCAAGCAAAGGTAGTGCGGGAACCACATGAGCAAATGCGAATATACACATCATGCTGTCGGCGAAGCTCATTGCAACCTGAAGCTTATTGGATACATAGGCCTGGGCGGCTCTACCCCTGTCATCAAATGCTCTTCCCATTGTTAGCCCAGCAGTATGGTCAGCTCCCATTGGACTTGTGGCATAGGTAATGCCAGTTCCTATTGTATTTCTAGGATCATATGCTGCCATTGCCTGATGCTTGACCACTGGTATTCTTTCACTTCCAAGCTCCTTGCCAACTGCTTCACATCCGTTTCCCATAACCTGTCCAAATCCGGTTCCATCGGCCATCTCCTTGAGCAGATTCAAGGTTCCTGCTGCATCTCCCCACTCCAGTTTCCCTGTTTCCATGCACATGGCAATAGCATTTGCCGTATCAATGGTATCAACCCCAATGTCATCGCAAATTCTGTCCATTCTTGCTATGGCATCCAAATCAGTGATCCCACAGTTTGGTCCGAACAGTGCAATTGTCTCGTACTCAAAGCCTGATGTCAGATAGTTTCCATCCTCGTCATTGTAGCAATTGGAGCACTGTAGGACACATCCAGGCTGACAGGGGATCTTGTTCCTCCCACCCCGGGTGGCTAGATTTGTCATAAACTTTGTTGCTCCAACCTCCTTGTATTGAGGGAACAGTTGTCCTGAGAAACTTTTAACAGGTAGTATCCCATTTTCGCCTGTCGCCTCAATGGTGGCGATGGTACCGATATTGTGGAAGGGATCAGTCTTGGCACCCTCTGCCACCATTTTATTCAGCCTTGAAGCCAGTTCATTGAATTTTTCCTCGTCGTTGAATTCAAACTTGAACTTTTCCTCAGGCTTTTCTATCACAATTGCCTTTAAGCCCTTGCTACCCATTAAGGCACCCAATCCTCCCCTTGCAGCTGCCCTGCTGGGATGTCCTGAATTGAACTCTGAAATCTGTATCGAGGCTGCCCTGTACATTCTTTCACCGGCTGATCCTATGGAGACTGTTGCAAGCTTGTCCCCAAACTTTCCCTTTATGGCGTCCACAAAGTCATAATTGTTCATTCCCCTATATTCTTCCGCCTCTTCAAGAACTGCCTTCCCATCCCTGGTGATCCTAAGTATCCATAGCTTGTCATTATCAGGAAGGCTTTTTACTGTAATAAGCTTCAGTCCATGGTCTGCAAGCAGTGCTGCTGCATATCCTCCAGAGTTGCTTTCCTTGATCCCTCCCGTAAGTGGACTTTTGCCTCCAACCGAAAGGCGATTGGCGGTTGTAAGTCTAGTACCTGCAAACACTGAAGTACAGAAAATCAGGTGATTGTCCTTTCCAAGAGGATCACAGCTTGGTGGTACGTTTTTTATCAGGTATTGAGCCACCAGCCCCCTTCCTCCAAGGTCCTGAAGCTCCTCCTCAAGAGTCTGCTTCTCAACTGTCAGTGCTCCCATATCTATTGTTAGTTTTGACCACATATCTTATCCTCCTTTACACTATGCATCATAGGCTGATTTTATAATATCAGCAATTTTACCACCGGTTATCCTGTATGGGGCCAATGCCAGTCCAGCATCCTGACTTGCCATAGGTGCAGTTCCCATTGCCTCCTCCAGTGATATCCCCAAGTCCTTGAGATTAGGTATGTCAACGGACTTAATCAGCTTTCTAAGAGCCATCTTCCCAATTTTACCTATCTCTTCAGGTGTTGCATCAATTGGGACCTGAGCACCTAGGGCCTCGCAAATCATCTTGACCTTCACATGCTCTGTCTTTGCAGCATATTCAATAACCTCAGGCAGTGATATTGCTACAGCCGTCCCATGGGGGATGTGGAATTTCGCTCCCAGGGTATGTCCAATGGCATGACCAACATGGACAAGGGCATTTGTAAAGGCCATCCCGGCAAACATGGATGCATAAAGCAAATTCTCCCTTGCTTCAATATTTGAACCGTCCTTGTAGGCGATCGGCAGCCACTTGGCAATTGTTCGAATTGCATCCCGTGCCAGAGCGTCCGATAGTGGATTGGAATGTCCACCTGTAATGGATTCAACCGCATGACTCAAGGCATCCACTCCTGTGGCTGCTGTAAGCTTGGGAGGCAGTCCAAGAGTAAGCTCAGGATCAAGTATGGCCAGGGTGCCAACACACACATCACTTATTACGCTATCCTTTTTCCCCAGGGATTCGCAGGAAATTACACACATGTTGGTTACTTCACTTCCCGTACCGCTTGTGGTGGGGATAAACACCAGTGGCACGCCGGGATTTAGGTTCTTTTGCACCCCAAAATATTTCATTATTGGCGGTGTGTTGTTCATAAGTACATTGATTCCCTTTGCAGTATCCATGGAGCTTCCTCCACCGATTGCAACTATGCAGTCAATTTCTTCCGATTTTGCCATTTGGGCCGCTTCCTCAACTACGGTGTCAGGAGGGTCAGGAAGCACTCCATCAAAGCTTACTGTTTGAATCCCAGCATTTTCAAGATTTTCAACAATCTTGTCCGAAATGCCTACATTTTTCAATCCTTTGTCAAATACCACCAAGGCTTTCCTGCAGCCAAGCTTCTTAACCTCAAGTCCTGTCCTCAGGGAAGATCCGCTTCCCATGATGGAAGGAACGAATACATTGTACTCTGTAATCATAATATTGACCTCCTTTAATACTTATGGATAACCTGCCACATCTATGCCGTTTCTGCCTTTGCTGCCTTTGGTTTGAATATAATTTTCAGGAAGAAAAGTATTCCTGTTATCAAGGATAATCCTCCTGCAAACAGTACAAAGAGCCATGTCAGCGTATGCTGTTCTGGATAGATCAAAGCCACTGTGAAATAACAGAAGGCATAGTTGTTGAAGTATGTATGGGAAATGTCTCCCAGAACTATCAGCAGGAAAATGCATAGAAATACCATCAGAAAAATGCTTGGCTGCATTCCTATGGTTGGAGCAAGCATCTCAACGCCTATAAACAAACCATATGCAAAGAGCAAACCCACCGCACCTCCACTGAAAATGCTCCTGAGATTTTCCTTCTTTGCACCTCCCAGGAAGAAAAACAGGGGAATCATAAATGCCGGCCATCCATCATGGATACCTACCAGACCCAATACAAAAAGCAAAACACATAGAAGTGAAGCTACCATAAAACCGATTTTCACCGTTGTTCCCTTAATTTTTGACATCTTTCACTCTCCTCTCATTCATTTGTTGTAATTTTCTATACTTTCATCTAGATTATATATAGAAGCTTGCCTATAGGTATAGGTGTAGATATACGAAAAGTCTATGCCGGCTTTGTACAGAATATACTAGTATAAAAAATTAACAAAGTATTTGATGTTTGTACAGAAGATTAAAAGATGGTAGAATACACTTAGATATAAACGATAAAGGATGTGGGATATTTGAAGTTTAAAGATCTTTTAGATGTCATTTCGGAAGATTACGACGTTTCCCATTCCACCCTGGGAAACTGCCCAAACGACATATCTGACCTTCGACTTATTGGCAAAACAAACAAATGGGACCCTGATGTTCTATATGTAGGGGAGTGGTCCCAGGTGGAATCCCTGCCGACATTTCCTGTAATGACCCTTACCTGGGACAAGCCCTACAATATATCTGTCGAGGGATGTCATGGCTATATCAAAAGGGATGATTTGGTTGGTGTGTTCAACCTGTCAAAGGATCTTATATTCGACAGTCTTAAATCTGAACGAGCACTGCTTCAGCTTATGAGGGATTTGACTGAGGAAAAAAGCATTCTATCAGCAATTAACACAGCTGCAAGACTTCTTGGGAATGCCCTTATACTGGCAGATGCATCCATGAATGTTTTGGCCTACTCCACCGTTTATGATATCGCTGATCCCCTGTGGGCGGAAAATATAAAAAGAGGAAGATACTCCTACGAGTTTATAAAGAAGGTTCAATCCAGCAAGGAAATGAGGGATTGGCAAAAAAGCGGGAAGGAAACCCAAACGATAACCTTGCCCGGTGACAATCAGCCAAAGCTGGTTGCCAGAATCACCCAGGATGGTCATATTAAGGGTGGCATTGTCATGATTGCCCATCATAAACCTATTGACAAGTCACACTATCATCAGCTCCCAATTGTTGGAAAGATGTTGATGGATGCCTTTATCAGGGAAACCTCCGGAACCACTGAGAATTCAGTGGCCAGCACAATTCTATACAACCTACTTGACGAAGAGAAAATTTCTGAAACTATGGACTTGGATGATATGGGTGATGTGAGCTTTCCAGCAGAGATGATGGTTGTAGTTGCAAGGTTTATAAAACCCGTGGAAAATAGATATTTGAAAAGAACCATTTCTGTGGAGCTTGAAAGGATTTTCCCCGAGGGATTTTCAGTCCAGTACAAGAACTATATGGCCATACTGGTACCTTCAGTTTCTCTGGAACAGGAGGAAGCACTGCAAAGGCTAATAGATAGTGAGGATATAGCCATAGGAGTCAGCTGGAAGTTTGATGATGTTTCTGATTTCAAGATATACTTCAATCAGGCGGTTTCTTCCATAAAACAAGCCCATTTATTCAGCAAGGAAGAAGCAGTCCTGTACTATACGGATTATTCATTCTACAACCTGCTTTACAACTATACAGGAAGGATTCCACTTTCCCAGTACTGCAACCCGGCACTTGGAAGGCTTCGGGACTATGACAGGGAAAATGGCACGGAATTCTATGATACCCTAAAGGTTTATCTCGATAACAACAGGAATATCAAGGAAACCTCAAATTCCTTGTTCATACACAGAAACTCATTGATATACAGAATATCAAGAATCAGTGAAATAATTGGCATGGATCTCAATGACTCAGGAAATCTGCATTCCTTGATGGATAGCATAAGAATCAGACAGTTTCTAGATTCACGCGGAAAAGGCAAAAAAAAATAGGGGCGGACCCCCTATTTTTTATTCAAATTTTACCTCTACCTTGCCTAGCTGGCTAAATTCAACTAGGAACTCATCTCCCGCTGAAGCTGCTGGCGATGCTGTAAAGGCTCCTGAAAGGATGACCTCTCCCTTCTTAAGGGATTGACCAAAATCGTGCAGCTTGTTTGCAAGCCATGCCACTCCCATTGCCGGATTCTCAAGAACTTCCTTGCCTGTACCCTTGTTTACAACCTCTCCGTTCTTAAAGAGGGTCATTTCAATCTCAGGCAAAGAAACTTGGGTAATATCCACCTTCTTATCTCCCAGTATATAAAGGGCACTTGATCCATTGTCTGCGATTGTGTCAACAAGCTTTATATTCCAGTCCTCAATTCTGCTGTCAACAATTTCAATTGCAGCACAAACATAATCAGTGGCCTCATATACATCTTCAATTGTCACATTGGGGCCGACCAGGTCCTCCTTTAGCACAAAGGCTACCTCACCTTCAACCTTTGGCTGGATGGCAACGTTCATGGAAACGACACCTCCGTTTTCAACCTCCATACTCCTGAAAAGATGTCCAAAATCAGGCTCTGTGATGTTTAACAACTGCTGCATTCCCTTGGATGTCAAGCCGATTTTCTTCCCAGTAAGATGGTCTCCTTCAGCCAATGCCCTCTTGACATTTCTCATTTGGATGTCATAAGCATCATCCACGGTCAGGTTGTTGTTTGTCATGGTAAGGGGTCTCATTGCTGTTCTTCTCTTAAGGGATTGATAAAGCTCCATTGATAGTTGTTCATTGGTTATTAGTTTTTCTTCCATCAGTATCCTCCTGTCAATTTATATTTAAAGCAAAGCACTGTCTAAGTATGGTAGCCAGACAGTGCAGGGTAACTATTTACTTCTTCTTCCCAAACATCCCGCCAAGCATATCCCCGATGTCATCAACTACACTTCCATCTTTGTCCTTGTCCAGAAACTGTGCAGCCAGGTCCATCATTCCTCCTTTGGCGCTTTTGCCGAGGGCATCGGTCACAAGGGATGCTATACCGGAAGTTCCTACACCCTGTTGCTTCTGTTGCTGTCCCATTACGCCCATCAGAAGCGGTGCAAGCTGGGATAGTATCCCTCCGACCTCATCCTTACCCAGGCCGGCTTCCTTTGCAATATTCATCTTTACCTGTTCATCCTTGGATGAGAGTATGTGACTTAGAATCTTCTCCCCGTCTTTTCTATCAATAGCTGAAGGATTCTGCAGCATCCCTTCAACATCATCCTCCTGGTGCTGCTGCAGGGCATTGAGAAGAGCCTGAGCTCCATCATCCGATTGAGCATTCCTTCCCATGGCTTGTATAATGGTCGGTATACCCAGGTCAACAACCTTCTTGACTTTGTCAGTGTCTGCACCAACCTGTCCACTTATTTTCTCTACATTCTCCCTGTTTGACAACATACTCATAAGATCCATCATATCCATACGGCATTCCCCTTTCATTGCTAACATTACATTTATACCCAAGTGATTCTTGATGACACTGAACTTCCAGATTCAACTTCCAAATCTTTCCCTGGCAAACTGAAGAATTATCATTTTCTCATCAAATGGTTGGTTTTGACCCTTAATTGATTGCCAAATCTCATGACCTTTTCCTGCTATAAGTATTACATCATCCTTTTCAGCCAAATTTATGGCTTTTCTTAAGGCTTCATACCTGTCGACAATCCTGAAGTAATCCTTGTTGGTTTTACTTATTCCAACGATTATATCCTCAATTATACTTTCAGGTTCCTCCCATCTTGGATTATCCGATGTTACAATGCATACATCACTCATTTCTGATGCTATCTTCCCCATTATCGGTCTCTTTTCACGATCTCTGTCTCCCCCTGCGCCAAATACTGTAATAAGTCTTCCTCTACATGATTTTCTAAGGGACAAAAGGACATTATATAATCCATCAGGAGTATGAGCATAATCAACAACTGCCTGAATTCCATCTCCAACATCGACTCTTTCCATTCTCCCTGGAACGTTGCCCAGATTTCTTACTGACTCACATATTGACTCGTAGGGTATCCCTTCCTGTATTGCTGCAAGAATTGCACCGGTAACATTGTAGACATTGAACTCACCTGCAAGATTGGTTTTAAAATCAAGCATTTTTCCTTCATTCTTTAGAGTGAACTCTATGGTATCAGAATTGTATCTTATATTACCAAGCCTTACATCCTGATTTTCTCCTTTGCCATAAATTATTATCCTTTTATTTGGGAAGTTTGATTCAGAATAGAATCTTTCCCCATATTGGTTATCACCATTTACGATGACATAATCCGTAGGCATCTCCAAAAATCTCTTCTTAGCCTGATAGTACTCCTCTATTGTCTTATGGTAGTCAAGATGATCCTGTGTGAGGTTTGTAAAAACTCCGCCTCTAAAGGTGACATCCTCAACCCTTCCCATATGGACACCCTGGGATGATGTCTCCATAGCAACATACTCAGCCCCAAGATAATCCATCTCATCCAACAGCTGCTGGATTTCAAGGGACTCTGGTGTTGTGTTGACAAGTGATTTCTGCATCATCTCAAATGTGGCACCAAGTGTTCCGATTACACCAATTCTCCTTCCGGCATTTTCAAATATCTGCTTGATAAAGTAGGTTGTGCTTGTCTTACCATTGGTTCCAGTAACACCAATTACTCTCAGCCTTTCTGACGGATGTCTGTAGAATTTATCCGACATGGCGGAAAGGGCCCTTCTGCTGTCCTTTACTTTTATATAGGTAAGACTATCGGGAATTTCCTCCACTTGCTTGTCTGATACCACTGCAATGGCACCATTATCAACAGCTGAGCCTATGTATCTGTTGCCGTCATCACTAAGTCCAGAAATGGCAACAAAAATATAATCTTTGGAGCATTTTCTCGAGTCATAGCAAATACCTTGAATATCAATATCTACGTTTCCATAAATTTCAACGTCATCACACATCCTGATCATTTTCTCCAGGTTCATTGGCCCACCTCCATTTGCTCCTAATGGATTTATACCCAATATAGTGAATCCGTCCCTGTTTACCGTTTTTGTGAATCTCCAAAAAATGAAACAGAGTGGAAATCCACTCTGCTAGGGTTTTTCCACTCTGCCATCTGGGTATTCAGCAAATCTTCCAAGAGACTTTTCGTGTGCGACCTCCTGCTCATGGAAAGGCCATCCACCAAACTGTGTCTCCTGATAATCCAGGTATGCCTGTCTGATTTCTTCCTTGGTTGTCATTACAAATGGCCCATAGGCCAATATAGGTTCATCTATCGGTTCTGACTCAAGAAGCAGCAGCTTGATCACTGAATCTGACATATTCTTAATAATGGTCTCTTCATCTGCCGAAAGGAACATATACATCTTTTTCCTCAGCTCCTTGCCTTCAACCATTGCAACTCCATCATAATAATTATACAGGGACCTATTCATTGTGCCACTGACCACTGGAAGCTCGTATTCCACTCCCGGATCCATCTCAATCAGCTGAATTGACAGTCTGTTGATGGGGTTGTTTGCCCATGAATTTTTTGTTGGCTCTACTGCCTTTATTCCATTTACTTCTCCCGCAATCAGAGTTATTCTTGTCTCCCTACCCTTTTCACCTATTGAGATTCTAGGGATATCCTCATTCCAGAGCATCTTGTAGTCCGGCTCCACCATCCTGTGTTCATGATCAAGACTCAGCCAGACCTGGAAGAGCTCCATGGTATTTGGCTTGTCATCATTTATCAAAGGAAACATCTCGCAATGCTGAAGTCCACTTCCTGCAGTCATCCACTGAACATCACCCTCACCGTATCTTCCCCTAGAGCCTAATCCGTCTGTATGGTCCACCAATCCTTCTGTAACTATTGTTATGGTTTCAAAGCCTCTGTGAGGGTGAGCCGGAAACCCTGGTACATTCTTGCCGTAGTACATCCTCCAGTCGGCACTAAGGTCAAAGCCTTCATTCTCTTTCTTCATTGAGCCGGGTCCGAGATTCCCGTTTCCAGCAGGGAAAAAATCCAGATGGTGCATTGATGCAACAAAGGGATTCTGTGTGGGCATCTGGTGCTTGTATGATCCTCTTTCTAGTATTGCCATATAATCTCCTCCAATTACAGTTTTCTAATCCATAAATGTCCCTTCCGGATATAGCGGAAACCTTGCAATAAGCTTCTGTGCATCTTCCTTGCACTCCTTCAGTACATTCTCATCCTTTGGGTTGTCCGCAACCCTATTCATAATTTCAGCAATCCCAATAATTTCTTCTTCCTTCAATCCCCTCTGTGTGACTGAAGTCAATCCAATTCTCACACCGCTGGTGATGCTGGGCTTTTCAGGATCAAATGGAATTAGGTTCTTGTTCACTGTTATTCCTATACCGTCCAATGCTCCCTGAAACACCTTGCCTGTAATCCCTTTTCCTCTCAAATCCACCACAAGTAGATGGTTGTCCGTTCCTCCACTTACAACTCTAAACCCTTGTCTTCCAAGCTCCCTCGATAGGGTTCTTGCATTTATGACCACCTGCTCCATTATCTCCTTGAATTCATCTGTAGCTGCATACTTGAAGGACCAAGCCTTTGCAGCCATTGTATGAAGGTGTATGGAGCCAAGGGATCCCGGAAATGTACCCCTGTCCAGAAGCTTTGCATGCTCTTTCTTGGAAAAGACCATTCCACTTCTTGCAGAGCAGAAGGTCTTTGTGGTTGAGGATGATACAAAGTCAGCATGGGGTATGGGGCTTGGGATAACCCCAGCTGCAACCAAGCCTGCAATGTGGGCCATGTCAACCATGAAGTATGCTCCAACACCCTTCGCTATTCCTGCAATCCTCTCGTAATCTATTAGTCTGGGGTAGGAGCTTCCACCAGCGATGATAAGCTTTGGATTCTCTTCCATTGCCATTCTTTCCAGTTCCCCATAGTCAATCTGCTCTGTTTCAGGGTTAAACCCATAAAATCTGTGCTCGTAGAAACCACTCATCCAGTTTGCAGGGCTTCCATGGGTCAGATGCCCACCCTGGTCCAATCTCATGCTGAGGATTTTATCTCCCGGCTTTAGTACCGCAGCAAAAACGCTATAATTTGCCGAAGTTCCGGAATAGGTCTGTATATTCACATGCTCTGCCTGGAAAAGCTCCTTTGCCCTTTCAATCGCCAACCTTTCCACCTTGTCAGCAACATGCGAACCTGCCTGGTAGCGTGCTCCCGGATAGCCTTCAAGTGTCTTGTTCGTAAACACGCTTCCACTCAGTTCCATTACCGGAACAGGCACAGTTGATTCTGACGCAATCATCTCTATGTTTTGTTCCTGCCTGTGTAGCTCTTCATCCACCAGTTCCGCCAATGTCGGATCTGTTTTTCTTGTTTCCTTAAGCATCGCTTCCCTCCTATGAAAATTCCCTCGAGTTTCATATCTTTTCACTTACCATCATTATATCTCATTTGCAAGTAATTTACAGAATGTTTTCACATTATTACTGATACAAATAGATTACACCCTCCATTCATCTGTTCAAGCCCTTTTAAGAAAATCCGCCCACTCCATTTCCAGCTTATCCACATTCTCCTGCCAATATGTCAAACGTTTAATATAGAAATCTATTTTTTCGCTTGCTGCCTCTTCATATCCAATCTTATTGTGTGAAATGACAATTGCCGTCAACTCATACACTGGTAGTCCAATGGCATGGGACCCCACATGAACAGTTGCTCCTGCGTGACCGATTGCATGGCAAAGGGCTATGCAAGCTTCATCGTCAATTTCCTTGGCAACTGCATGGGCGTCAAGAATTGCTCTCTTTGCGTCCTTCATCTTAATTTCACCCCTTGCCCACATTCTGCATGATTCAAGGCACTTTCTCGGTCGCATCTCCCCAGGAAAGACTGCTTCGAAATCACCTAGAGCTGCTTCCCCACAGTCAAGTGCCCAGAGCACAAGGGTCCTGTGATTCTGTTTGCCCATCCTCTCCACCAGCTCCTTGAGAGCTTTGCTGTCCTTGGAGAACAGTATCCTGTTCCTTTTCTTGATTTTAGCCTCAACGTCTTTAAACATCAAGCACCAGCTTCCTTCCATACGGAGTATATTCCTTATCTGTTTACATCTCCATTATAGCAATATTTCAACCTATATTTACACAATATCACGTTTCTGATATGATTAACTCATTATAATGCTTGAAAACTCTACCGGATAGGAGAATACAATATGAGTCTATTGATGAACTACAATGACCATCGTTTTGTTGAAATTGCACAGCTGATTTTCCAGGAGCAATTCAGACGTGACCCGAAATTGTACAGGGAAATGGATGAGAGAAGAAGGCGATTGATGTATGAGGATGTCGTCTACAACATCAGCTTCCTTATGACCTCTGTTTATTTCAGTGATGTCAAGATCTTCTTGGGCTATGCAACATGGATCTATGAGCTGCTGTGCAATCTTATGAAAGATCTGGACAGGGACAGGATAATGGTTCAGATGACTGATCATTACAGGATCATGTCAGAGATCCTGGCTGGTCATGCAAAGGATATTCTTACGAGAGAGGAACTCGAGAAGATTTCCTTGTACCTTAAGCTTGCCATTGAAGCGACTGAAAATGCAGTTACGGATATTGAGCATTCATCATCCTTCAATAATGGTGACTATTTCAATCTGAGGAAGGATTATCTGGATGCCCTGCTTACTGGTGATGCGAGAAGAGCACATAATATAATTTCATCTGCAAGAGACCAGGGTGTGCCTATTATTAATATTTATGAAGACATTCTTACAAAAACCATGCATGAGATCGGCGAGCTATGGCATAGAAACGTTATTACTGTTGACAAGGAGCACTATGCAACATCTGTAACCCAGACCATAATGTCAAGCTTCTATGACGAGATTTTTGAGAGTCCAAGAAAAAACAAGACACTTCTATCCTGCGCAGTTGGAAGCGAGCTCCATGAAATGGGCATAAGGATGCTTTCAGACCTGTTTGAGCATGGAGGCTGGGATACATACTATCTTGGAGCAGCGCTTCCTGAAGACTCCATCCTACAGGCAATTGGAGAGTACAAGCCGGATCTTGTTGCCCTTTCCGTTACAATGCCGCCCTACCTTGGTGTATGCGAGAAAATCACCCAAAGGATACGTCATGATTTCCCAGATGTAAAGATCGCAGTGGGGGGACAGGCCTTCAACAATACCGACAGGCTTTGGGAAAAGTGGGGTGTCGATTACCACTCACCTTCTGCCAATGAATTGTTGGAGTGGGCACAGGAAGCCATAGGGTAATGTCTGTTACTAAAGGAGACGGATATGGATAGAGAATATACTTCCTTTCTCATACAATGCAACAGTGAACTTAAAATACTTAAGACCTTCTGGTATCAGCCTGCTCATCTGATTTCCCCGTATCAGGAGAAGATTGTTGATCTTTTTGCAGAGTCAGACAAAAGCAGATTGGCTGAAGAACTTTATTTAGCCTTTGAAAGCAATGAAATCCAAAGCTGCGAAGAGCCCTACGCTCTTTTTAGCCCAAAGGGAAGGGTTTCTCTCTGCTTAATGCCTATGCATGATTTTGTGCTTATTTTTGGAATCGATGCAGATATTGTCGGTGCTCAGTCTTCCATTCATTTTATGAAGGATGTCGTACACAGGTTCATGAATGTCATCAAAACATCAGATTCTGATTTTATGACATTCAGCGATGCAATGATACGCAACCAGTTTGAAAAGATCCAAAAGCTTAACAACGACCTGCTGAATATGCAAAGGGAGCTTAGGAAGGCCAATTCAAAGCTTAACAGACTTAACAGAGACCTGAACAACCGACTTGTGAAGGATTTCTTGACAGGACTTGTAAGCAGATACCAATATCGGGAGGAAATCGAACTGACTATTGGAGGCGCACCTGAGAGGCAGGGAGTATTCACATTTCTGGACATAGATGATTTCAAGGGAATAAACGATACCCTTGGACACAGGGCTGGAGATGACTACTTGAAGGAATTTTCAGCTAGACTGCTGAAGCTTCCCTTCGACAATATGATCTGCATGAGAATTGCGGGTGATGAGTTTGGTCTCTATATCCATGGCTATGAAGATGTTTCCGAGGAGGACGTATCCAATATATGGTTTCAGATCAAGAAATTTGTTCTGGAGGATCCCATTTCCTTGGAGTCTGAGGACAGGACCATCAATTGCAGTGCTGGAATGGCTGTCTATGGAAAGGATACAAAGGAGATTTACGATCTCATAGAATATGCTGACTTTGCCATGTATGAGGCAAAGAACTCCGGCAAGAACTCATACAGCCGGTTCAACATGGATAGATACAAGGAAAAGAAGATTTCCATTCTTTAGATGCCATAAAGGGGTTCTAATTATGAATATCACCAACGAAAAAATAAAAACACTGACAATGTCAGCCTTTGGGCTGGCATTATCAGTGTTGAGTCTGATTCTATTCCGCGGTCCAATAAGTATTCTTTCAACCCTACTTATCCCGGCTATCATAGTTCTTTTCTCCGGGAACAAACTTGAAGGTTACGCGCTCTCTTCAATAGGCCTTTTTATTATCACTCTTCTATTTTTCCCAACCCAGATTATATTTGTGTCGGGATATGCCCTCCTGGGGCTACTTCTGAAGCTATTGGCCTTATCTTCAAATCAGAAAGTGAAGTTACATATCGGAAAATTCATCTTGTACTTGCTTATGACTTCCCTGGTACTTTATATGGGCATAAGGCTTACGGAGCTTCTGTTACTCGTACCACTACATTCCATGATGCTTGGAATTTCAAGGGGCAGCTCAGCCCTATATGCTGGAATACTGGTTATTGAAGGATTGTTTGTCAGCGTATTCAACTTTGGCATTCTGAAGCTTCTTATCTCAAGGATTAATCCCTAGCAGCTTTCTATTTAGATTTCTTAGCCTTCTTTGCTGGCTTCTTTTTTGGCTTTTTATTCGCTTCTATCGCTTCCTCTTTAACCTTCTCCTTTGCATCAATCCTTGCCTGTTCCATTTTTTCCAGATCAAGCTTGTTCTGTTCAACTGAAATCTCGTAGTCCTTCATAATTGTTTTTTCTATTTTGGAGTCCATTATCTTAAGAAACTTCCCAAAGGCCTGGGGATATTGAAATGACCTTTCTTCCTCTTCACCATCAAACTGAATAGAAATATGGTTGTCATCTGCCTTTACAATTTTACCATTTCCAAAGCTAACGTGCTTTACCTTCTTGTTAACAAGCTTCATTTCGTTCCCTCCGTTTTTACATCAATTGTTAGATTATACTTTTCTCGAATTTTTGTCTCAATCTCATCCAAGATTTCAGGATTATCCCTGAGAAACTGCTTTGAGTTTTCCCTTCCCTGACCGAGTTTTACATCATTATATGAAAACCATGAGCCGGTTTTCATGACAAAGTCCTCCTCAACACCAAGGTCTAGAAGATCTCCCTCCCTTGAAATGCCTTCATTGTACATTATGTCAAACTCTGCCTGCTTAAAGGGTGGGGCCACCTTGTTCTTCTTAACCTTAACCCTTGTACGGTTACCTACTATAGCATCTCCTGCTTTGATTGAATCTATTCTACGTATGTCCGGTCTTACTGAAGCGTAAAATTTTAAAGCCCTTCCTCCTGTGGTTGTTTCAGGACTCCCAAACATTACACCGATTTTCTCTCTAAGCTGATTTATGAAGATTACCACACATCTTGACTTGCTGATGGCCCCAGCCAGCTTCCTTAGAGCTTGGGACATTAGCCTAGCCTGCAGTCCAATGTGTGAGGCACCCATTTCCCCTTCAAGCTCTGCTCTAGGTACAAGAGCCGCAACAGAATCAACAACCACCACATCCACAGCTCCCGAGCGAACTAGGGCCTCAGTTATTTCAAGGGCCTGTTCTCCTGAATCAGGCTGTGAGATTATCAGTTCATCTGTGTTGACTCCAAGTTTTTTTGCATATGATGGGTCCAATGAATGCTCCGCATCTATAAATGCCGCTGTTCCTCCTCTTTTCTGAGACTGAACTATTGTATGAAGAGCCAAAGTTGTTTTTCCTGATGACTCAGGCCCATAGATTTCAATAACCCTTCCCTTGGGAAATCCGCCTACACCCAAGGCTACATCCAACGCAAGGGATCCGGTGGGGATTACGTCTATGTTGACCACTTCACCACCACCCAGCTTCATTATTGAGCCCTTTCCAAACTGTCTTTCTATTTGCCTAATTGCATCATCCAATGCAGCAAGTTTTTTTTCATCCACCTTCATAATAATCAACTTCCCTTCCTTCAGGCCATTTCAACAACAGCTGAAACACCTGTTTTCACCATAATCGTCAACTTGGTTGACTATCTAATTTTATCCTTTTAGCAATCTTTTGTCAACTTAGTTGACATTTTGCCATCCCAGCTATATACTAATTATTGAAAATTCAAAGGGGGTGGGATTTTGAATTCAGAACTGAAAACTCTTGATCTTATAGACCTTATTAGCGAAAGACATCTGCAGCTAAGATCCATTGCTGAAGGGGAGTGGAATGAAGAGAGTGATATTCACATATCAAATTCAGAATGGTTTATCATGGCTAGAATATATAAAAAGAATCCATCTGTATCACAGGTTACAAGGCGAGTTGATATTTCAAGACAAGCTGTTCATAAGTTCGCAAAGGGTCTTCAAGCCAAGGGTTTAGTTGAAATAACCGACTCCAGGCACAACAAAAGAGATAAATGCCTGATGTTAACACAATTGGGCAAGGAGTGCTACGAAAAGAATCTGCTCCTTAAAAAAGACCTGGAAATGAAAATAGCGGAGGAGATAGGTCTTGATACTCTCAATACCTTGAAGAGGATACTGGTTTCAAATTGGGGCATCAGGGAATACTAAAAAATTACAACTACACCTTATCGTAATATATTTATATGGATATTAATTTTTCAACAAAATAATATCCATATTTTTTTTGGGATACTAAGTAATTTTTTATAACAAAATAGTAATATACTGATGTTATGGAATTGTTGCAAAAATATATATTTTCAGATTATTGTTCGTCTAACAACAAGCATTAAATGAAAGGAATGATTCATATGAGAAGCGATTCAGTGAAAACAGGTACGCAACAGGCCCCTCACAGATCCCTGTTCAACGCCCTTGGAATGACTGAAGAAGAAATGAAAAAGCCCCTTGTGGGAATTGTCAGCTCCTACAATGAGATTGTTCCAGGTCACATGAACCTGGATAAAATAGTAGACGCCGTTAAGTTGGGTGTTGCAGCTGCCGGGGGTACCCCTATGGTGTTCCCTGCAATAGCCGTTTGTGACGGAATAGCCATGGGGCATACCGGCATGAAGTATTCCCTTGTCACAAGGGATCTTATTGCAGATTCCACTGAAGCCATGGCCATGGCCCATGGATTTGATGCTCTTGTAATGGTTCCCAACTGTGACAAGAACGTTCCAGGTTTATTGATGGCAGCTGCCAGAATAAATGTCCCTACCATTTTTGTCAGTGGAGGACCCATGCTGGCCGGTAAGGTTGGTGGAAAGAAGACCAGCCTGTCCTCTGTCTTTGAGGCTGTCGGTTCCTACGCATCAGGTGATATGAGTCTTGAAATGCTCAAGGAATTCGAGAGAAAGGCATGCCCGACCTGCGGGTCATGTTCCGGAATGTATACTGCCAACAGTATGAATTGCCTAACTGAGGTTTTAGGAATGGGTTTAAGGGGAAACGGTACAATCCCAGCAGTCTACTCAGCTAGGATTCAATTGGCTAAAATGGCCGGAATGCAGATTATGAACCTTGTCAAGGAAGATATCCGCCCAAGGGACATCATGACTGAGGATGCCTTTATGAACGCTTTGGCAGTGGATATGGCATTGGGCTGCAGCACCAACAGCATGCTCCATCTTCCTGCAATTGCCCATGAGGTAGGAATTGACCTTAATCTTGACATTGCAAATGAAATAAGTGCAAAAACCCCTAACCTCTGTCATCTGGCTCCAGCAGGAAATACATATATTGAGGATCTGGATGAAGCTGGTGGAGTCTATGCTGTAATGAACGAGCTTGTTAAGAAGAATCTTCTTAAAACAGACGTCATAACCTGTACAGGCAAGACTGTTGCAGAAAACATTGCTGGATGCCACAACCAAAATCCAGATGTAATCAGACCCGTTGAAAATCCCTATAGCGAAACAGGCGGTATAGCTGTTCTTAAAGGCAACCTGGCTCCAGATACCTGTGTTGTGAAACGTTCAGCAGTTCTTCCGGAAATGATGCAGCACCAGGGTCCTGCAAGGGTGTTTGACTGCGAGGAAGATGCCATTTCCGCAATAAAAGGTGGCAAAATTGTCCCTGGCGATGTAGTTGTAATAAGGTATGAGGGTCCCAAGGGTGGTCCAGGCATGAGGGAAATGTTAAATCCGACCTCCGCCATAGCTGGAATGGGTCTTGACAGCACAGTTGCCCTAATAACTGATGGACGTTTCAGCGGGGCTTCAAGAGGGGCTTCAATCGGACATGTCTCCCCGGAAGCTGCTGTAGGTGGAAACATAGCCCTTGTAAATGAGGGTGACATCATAAAAATCGACATTGATGCCAACACAATAGATATGGAAGTTTCAGATAATGAGCTTGAAAAGAGAAGAAATGAATGGGTGCCAAGAGAACCTAAGATAACAACCGGTTACCTTTCACGATATGCATCCATGGTAACATCCGGCAATAGAGGCGCAATACTTGAAGTTCCAAAAAAATAGAGGAGGTATTAGATTGAAGAATATTGCAAAGCTTATCTCAAAATATTTTGGGATAATAATAATCTTGTTTATGCTTTTGGCTTTTATTGAGCCTGGCATATTCAGTTGGGTAACATCACAGCTGTTTGGCCAATCTGTAATAACATTGCTTCTGGGTATTATAATGTTTGGTATGGGAATGACATTGAACCTTGAGGATTTCAAAATAGTATTGAAGAGACCAATGGATATTCTAAAGGGAACCGTGGCACAATACACCATAATGCCTTTGCTGGCACTGGCACTATCCATGATATTTGGTCTTGAGGAGGCGCTTATGGTTGGAGTTGTTCTTGTGGGAACCTGCCCAGGAGGCACATCTTCAAATGTAATCTCCTATATGGCTGGAGGGGATGTTGCACTATCTGTAGCAATGACAACCGTCTCCACCTTGCTTGCACCAATTCTTACACCGGCGATTACATATATGCTGATTAGACAATCGGTAACCTTCAGTCCAATAGGCATGTTTACAAGTATTGTACAGGTGGTGATCCTTCCTATAGCCCTAGGTCTGATCATAAAATCCATAATAAAGGACAAGGCTGATGTTTTGGAGGACTATCTTCCTGCTGTTTCATCAATTGCGATAGCTTGCATAGTAGGTGGAGTAATAGGAGGAAACAGAGAAAGGATTCTTGCATCCCTTGGACTTATTGTTGTTGTGGTTATTCTCCATAATGTCTTGGGATACATTACAGGACTTGGAATTGGAAGATTGACAGGGATGGATCGTAGAAAGAGTATCACCATTGCTGTAGAGGTTGGAATGCAGAACTCTGGTTTGGCAACCTCCCTTGCTGCAAGCCAATTCGCAGCAATGCCATTGGCTGCAGTTCCTGGAGCATTGTTCAGTGCATGGCATAACGTATCAGGTGCCATATTTGCCTGGATTGCAAAATCTATAGAATCCAGAGAACCAAATCCCCAGATTAACTCAAACTAGTACTTTTTATATCATACGCTCTAAAGCAAATCCAAAAGGGTTTGCTTTTTTTTATTGTTAAATATATTATATGAATAAAGATTTTTACAACTTGCGGGGGATATAATATGAATCTACTGGATAATATTGATAAATATGACAAGCAGCGCTTTGATTGGGGAGAAATCTTATGGCTACACGAGCCGATTGAATCTCCTTACCTTAGAATTAGTGTTGCGCAAATAATAATTTATCCTGGTTCGAGACAGGAAAAGCACTTTCATTTGGGAGAAGAGCAGCTGTTTTTTGTCCAGAGTGGAAAAGGGTGCTTCTTTTCTGACGGAATAGAGGAAGAGATTAATCCGACCAAGATAATATATGTGAAGCCCTTTTCAGAGCATGAAGTTGTAAATACCGGGGATGAAAACCTGGTTCTTCATGCAGTTTATGTCCCAATAAAGTTGATACAACTTGAACGCCACTCCTCCTTGCCTGTTGATAGCAATATCCAGGACATAATACCCTTGGAAATTCTTGAAAGCATTGAAGATCAGCTTTCTGACCTGTTGAAAATGGATATATACATAATAGATAGAGATTACACCAGACTTATAGAAAACAAGTGTGAAAATGAATTCTGCCAGCTTTGCCTGTCTGTAAACAAGTGCAGCATGAGTCAATATGGCTTTGAAGGATCGGGGCAACGCCTTGATACAGTTTATAGGTGCAATTATAACCTTTTTGAATTGAAGGCTTCCATAACTGTAAACGAAAATATTCTTGGATATATCAGAAGTGAACGGTTTGTTCTTGATGATTTCGACAAAAACAGAGAGAACTTACTTGATTTCAGCAGGGTCATTGATATGGACCTGGATTCAGTTTTTGAGACATATAAAAAAGTTCCCTATATTATAAAAAGTAGAACCTATGTCATACATGAACACTTGGCTATAGCAGCTGAGTTTATCCAGGAGATGCTCCACCGAAGCATAATGGAAAAGGAACTGATTGATAAGGATAATGAGATTCTTACTAGTACCATCGAGAAAATTCAGCTGAAAGACGCCTTAAAGAAAGCAAATCATCGCATCTACAACGACAGGATATTTACCAGCAATTCCAGGGCAAGAAATGATATCGCATATCCATATGAGCTTGAAATCTTACTGGAAGAGGCAATCCAAAAGCTTGACAAAGATGGCATAGGTAAACTTATAAAGGAGTTCAGCAAAAAATATCCCTTTAGCAAGGGCATTGTTAGTGAGATGATTGTCGTCTTATCAAGGACCGCTTTAAGGCCTTTACAAAATGTTGAATTGACCGTGAAGTTAAGGAAACGCTATGAGAGGTATCTTCAAGGAGAGGTAAAGGAAGACCCCTGGGAAGTCCTAAAGGAATTTTCATTGGAGTGTGTTGAGGAATACATTGCCATATCCCAAACCAACGGAAGTAGTCTCATTGAAAATATAAACTTGTTCATTAAATCCCACTACAGGGAAGACCTTAGCCTCAATCTTGTTGCAGAACGGTTTTTTATAAGTCCAAATTACTTAAGCTCTCTTTTCAATGAGAAAAATGGTGTGTCCTTTAGCGAATATATTCACACATTGCGAATCGATGAGGCAAAATTACATTTAAAAAACCTGAATATAAAGGTACACGAAATTTCCTCAAGAGTAGGATACAAAAACAACAGTTACTTTTCAAGCATCTTTAAAAGGTATGTTGGAGTAACCCCAAATGAATATAGAAGGTCTTTGGCAAAAGACAATTAGACTGATTACTTTGTAAGTAAAAAAGCTCTCACCTTAAAGGCGAGAGCTTTTTATTACAATCATTTCAACTATCCTCTTTCAATTGCCGTCAATCCAGTCCTAACTATCTCAAGGATTCCATATGGCTTCATCAATTCAATAAAGGCATTGTTTTTATCCTCATCCCCTGTGATTTCAATGGTTACGCTTTTTTGTGCAATATCTACCATCTTTCCCTTGAAGACATTGGCAATCTGTAACACTTCAGACCTGCTTTCCTTGCTGCAGGAAATCTTTAGGAACATAAGCTCTCTTAAAATGGATCTCTTCCTTGTCAGATCCTCTATCTTTATGACATTGATAAGCTTGTTCAGCTGCTTTGTAATCTGCTCCAGTATCTCTTCATCGCCAGTCAGTGTAACCGTGATCCTGGAAATATTGGGATTCATTGTTTCCGCAACATTAAGGGTGTCTATGTTGTAGCCTCGTCTTGTAAACAGTCCGGCAACCTTGCTCAAGGTTCCAGCATAGTTCTCAACGGTTATTGAAAGCACATGCCTGTTCTTGTTCATTACTTCCACCTCCAGTGTGCAAGGGTAGGAAAGTCAGGATTTACCCTGCATTGAATCAGACAGGGCTCGTCTGAAGAATATGCACCACTTAAGACATCCTCAATCTGGGAATCCTCCTCTACAAGGTATCCCTTTATTCCATAGGCCTCAGCTAGCTTCATGAAATCTGGATTGAACCCTATATCCACCCCGTGATAGCTGCTGTCTCCATAGGCGGTCAGTTGAAGCTCCCTAACCATTCCCAGCCTTTCATTTGTTATTATAATAACCTTTATGTTCAAATTGTGTTCCCTAATGAGAGCCAGCTCTCCCATAAGCATCTGAAATCCACCCTCTCCCATGATTGCTGTTACGCTTTCATCTTCATCTACGGAAAAGCTGGCCCCTATGGCAGCTGGCAGACTATACCCCATTGTTCCCAAACCACCAGAAGTGAAGTATCTTCTACCATTTCCAGCTATCAGATAATGAGCTGTCCAAATTTGATTTTGGCCAACATCTGATGTCACTACTGCTTTCTCGCCAAGCTTGTTGGATATGGCCCTAATAAATCTGCATGGGTTGACTCCAGGCTCCTGGAAGCTTCTGTTGATGTTCTCATCCATGTACCTTTTTCTTTCTTCCCTAATGGAGTCCGACCATTGTGAAATTTCATTCCTGTATTCATACGAATTCAACTGCCTAAGTATAGCTCCAGCATCTCCTACAACAGGAGTGTGAGTCTTCACATTCTTTCCTATTTCAGCAGGATCTATATCAATATGTATCACATGCTGATTTGGAATTTTATCAGAAATCACAGCTGTTGACCTATCGGCGAATCTGGCTCCGATGACTATGATCAAATCAGCCCTGTTCATGGCTCTGTTTACAAAAGGATATCCATGTGAACCAAGCAGCCCTGCAAAGTATGGATTATCATTGGGAAAGCTATCCACTCCCATCAGAGTGCATACAACTGGTATCTTGGTCTTTGAGACAAACTCAATAAGTTCATCCTTGCAGCCTGAAGAGGATATTCCTCCACCTACACAGATGATTGGCTTAAGGGCTTGATTTATTCTTTCGTGGATTCTTGATATTTGCTTGATATGTCCCTCAATAGTCGGCTTATAGCCCCTTATGTCCACTGAATCAGGGTATTCAAATTCTATGTACTGATTTTGGATATCCTTTGGAACATCGATCAGGACCGGTCCCTTTCTTCCTGTATTTGCTATATGAAAGGCTTCCTTTATTATTCTAGGGATATCATCCCCATCTTTTACTAGATAATTGTGCTTGGTAAATGCCTCACTGGATCCAACCACATCCGCTTCCTGAAACATGTCTGTACCAATCTTCTTGGAATTTACCTGTCCAGTTATTGCCACAATGGGAACTGAATCCATATATGCAGTAGCCAGACCGGTAATTAGGTTTGTAGCACCCGGACCGGATGTTGCAATACAAACACCAACCGTATTGTTAACCCTTCCATAGCCACTAGCCATATGGGCAGCGGACTGCTCTTGCCTTACCAAAACATGCTTTACACTTGACTTCCTTAGACTTTCATATAAAGGAAGCACAGCCCCTCCAGGATACCCAAACACAGTATCTATGGATTCAAGCTTGATACATTCGACTATCGCATCTGCAACCAACATCTTCATTTCGATTTCTCCCCTTAGTTCACCTTGTCACGCCTTTGGTGATAGAATTTCTCATGATTGTAACATAGTTTGATAAGCTTTAGCAACAATATTTTGAATTTTATTTATTTTTGTAATATTTAATTCAATAAACATTTGAAGGCCACAACCTAGGATGTGACCTTCAAATGTTTATCTATCAGTTAAATCTTCTACAATTTAATTTGAGTTTACTCAATAATCCTTCTTATGATTATTAATTCAATCCAAATACCTTCATTTTGTCTTCTGCTTTAATGATCTCCTTCTCTCCTGGCTCCTGGGCTGGTTTCCCAAAGGGCATCTGAGCCATCAGCTTCCACTTTGAAGGTAGGTTGTAGTGTTTCTTGACCTCTTCCTCCACTGCTTCATTATAATGCTGCAGGGACGCTCCCAATCCTTCTGCTGCCAGAGATGTCCAAACATTGTACTGTAGCATTCCCGAGGACTGGTAAGACCATAGTGGGAAGTTATCCTTTGCTTTAGGAAATTGATTCTGTAGTCCTTCCACCACATCGTAATCTTCAAAGAATAGGGCTGTCCCAAAGGAATGTTTGAAGTTGTCAATTTTTTGTGCAGTATCATTGTGTCTGTCCTCAGGCTGTGATGAAATCAGTGAGTTTTTTGTGATTTCCCAGAATTTATCATGATCATCACCGAAAAGTACAACCACCCTACCACTTTGTGAATTAAACGCTGATGGAGTATAGTTCAGTGAGTGCTCCACAACTTCCTTGATCCTTTCCTTCTCTATGGTGGTTTCTCTTGTCAATGCATACATGCTTCTTCTTATCTTCATTACTTCATAATAGTTTTTGCTCATTATTAATTCCTCCTGTTATATATGTTATTTATTTTCATCCTCTATGGAATCCTTAAGTCTGAATAGGGATTCAATGATGTCTTTCTTCGATTTAGGATCCACCCCCATAAACAGTTCCTCCAAATGCTTCTCATGATACGGAAAAATTTCTGCAATTAAAGCTCTACCCTCATCTGTAAGGTCCACATAGAATCTTCTCTTGTCCTCAGAGCATTTTTCTCTTGTCACAAGATTCTTTTTTGCAAGCTTGTCAATCACATATGTTATGGTACCACTTGTAACCAGTATTTTTTCTGCAATCACCTGAACAGGCTGCCTTCCCTTGTGAAAAAGAAATTCCAGAACCCCAAATTCACTGATGGATAGATTGTGCTTTCTCAATCTCTTTTCTATTTTCCCAAATAGAGCATTATGCGTTCTTGCCAATGCTATTACAAGCTTTAAGTTATTTCGGTCCATAATATCCCTCCGAATATTTATCTTTAATTCAAGATAATTGTAACGTATATTAATCTTGATGTCAAGATATATTCCAAAACTTTTTTTCAGCTCCAAGGAATTAACTCCCTTATGGAAAAACTTCTCCAAATTAAAATAACCTCATTATTAGACCCCATTGCCAATATCTGTGCAATGGGGTCTAATAAATGCTAGCATATTCTATTCGCTCTCCAGGTCTTCAATCAGATCCTTCATTTGTTCTATTTCTCTCTTCTGTGCTTCAATGATTTCATCTGCCAACTCTCTAACCCTTGGATCTTCGATATTAGCTCTCTCACTTGTTGAATTATTAACTGCCTACGTATTATTACCTGGGCAGTGGCAGTTCAAACCTTATTTTCAAATCAAAATGAGTCAGTCAGAACCGTCCCCAGTGACTCAAAACTTGTTATCTTTCTTACGCTGCTTGTAATCCTTATCAATCCTGTCCTTCCAGTCATCGTCAATGACTTTTCTGGCTCTCTTCATGCTTACGGTATCGCTTAGTACCTGGTAGTTCAGCCTTGTACCCTCTCCATCCGGGTTGTAGTTTGAAGCCCTGTCCCTGGAAATCCCAAATTGTCTCGCAGTTTCTGCAGCATCTATATTTGCCCCCAGGAAGATAAATTCCCAACCGTACTCCGCCTTCTGATAATTGATCATCTTCCTTACCCTATCATAGCTGTACTCTCTGCTGGCATTTTCCATACCGTCTGTTATGATGACAAAAATTACATTTTCAGCCTGTTCATCTGTTGAGGTATGCCTTTGCACATTGACAATCTTTTGGATTGTCCTTCCAACCGCATCCAGCAGGGCAGTAGTCCCTCTAACGTAATAGTCCCCTGTGGTTATTGGATCGATTCCATTGATACTGATCCTGTCATGCAGCAATTCATATGCATCATCAAAGAGCACCGTGGTTACAAGAGCTGATCCCTTCTCCTGCTTCTGCTTCTTAAGAAGTGAATTGAAGCCTCCGATTGTGTCACCTTCAAGTCCATTCATTGAACCGCTTCTGTCAAGAATAAATACCAATTCCGTTAGATCCCTTTTCATGATGATCTCCTCCTTTTCTTTGATTCAAGGATACCATCCATAAGATTAGGATTGGTCGCATGGGATGCGACATTTTAACAATTTTCGATTATACTCCTAGAGTGGCTTGGTCAAATGCGAAAAGTGCCTCATTTATTTCAAAGATATTATAATTCTTTTCCTGTATGAAAAACTCAATTATAAGGTCAAACTTGTAACTGTGGGACAGTGCATAGCCTGCACTTAGGAGCAGGTCCTTTGTTTGGTCCAGGTTTAATTCAAGCGCTATAGCAAATGCAAGTGCGGTCACCTTGCTTGGTTTATAGTCCATATCATTTCTTATTTTGGAAAAATGTCTCCTGTCAACATTTGCCCTTTTATAGACTTGAGAATCCGTCATACCCTTTTCATCAATCAATCTAAGAAGCATCTGCGAGAATGTCTCATCCCTATTTTTTACAACGTTCTCAAGACTTCTTTTGGTCTTTTTAATGGGCCTCTCAAATGAAACTGCCTCTTCAAAGTTGTACTCCCTTAGCATTGCATCCTCTTGCAGGACGTTTCTGTATAGACGATGCTCCTGGATGTACATGTCATCTATGTATTCCTCGATTGAATGGAATAGCTTCTCAGAAAGCTGGAAGGCCCTCTTGTCATATACCACAAGGTAAACCATCATATCATTTTCCATCAGGAAGCTCCCTATTGCTGATATGGCAGTGCTTAAGGCCTTGTCCTTGGGATATCCGAAGGATCCTGAGGAAATAAGCGGAAATGCTATGGATTCCAAATTATGCTTTTTTGCAAGCTCCAGTGAGCTGGTGTAGCAATCATTAAGAAGCTTCTCTTCATCCTCTTGTCCCCCCTGCCACTTGGGACCTACAGTGTGAATGACGTATTTTGCTGGAAGATTGTAGCCCCCAGTTATCTTAGCTTCGCCGATCTTACAACCACCTAGGGACTTACACTCCTCAAGCAGTTCCACACCTGCAGCCTTGTGTATTGCTCCATCAACTCCACCTCCACCCAAGAGGGATCTGTTGGCTGCATTTACAATCGCATCCACATGAACCTTTGTAATGTCATTTCGAATGATCTCCAATGGCATCAAATCATCTCCTCTGTAAAACTTACTTTCACAATATCTCTATTATGATAATACCATACTTCCCCCTATACATTTACAGCAAAAAAGACCCCAATTAATCCAGGATCCTTTCCACATCATTAAAGGGAATCTATTAGCTCAAGTATTTCCTTATTTTCCGGTATATCCTTCATGGAATGTCCGTAATGAACAAATCTAAGGACACCTTCCTTGTCAACAAGCATCTGAGCTGGCATTCTTCCAAGCTTAAACAGGTTAACCTTCTGACCGTAAAGCTTCAGAACCGAATGCTTCTCATCAGGAATTCCATGGAACCACAAGGAATTTTCATTCCAATATTTCTTGAATGCCTCCTCATTTTCTGGCCCTATTGCAACAATTTCCGTTTCCCTTTTTTTGAATTCTTCATGGTCTTGATGCAACTGCATCATATGCGCTCTGCAGAAGGGTCATACAAAGCCTCTGTTAAGTACTATCAAAATATTGCTCTTGCCTTGAAAATCCGACAACTTGAAACTATTTCCCCTGAAATCATTCATTTCAAAATCCGGTGCTTTTTTGTTCACGTCCACACTTGCCATTTAAATCATCTCCTTTTGTTTTTATATCAATTTTCCTAGTTTATACTACTTTTGAAATTATCTAGTACAGTTTAACCCCTTCCTCCAATAGCCTTTCCTTCCACATGCTAAGAAGAAGCTCAAGCTCCTCCGTATAATCTCCTACCAGATCGTCTTCCCTGTACACAAGGGTCTCAAGAATCTCCATTTCAAAATCCTTCTCACCCTTGTCCTTCCAGTCCTCTTGAAGACCATTGTGCATATGGCTTCCGAAGTTAAGTGTAAACCTTGCTCTGTTGACTCCGCTTTTCAAGTTTCTAGTAGACTCAATATAGGTCTTTCCAGTTGACCTTGACCTGATCATATAGACACCCATGTCGGGTTTTGTTTCCTTATATTCCCTTTTCAATTCCCTTTTTCTATCCATGTTAACAACCTCTTTTTCATTATTTTAGCCAGTATTCTCTGCCGTCTCTTGTTCTGTCCATAAAACCGTACTCAATCAGATACCTTCTGATAACTGCATAATCATCAAAGATTTCCTTTATGATATCATTCATCTGGAGTTCATTATACTTCCTACCAGGTTCAAACTCCTGAGCTATCCTTCTCAGGATCACAATTTTCTTTTTCTCCTTGCCGGGAAATCTCTTAAGCTTAAGTGGCTCTAGACTTTCGAACTCAGCTCTTAAAACCTTGTCACTTTCCTTCTCTGTGATGACATACCTGTCATCCACCATCTTTGCAGAGCTGTGCACAGGAATTATCCTTTCTTCAGGATTCGCCTTCCTTTCAGATGCCTGTTCGTATATTGCCAAATAGAGCTTGGCCTGCTTGGCTTTTTCCCTAAGTGTAAATCTCTGGTTTCTTACAGTGGATGGTGATATGCCAAGCTCCTGGGCAATTTCCTTATCTGACATTCCAGTGTATATCTTCCATATCATATCCTTCTGATTTTCCGTTAGGGTATTGTACTTTGATTCACCAAAGAGCAGATCCTTTAGACTTCCCCCATGCTCAGTCTCAATGTGAAGCTTCACGGCCCTTGATGCTTCAAACAATCTGTCACCAAATTTATAGATCTCCCCAGGTTCGTAAAACTGGCTGCAATGGTTGCAGATATACCTCTTAGATTCCCGATCAAATCTGTATCCGTTTCTCAACTCTTCTATGGCAAGTTTTTCAAGTTCCATTTTAACCCTCCTTTGTTTGTTTTATTGATAAACATATCTTACTATTGTTTGTTTTTATTGTCAATATTTATTTTAAAGTTTGTGTTTTTAACAAACAAAAAGCACCCGGATCTATACCGGATGCTAAAGATATGTCTATTGAATATCTATTGTATTGTTATCCTTATCCACAATATGAATCTCATACTCTCCACCTAGATTCTCCTTAGCCAGGTCTGCCAGGTCATTCAGGGCTGCCTGAAGGTCTTCAGCTCTTGATGGGTCAACGGATTCTATGCATATGAATGCATTTGTGGTTTCTTCTGTAAGCATCGTCCTGACCGATTCCCTCCAGTTCCAACACCTGCAGATTGCTCCTGCTTCATCCTTGTAGACAATCTCCCCTTCAAAGGGTGGTTCACTTTTTTCAGAGCCAAGGGTTATAAAGTCTTCATCCCCCACAGCCTTGGTTAGCTTGATGTCCCCTGCAAATCTATCCATGTCCTCCCCTCCGCAGGGAAGGGCATATCTCAGTGATACGGAATTATATAAGTCCACCAATGGATTTATTCCTCCAATCCCCTTGCCGCTGTGGACTCTCTTCAGCAAGGCTTCTATTGATGATCTGGCACCCTTTTTTGTCTTGAATTTTTGAAATGCCTCTCTCCATACCTTTATTACCTGGTTGCTGCTGAAGTTATCGTCCGGCAAATGCTTAAGTGCATCCTTCTCAGCTCTTTTCAGCAGCTCCAGATACCTGTCTTCATCCTCCTTGGTGTTGTCTATTCCCTTCAGCAGGATTATCCCGATTTCGGCATGGGGAAATACCTCCCAGAAATCCTTCTCCACAATAAATCTTTTCATACTATCCACTCCCAATAATTTATCAGCTAAACCCTTCATAAAACTAACTGGTAATACTCCTCTTCCTTTTTTGTGGCGTCGCACCATTTCATTCCCACAAGCTGAAAGCCATATCTCTTAAGGATTTCTCCAGATGCCTTGTTTTCAATATCCACCATAGCATCCACTCTACTTATATCCAAACTGGTCCTGGCGTATTCAAGAGTTTCTTCGACAGCCTCCTTTGCATAGCCCTTGCCCCAATGTGCCTTGTTGAAGTGATACATAAGCTCAGCATCAGCTTCTCCCCTTGGGGGGTTGAATCCACATACTCCAATAAGCTCCCCATTCTCTTTCAGCTCCACTGCATATGGTGAAAATCCCATTTCTTCCTGCTGTTTAATATAGTACTCAAGGGATCTGGCCTCCTGCTCTCTTGTACCTGCCCCACCACAGTATTTCATGGTCTCAGAGTCTCCCCATATTTTCAGGAGCTCATCAAGATCCTCTTTCTGAAGCAGCCTTAGTCTAAGTCTTTTTGTTTCAGCAATTATCATTTTCTTCAGCTCCATAATTTTTATTGGAAATTACCTTCATACCATATTATACCAGTATTTTTGTTCACGAAACAAAAATAAGACGAGTAACATGATGTCTCCTCGTCTTGTACCAGATTCCTGTTTAGTATGTTCCAATGGGTGTCTTCAGGTCTTCAGGCAATGGACAGCTGTACTTACCACCGTTTTGTTTCTTTACAAATTCCTTTGCTCTTCCGATTGCATCCTCATCATCCATTGTTCTTATTGCAGACAGGGCCATGACCTTGGCTGCCACAAGCATTCCCTTCTCTCCGATTCCGCTTCCGGATTGAGCCGTCATCTGCCATGTGTGTCCCACATTTCCAACACAGGCTGTGGCAACATTGAAATTCAAGGTTGGAACAACATAGCTCACATCCCCCACATCGGTTGACCCTGATCTGTACCTTCTATTGCCAGGGTCCCAAGGATGTACTTTTGAGTCAAGGGGTTTCTCAAGGATCTCATCAACATTCTCATCCCCATAGCCTTCCTCCAGTTCCTCCCTGATTGCCTCCTGAGTTTTACTGTCATAGGATTGCAAAAACCCCTTGGCAAGCTCGTAATCCCCATCATTCCATTTGGGCGGACCTACCTCCAAAAAGCAGTCATTCCCTATTTGAGCCAAAACCGAGTTTGAAATGTAGTCCGAGAAGGCCATGGTTATGTCATACTCCATCGATGTCCCCGTCATTAGTGCTGCCCCCTTGGCAACATCCACAAGCCTTGCAAACAGGTCCCTCATCTGGGAAACCTTGGGAGCCCTCACTTCATACTTTACAAGACTTCTATCCTGTACTACATTAGGCGATACTCCTCCAGCATCCACATATGCATAGTGGATCCTTGCCTGGTCTATCATGTGTTCCCTGAGATAATTCACCCCTACGCTCATAAGCTCCGCAGCATCAAGTGCACTTCTTCCCAGATGCGGGCTTCCTCCTGCATGGGCAGTTGTTCCCTTGAACCTGAAGTTGGCTCCCATAATAGCTACGGTTCGGTCAGACTGAACCTCATTTCTAGTTGCTGGATGCCAAGTATATATAAAATCAGCCTCGTCAAAAATACCATCCCTTGCCATAAACTGCTTGGAACCAGCCCCTTCTTCAGCAGGCGTACCATAATAAATCACTGTTCCTACCCTGCCAGTTTCCTTCATATATTCCTTAAGGGCTATTGCAGCTCCCAGGGAGCCAGTACCAAGGAGATTGTGACCACAACCATGCCCTGGCCCATCCTTGATCAACTGCTCCTTCTGTGGCAGGCCCGGCTTTTGGCTAAGTGCATCAAGGGCATCGTACTCCCCCATGAAACCTGCTACGGGCTTGCCCTCACCATATCTTGCAACAAAGGCTGTCGGCATGCCAGCAACTCCTGATTCCACAGAAAACCCTTCACTCTCAAGGATTTCCATCAGTATTCCCGCTGACTTTTCCTCCATATATGGAAGCTCTGCAGCCTCCCAGATTTTCCTGCTGGCTTCCTTAAGGAGCTCTTCCTTTTCTCCAATGATTCTCTCTATAAACCTTAAATCATCCATTTCCTTACCCCCTACAAAATCTTACTTAAGAATTCAATTGTCCTTGGATTCTTGGGATTGTTGAATATATCCTCTGGATTTCCCTGCTCCTGTATTACCCCACCATCCATAAAAAGAACCCTATCACTAACTTCTTTTGCAAAGCCCATTTCATGGGTCACTATCACAATTGTCATTCCAGTTTGGACAAGGCTCTTGATTACATCCAGCACCTCCTTTACCATCTCCGGGTCCAGTGCACTGGTAGGCTCGTCGAAGAGAATAACATCAGGCTCCATTGCCAAAGCGCGCACTATGGCAAGTCTTTGCTTCTGTCCACCTGACAACCTTGTGGGGTATTCATCCTTCTTATCCGCCAGTCCAACCCTTACAAGAAGCTCTTCTGCGGCTTTTTCGGCTTCCTTTCTTGGAATCTTTTTTTCCAGTATCGGTGCGAGGGTTATATTCTCAAGGACCGTCAAGTGTGGAAATACATTGAACAGTTGAAAGACCATTCCAATGCTCTGACGGTGCAGGTCCACATTTACATTCTTATCAGCCAGATCCACTCCCTTAAAGATCACCTTTCCTCCTGTAGGTCTTTCAAGCAGGTTCAGGCATCTGAGAAATGTGCTCTTACCGCTTCCCGAAGGACCGATTATTGATATGACCTCTCCCTGGTATATACTCTCATTTATGTTTTTAAGCACCTTAAGGTCTCCAAAGGATTTGTCCAAATTTTCAACCCTTATCAGCTCTACCTTACTCATTGGCCTGAAGCCTCCTTTCAAATATGTCCAGTCCCTTGGACAGAACCGACGTCACAACTAGGTATATAATACCAACTATCACCAATGATGGTATTGCAAGAAAGGTCGCGGATTGTACCGTTCTGTAGGAGGTCATCAGCTCCTGAACAAAGAACACAGAGGCCAGTGATGTCTGCTTGACCATATTAATATATTGGTTTCCCAAGGCTGGAAGTATGTTTTTTATGGCCTGTGGAAGTATGATTCTTCTCATGGTATTTCTGTTGCTCATCCCCAAGCTCTTTGCAGCTTCTGTCTGCCCCTTGTCAACAGCCTGAATCCCGGCTCTTATTATCTCTGCCACATATGAGCTTGCATTTACAATCAGTGCAATCACTATGCATGCGGTGTCCGAAAGGGATACAGGAGAAATCTTCGGCAGAAGAAGCCAGAAGAAATATAGCTGCAAAAGTATTGGAGTCCCTCTTAATAATCCAATGTACAGGTTTGTTATTTTGTCCAAAATCTTAACCCTTGAAAGCTTCATGATTGCCAGAAGCGTCCCGATGATTGTGGCCACAAATACGGTGACTGCCGCAAGCCAGAGGGTTCCCACCAGTCCATTAAGGTATACGTAATCATACTTTGTCCAGAGCTGAATTATTGTACTTATCATTGTTTATCTCCTTTATGTCCAGTCGTTCCTTGAGTATATCCTACAATCCAAGGCTCTTTGCATACTCTGTAAACTCCATGTGCCACTTGTCAAACTCTCCTGACTCCATAACCTTGTCGATTATTCTGTTCATCTCTTCAGTCAGTTCATCCTCTCCCTTTGGCATACCAATCCTGGTACCGGAGGTTGATTCATCCATGAAGAATTCGAAGTTATCCACAACCATCAGGTTTGCTCCAGGGTTAGCGTCTATGTATAGCTGAGCCATTGGAATGGAAGCTGCACATACATCGGCCTTGTTTTCCTGGACCATGAGGAATCCGTCGGTTGTAGCAGATACCCTCTTGAATTCCTTGTATCCTGGAACCTGGTCATTTACAAACATCTCCTGCAAGGATCCGCTTTGGGCCACTATTACTTTTTCAGAGATATCATCAGGTCCCTTTATAGAATCCTTATCCTCTGCCCTGATTAGAAGTCCGTGTCCTGCTCCACCTTCAGGGAAGAAGTATCCCTTTGACATATTCATAGCCTCAGCTCTTGCAGGTGTAAAGGAAAGTGCTGATATTGCCATATCATATTTTCCTTCCGTTACACTGCTAAGCACTGCGGAAAATTCCAGAGGTATTATCTTAAGCTCCACACCAAGCTCATCCGCTATGTACTTGGCAAACTCAACATCACTTCCAACATATTGCTCCATCCCATCCTTGCTTGGATCTATAAATTCATAGGGTGCAAAATACGGTTCCATTACTACTTCAAGATATCCTCTTTCCTTAATTTCCTCCAGCCTGTTTGTTGCATCTTTCTCCACACCAGCACTTGCAGTACACCCTGATATAAGCATTGAAAGTGCCAGTACCACCACGAAACCCATTATTCCTCTTCTTTTGATCATCATTTACAACATCTCCCTTTAAAAAATTCCAATTAAAAAACTCCCGCCCAATAGTCTATACTAAAGGACGAGAGTAATTCTCGTGGTCCCACCTTAATTTGACAATGTCTCGCGACATCATCCTCATCAGGTACAAGCTTCTATACCCCTGCATTTATAACGGGTGCAGATATCCGAATAAAACTACTTGCCTTGCGGCTTTCATCCACCAGCTCGAGGATGTGTTCATCAAAGGACTGCCATACATTCACACCAACCATGTACTCTCTTTAAGCCTTCACATTGATTACTCTTTCCTGTCATCACATTAGCATATTAAATTAATATTAATAAGAATAACACGGATATTTTGATTTGTAAACCCCAAAGTTGAATTTATTTTCATGCAACAATATTTTGGGTATTAATCATTTTCCTTGTCCATGAGATATCTTGTTGCAGTATGTGCATAAAGGGCTGCCCCTATATGTAGAGCTTCTTCATTCAATACCATTCCAGGATTGTGTATGGATAGAGCATACCCCTCCTCAATACTTCCCACCCCAAGGTTTATCATCACTCCCGGTACCTTAGCCGCAACAGAAGTGAAGTCCTCTGTTCCAACCGCTATGGGAATCTTGTTGAGATTCTCCTCACCGATTACTTCTTCACAATAGCCAACGATTTCATCTGTCAGTTCAAGGTCGTTATATAGTGGTCCCATTCCATACCAGAATTCAACCACAGCTTCACCTTTATATGTTCTTGCAACGTTTTCAGATACTTCCCTGACCCTGTTTTTCAGATACTCTCGCTTCTCCTCTGTGGTTGCCCTTACAGAAACCTCCAAATCCGCATTTCCCGCTAGGGTGTTTACAGTGTCCCCGCCACTTATCTTACCTACAATCACAACGGCCTGGTCATTGGTTGGAACCTCTCTAGCAATAATCTGCTGCAGAGCTATGACGATGTGGGCAGCGATGCTTATGGCATCAATCCCCTTATCCGGAGTGCTCCCGTGAGCGTTTTTACCCTTCACGTGTATTTTTATGGCATCCCCCGAGAAAAGGGCAGGTCCCCTGGCATATGAAATGGTTCCTGTTTTTGATATTTCATTCCCTACATAAATGTGCATTGCTAACGCTGCATCAACTTTTGGATTCTCAAGGACACCTGCCTCTATCATATCCACTGCTCCTGCCAGCAGCTCTTCAGCAGGCTGGAACATAAGCTTAACTGTTCCATTAAGGTTCTCTTCGTTTTCCTTCAAGAGCTTTGCAGCCCCAAGAAGCATGGCAGTATGTGCATCATGACCACAGGAATGGCAGAAGTCATTTTCTGATTCAAATGGTAGTCCTGTTTCCTCCTTCATTGGAAGGGCATCCATATCCGCCCTTAGAAGAAGTGTCCTCCCTTCTTTTCCTATTGTTGCAGATATTCCGCTTTTACCTACCCTTACTGGTTCAATTCCGTATTCTTTAAGCTTGTTTTCAACAAATTCAACGGTTCTTTCAAGCTCAAAACCCGTTTCAGGGAATCTATGTATCACTCTTCTGTTTTCAATAATTTCTTCATTGATCTTCTTCGCCATTTCGGTATAATCATTCATTTTATCCCTCCTGATCTATATTTCATATGGAATCAACCACTTCTACTATAAACTCTTCCGCTCTATTTATATCCTTTACATCTGGGTGACCCCGGGAAAGTTTTCCAAGGGCATCAAAAATCTTTTTATCTGTAAACTCAGAGGCTACAAAGCTTCCCTTGCAGGCAAAGCTACCCTTTACATTTGCCCCCTTCTTCCGAAGGAGCTTAATTAAACTGTTGTTGTAGTATTTCATCCCCACTCCGCTGGTTGAGAAGACAAACACGTCCTTACCTTCCAAATCCAAATCCTCTACCAAGCTATATAGTCTGTGTGAAAGTGTTTCTCTATATACGCCAGATCCAAAACCTATTAGGGAATATTCTAGAGTATCGGGTGCTTTATTGTCCATATCCTTAATATTCAACAGTTCCGCTTTAATCTTCTTGGCAATTTTACCTGCTATCATTTCAGTGTTGCCTTTGTAGTCCGAACAGTATAATATCAGCGATCTCATATTTGCCTCCAACTCCAACCTGCTATAAGGTTAAATATCCAGTCCCTCTAACCAATATTATAGCAAGGTATTGTCAAAAAGTCTTTTGTTTGACAGCTGTTTATGCAATTTGCTTTCATATATGCTAAAATGCATGTATATACTATACAAAGGGGCTGTGGATGATGAAGGAAACAAAGGATATGATAAATGACAGAGACTTGTGGGCCGGGTTGAACAATCCTGACCTATCTGTTGATGAAGCAGATATTGTTGTGTTTGGACTGGCATATGATGGGGCGGCATCCTTCCGGCAGGGAGCCAAGGATGGCCCAAAATCAATCAGAGGCATCACATATTCAATCACTCCAACAACCGAGGACTTTGAGCTGCTTGATAGCTTAAAGGTTCTGGACCTGGGAGACTTTCATGGAGATGACCAGATTGCACTTTTTGATGAGGTTAAGGAGAAAGTCAGTGAAATTGTCAGAAAGAAAAAGTTCTTTACAATGCTTGGGGGTGATCATTCCACTTCAATACCTATATTCCAGGGAATAGATGACGCATTGGACGAACCATTTGGCATTATCCATCTGGATGCACATTTTGACCTTAATGACCAATTGGCCGGCAGCAGACTATCGCATGGTTGCCCGGCAAGAAGATCTACTGAGCTGAAAAACGTTGGCAGTGCTGACAACATATATTTCGTAGGCATAAGATCTGTTGAAATGGACGAACTGGACTTTATGAAAAACAATAAGGTCAATGTAATCAATGCACGAAAATTTAACGAGATAGGAATAGCAAATGCGATAGATGAGGTCTGTGAGAAAATGAAGAAATTTAATCATGTATATGTTACGGTTGATATTGATGTCTTGGATCCTGCATATGCTGCAGGCACTGGAACCCCTCAGTTTGGAGGTCTCTCAAGCAGAGAGCTGCTTGAATTCTTAAGGGGAATTTTCAAGCTTCCCATAATTGGATTCGACGTTGTAGAGGTTGCACCCAATCTGGATTCTTCACTAACCTCGAGCTTCGCAGCAAGGAAAATAATTACAGAATGCTGGGGACATTACAGCAGAAACATAAAATGATAAACAGGGTTCTTCCAAATATTTGGGAGAACCCTGTTTTCAACTATATTATTCTATTCCCTTATCCACGAGATAACATATTCCATATTTTCAGGCAAAGCTATGCCTGGGTCTGATTTTGAGTCAAAATATCCCTTTATTCCCTTCTCTTGAACAGACAAATCGAAGTGGGCGGCTGCGATGCCCATATCCACCCTTTGTATGTCGTATGGGAATCTATCGCTGTAGCCAGGCTCTCTGTCCTCGTAGAAATGGGCCTCCCCATCCAATACAACTATCCTCCAGGGCTGCTTGTTTGAAGCGGAGGGTCCAAGCCTGACCATTTCAAGGGGAAACGCTAGATCACCAGCCTCCTCCTCAGTTAAAGGAGTTGAAAAATCTCCTTTGAAAAACATGTCTTTCCAAGGTTTCCTCTGGTCTGCCTTGATTACCTTTCTCATGGCCATTTCCTTAATGTGCTTCTTCCCGGCGGCATAGCCATAGGGCGTAATCACAGGGAAGAGGTCTCCTTCATTTACCTTCATCGCTTCCGCAAACCCTTTTCTATCAAAGGTCCCACCAAGCCAGCAGGTTCCAATTCCAAGATGGGCAAGATAGAGTATCATTACCTCAAACTCGTACCCTAAAGCTTCAAGAGCCATTTCTTCCAGCTTAATTGTTGTACCGATATACTGTCTGGCTCCCTTTATGACACCATAGGTCCCCAGTTTCTCCGCATCCTTCATGTCATTTCCATCCAGATAATGAAAGTTGATATTCTTACCAAAGGGATTATCAAGACCTGATATAAAAGCCTCAATCATATCTCTCTTTTCAGCTTCAATTTCTCTATCATCGTAATTTCTAACGCTATATCTTTTTCTAACTGCATCCTCAATGTTGAAATCTACCTTCATCTGCAACACTCCTCTTTATTTGTCACTGTAGTCTATTCCATCCTGCAGGAATGTACCTTGTCTCAGATCTGTGAATGCCTGTCGCAAATCCTCCTGATTGGTCATGACGATTGGACCTCCCCAGGCCACAGGCTCATTTAAATGGTCTGAACTCACAAATAGTACCTGAGCCAAATCTTTTCCATTGTTTGCTATTGTAACCTTATCGCCCTCTGTCAGCCTAACAGCAGTCTTTTCCTTAACCGGTTCATCCCCAACCTTTATTTCACCAATAAGTGTAAAAAGCATAATGGCTTTATCCTTTGGTGTATCAACTGTTATTGCTGCTCCCTGGTTTATGTGTATATCATAATAATCCAAAGGTAGATGAGATGATTTGAAGCCTTCGACATCCTTGTATTGGCCTGCTAGAACCCTTATCTTTCCGCCATCATAATTTACCTCCTGTATCTGGGAATTCTTTATGCTGTGATATGCCGGAGGGGTCATTTTCCTATTTCCAGGCATGTTCAGCCAAAGCTGCACTCCAAGAAGTCTTTCACTTTCAGGTAGCCTTTCCTCATGGAGTATTCCCGAGCCTGCAGTCATCCACTGAACCTCTCCATCACCTACAGTATCTGAATTCCCCAGTGAATCCTTATGCATCATTTTGCCCTTGTAGACATAGCTTATTGTTTCAATCCCTCTGTGGGGATGCAGTGGAAATCCGGCTATGTAATCCTTTGGATTTCTGCTGTCAAATGAATCAAGCATAAGTATGGGGTCATAATCCTCAACAGTCTGATGTCCCAGCACCCTTACCAGTTTTACACCTGCACCATCCTGGGTCTGGAATCCTGTAACCTTCTTTTTTATCTTTCTATCCATTGTACTACCTCCTATATTTTTTCAGTAATGACATTCTGACCTTAAGCTTCTCTCGTACATATACCCACATACAGGGAAAATCCATTAAATCTTTTTAGCTATGCCGATTATTTCTACCTATCGGCATCCATAAAATATAATTTGGGTATAAGTTACTAAATATAAAACCAGGAGGATTCTCAAATTATGCAACCCGAAAGAATACAATCACTCAACAAAAAGGAACTATCCGATAATCCCTATGTCATATATTGGATGCAAAGCTCACAGAGGGTTGATTGCAACCATGCTCTCCAATATGCGGTTGAAAAGGCAAATGATCTTGACAAACCTCTTTTGGTTTATTTCGGTGTCACTGACAATTTCCCAGAGGCCAACTGGAGGCATTATCGTTTTATGCTAGAAGGGCTTAGGGAAGTCAAGATGGAGCTTGAGAAAAGAAAGGTAAAAATGATCATAAGAAAAATCTCTCCCGAGAGAGGGGCCGAGGAACTCTCAGCCTATGCAGCCTTGATTGTCGTGGACAGGGGGTACCTTAGGATTGAAAGGCAGTGGCGAGATTATCTTTCAACCCATGCAGAATGTCCTGTTGTACAAGTTGAGACAAATGTAATCGTCCCAGTAGAGACGGTCTCTGACAAGGGGGAATATTCCGCTGCAACCTTAAGACGAAAGCTTAACAAGCTTCTTGATAGATTTGCTGCTCCTTTGGAGGAGGAGGAGGTAAAAATTTCCTCCTTGAATTTGGATGTAGGTTTTGATGAACTTGATGTTGAAGATTTGGATACAGCTTTTGAAAAGCTCAACCTTGACAGGACGGTCAAGCCTGTGGATAGATTTATTGGAGGTACCAACCAGGCCAAGGTATTCCTTGAGGACTTCATTGAAAACAAGCTTTCAAAATACAGCCAGCTTAAAAACGACCCCTCTCTTGACTATTCGTCAAATTTAAGCCCCTATCTTCACTTTGGGCAGATCTCACCTCTATACATCTACAATCGATTCCTTGAAATTGAGGATGATAACAAGGCAGACTTCCTGGAGGAGCTGGTTGTGAGACGAGAGCTTAGCATGAACTTCGTATACTACAATGGTGGGTATGATACCATTCATTCACTTCATGAATGGGCAAGGAATACACTGGAAGACCATAAAGGGGATGCGAGAGAATATATCTACTCCCTGGAGGACCTCGAAGGAGCACATACCCATGACCCATATTGGAACGCAGCCCAGATGGAAATGGTTCTTACCGGCAAAATGCATGGATATATGCGAATGTACTGGGGCAAGAAAATCCTTGAATGGAGTAAAACTCCTGAAGAGGCTTATAATGCAGCCATTTACCTCAACAATAAGTACAGTCTTGACGGAAGGGACCCCAATGGCTTTGCAGGTGTTGCCTGGTGCTTCGGAAAGCATGACCGAGGTTGGAAGGAACGGAATATCTTCGGTAAAATAAGATATATGAACGACAAGGGACTGGAAAGAAAATTTGATATGGAAAGCTATTTGGAAAAGGTTCAAAGACTGTCTCTATAAAATGATGGTTCTCACTTTTTCAGGGAACTTTGCCAAACAAGAAGAGTATTACTCCATTTATTGTAAAAGTCCCATCACCTTATACTTAGAGGTAATGGGACCTTCCTATTTAACTCTGTTCAGTTTCCCTAAAATATCTTTATATTCCAATTCAAGAGCCACCAAATCATCCTCCTTTGAAGGCATTGATATCCTGCTGATGATCTCAGACAGACGGTTTTTAAGGACCATAATCTGTTCTTGCCCATGATCCACCGATTTATCCTTTCCTTCCCTGTACTCCTCATAGCTTTCCTTGTATAGCTTAATCTTTCCATTTTCGATAGTCATTATCTGGTCAGCAACATTTCCGATAAACTCCCTGTCATGGGAAACAAAGAGCAGTGTTCTGTTGTACTCCTCCAATGCTTCCTCCACTACTTCCAGACTTGTAATATCAAGATAGTTGGTAGGTTCATCCAGAATCAGCATGTTGAAATCCGCCATGAGGATCTTGGCAAAGGATACCTTGACCCTTTCCCCACCGCTCAATACTTTAATCGTCTTGTGGACTGAATCCTTTCTAAACAGGAGCCTTGCAAGTAAAATCCTTGCAAAGGTTTCAGGATAGATGCTGTTCTCCATAACATTTTCTATTATTGACCTTTCTTCCTTCAGTATGCTTAAATCCTGACTGAAATATCCAATCTTTGCTGATTTCGCAACATTTATTCCCTCTTCCCTATCCATGATCATCTTAATAAGGGTGCTCTTTCCACAGCCATTGGGACCGAGTAAAGCAATCTTTGCTCCATTATCAACCATAAACTCTGCATCATCAAATATCCTCTTGCTGCCAAAGGATTTATTAAGACCTTTCCCTTCAATAAGAATTTTACTATGGGTTTTGCTTGAATCCGGAATGTCAAATTTTACTCTGACCGGTTCCCTGGGCTTTTCCTTCTTCTCCATATGCTCGATTCTTTTCTGGATATTTTTGGCTGCACTGTCCAAGGAAGCCTTTGCCCTCTGACCTCCCATCTTGTGAAGCCTTGCTTCGGAGTTACCCATTCTCTTGGGCGCCTGCCTAATTGAACTGCTCTTTCCCTTTACTTCTCCAATGGCTGACTGCAGGCGTTTTTTCTCATCCACGTACTCCTGATACTCAAACTTCGCCCTTTGGATTTCCTGTGCCTTCTGGTCCCTGTAGGCAGTGTAATTTCCCTTGTAGCTTCTTAACTTGCCATCCTCAATTTCTATGATCTTGTTACATAGCTTATCCAAAAATCGTCTGTCATGGGAGATTAAAACGAGAGTACCCTTACGGGAGCCGAAGCAGTCCTCCATCAGCATTATGCTTTCCAAATCTGCATTGCTCGTAGGCTCATCTGCAAACAGCATCAGCGTGTTTTCCTCAAGGGCTGCAGCAACCTTGAACCTTGTTTTTTCACCACCGCTCATGGATTCCTTCCACTGGCTACCCACCCCAAACCTGGATGCCATTTCTTCGCTTAACCTATTCTTATCAGGAGATTCAATCTGGGAAATATAGGAGCTGCTTCCATGGATTCTTACAAAGCCCTGTTCTGGATCAATCATCTTACTAATTATATTGAGCAGGGTCGTCTTACCCGAGCCATTTACTCCAACAATCCCCACACGGTCACCTTCATATATCTTCAAGTCATCAATCTCAAGAATCAGCCTGTCACCGTAATACTTCTTAATATCCTTACACTCTATCAACAACATAAAAATCCTCCCTGTGTCTAGAGAGGATAGTACATTTAAACATCATATGCCAAACCACCCGTTTTCACTGAATGGATACAATCCATTTAAAGCAGGTAATCCTTAGGCAAACATGTCTACATACAACAAATATTATACTATCCACTCATTAGTCTAAATCTGCACACATCAACAAAACCTGTTACAGGTTTCTGATATTTGCATTTAGTTTCTTAAAGAAGTGGATCTTA